>JBBUDB010000054.1:23816-31629 GCA_038057515.1 Patescibacteria group bacterium | reverse complement strand
CATGATGTCCTGGGGTCTTACTTTCAGCGCTTCGTCGATCTTCATGCCGCCCTTCTCGGTGATGATGACCGAGAGCATCGAAGTGGCGGCGATGGCGGAGGCACAGCCAAAGGTACGCCACTTAAAATCCTTAACCCGATCACCGGCTTCATCGATATTCAGCCAAACGCGCATCACGTCGCCGCAGGCGGGGGAGCCGACGATGCCTTCAGCGTCGAACGCGCTTGTATCCGGCTCTTCCCAAAGCAGGTTTCGCGGTTTGAAGAAGTGGCTTTTGACCGTGGCGGTATAGGCCCAGGCCTCGCCCACGTTCTTGTTCACAACGTCGGGCTTCGCCCTGCGCTTCGCCGCTTTCGCGATCTTCTTAACGATCCTCGGTTTATTTTTTCTAGCTGGCATATTCGGTGAACGCTTGTCGCTATTTCTTTTTCCGTAGAAAGTGCGGCGTCTGGCCGCCTACAAACGCCTTCGGTTGCGAGACCGAGGCGCTCTGATCCAAATTAAGATTAAGAGGGGAAACGCGCCGCAGAACCCTGACGATCCCGGGCAATTCTTTAAGAACGTGATCAACTTCATCTTTGGTCGTGCTTTTCCCGAGAGTGAAGCGGATACTGCCGTGAACGAATTCATAGGGCCGCCCGAGAGCCACGAGGACCGCGGAGGGTTCTAAACTCTCTGAATTACAAGCGGAGCCGGTATTAACGAGAATCCCTTTCTCATCAAGATAGAGAAGCATCGCCTCGCCCTCGATGTCGAGAATAGAGACGTTAAAAAAATTCGGCAGACGCTTGGTCGGGTGGCCATTCAGAAGAACTTTCGGGATATTTTTCATAATTCCCTTTTCGAGGCGGTCGCGCAGTTTCTTGACACGGGCCGCTTCGCGGGCGCGTTCTTTTTGCGCGAGCGCCATCGCCTCGCCGAAGCCGACGATGCCGGGGACGTTTTCGGTGCCCGAGCGGAGACGCCCTTGCTGTCCACCGCCGAAGATTATCGGCGCGACCCTCACCCCTCGACGCGCATAGAGCCCGCCGACTCCCTTGGGGCCGTGGATCTTGTGGGCGGAAAGGGTCATGAGGTCGACGCCGAGCGTTTCGACGTTCAAGTCGGCATAGGTGGCCGCTTGGCTCGCGTCGGTGTGGAAGTAGGGGAGGGCGCTCGCGTGGGCGGCGCGCCAGGCCTTAATGATGCTCGCGAGCTCGGGGATCGGCTGAAGCGAACCGGTTTCGCTGTCGGCCGAGGTGATCGAAACTAAAATGGTCTTTTCGTCGAGCGCGCGCTCAAGGTCGACTGGTCGCACGAGGGCATCGGGGCCGACGGGAAGCTCCACGATTTCAAAACCCTCTTTGGCGAGGTGCTCGGTGACAGCCAAGATGCCTTTGTGCTCGACGTTCGAAATAATTATCTTGTTCCCGAAATCTTTATTGGCGCGGGCGATACCCTGCAAGGCGATGTTGTCTGATTCGGTGGCCGAGCCGGTGAAGATAAATTCTTGCGGACCGCAGTTCAGGGCGGCATCTATCTTTTCTCTCGCCCCTAAAATGGCATATTTCGCCGACCGACCGAGAGCGTAAAGATTCGCCGGATTTCCGAAACCGTCCAGGAAGTGCGGCTTCATGGCCGCGAGGACGCGCGGGTCGAGCGGGGTCGTCGCCGCATGATCAAAATAGGCGATTCTTCGCTTCTTTGTCTTGGCTTTGGTGCGTCTCGGGCGTTTCAACATATTGGAGAATAATACCACGGCCGGGAACGGGACGGGGGTTCCGGATTTCTCCGTTTCGGCTAAAATACACACCATATGCGGAATACCGGACCGGACAATCCCGCCCCGCCGCCGCGGAGCGCCATAAAGCCAGGCGTGGCCGTTTGGGTCATAGAAAAGGAGAATTACGGCACGCGGAACTATACCCAGGGCATCGTTAAGGATATTCTGACCTCTATCCCGAATCACCCGCGCGGCACCAAAGTGCGCCTTACCGACGGCACGATCGGCCGCGTGCAGTGGCTTGTCGAAAATTAACCATTCGCCGACAGGCGAGAGGCGCGCTACAATACCCATGACTTATGGCTGAAAAAATATTCAAAGAATCTCTGGCGTTCCACAAAAAACACCGGGGCAAGATCGAGGTGCGCAGTAAGGTGCCGGTGCGCACCAGCCGCGATCTGTCGCTCGCCTATACGCCAGGCGTCGCGGAAGCATGCCGAGAGATTGCCAAGAATCCCGAACGCATTTTCGATTATACTTTTCGCGGTAATACCGTGGCGGTAGTTTCCGATGGCTCTTCCATCTTGGGGTTAGGCAATCTTGGCGCCAAAGCCGCTTTGCCGGTCATGGAGGGCAAGGCGCTTCTTTTTAAAGAATTCGGCGGCGTGGACGCTTTTCCCATTTGCCTCGATACTCAAGACACCGAAGAAATTATCAAAGCGGTAAAACTCATCGCGCCGGTTTTCGGTGGCATCAATCTCGAAGATATCGCCGCGCCGCGCTGTTTTGAGATCGAGCGGCGGTTGCGGGCTGAACTCGAAATTCCCGTGATGCACGACGACCAGCACGGCACGGCGACGGTCGTGCTCGCGGCGATGATCAACGCCCTGAAGCTTAGAAATCTTTCGCCGGAAAAGGCGCGCGTGGTTCTAAACGGCGCCGGGGCGGCAGGAAGCGCAGTGGCGCGCCTGCTTCTCGCGTACGGATTTAAAAACATCACTCTGGCAGATAGCCGTGGCGCGGTTTATGAAGGCCGCGATAATATGGACCCGGAAAAGGCGTCGCTTGCGCGCCTTACGAATCATGAACGGCGGGAAGGAAATCTTTCGACGCTTCTTCGCGGGGCCGATATTTTTATCGGCGTGAGCCGCGCGAATCTTGTGACCGAAGAAATGGTGCGCGAGATGAATAAGCAACCGATAGTTTGCGCGCTTGCGAATCCGACGCCCGAGATCATGCCCGACCTCGCTCGCCGAGGCGGCGCCTTTGTCGTCGCAACCGGTCGCTCCGATTTTCCGAACCAGATCAATAATCTCTTGGCGTTCCCCGGTATTTTTCGGGGGGCGCTCGATCGGCGCATCAAGCAGTTCGAGGATAAAATGTTCATCCGTGCCGCCGAGGCGATCGCCAGGTATGTAAAACGGCCAACGCCCGAGATGATAGTGCCTTCCGCGCTTGATAGAGGAGTCGCGAAGGTCGTGGCCAGGGCGATCTGGTAAGAGGCGCATCGGGAGTCGGCTTGCTACAATACCGGTTATGGAGGAAAAGGAACCCCTAGCCGCACGTCTTCGCCCCAAGACCCTTGATGATTTCGTGGGCCAGGATCATTTAGTTGGCCCGGGCAACCCTTCGACGGGGCTCAGGGCTGGGCCGCTCCGCGTGGCGGTCGAAAAAGGCCACCGATTCTCATTCATCCTTTGGGGTCCGCCGGGTTCGGGCAAAACGACGCTGGCCCGAATTTACGCGCGGAGTTTGGGTGCGGAGCTTTTCGAACTTTCGGCCGTCTCGGCGGGGAAAGATGATATCCGGAAAATCGTTTCCTTCGTCACGAATAAGCCAAAGATATTATTTCTCGACGAGATCCATCGCTTCAACAAAGCCCAGCAGGATTTTCTTTTGCCTTCGGTCGAGTCGGGAGAGCTGACGCTCATCGGCGCCACGACCGAAAACCCGAGCTTCGAGGTGATATCGGCGCTTCTTTCTCGCTGTCGCGTTTTCGTGCTCGACGAACTCGGGAGCGCCGACATGGCGAAAATATTGAGGCGCACCGGCTTGAAGATTCCCAAAGAGGCGGGGGAGTGGTTGGTGCGCATGGCAAATGGCGACGCGCGTCAGGCCCTGACGGTGCTCGAAGCGGCCGAGCGGCTTTACGGAAAAGTTACCGCCGAAACGCTCGCCGAGGCGTTGCAGTCGAAATTCTTGCGGTATGACAAAAAAGGCGAGGAGCACTACAACGTCATTAGCGCCTTTATCAAATCGCTCCGTGCCAGCCAGCCGGACGCGGCGCTTTACTATCTGGCCCGGATGATAGACGCCGGCGAAGACCCGAAGTTCATTGCGCGCCGGATGGTGGTCTTCGCCTCCGAAGACGTCGGTCTGGGCCAGCCGACGGCGCTCGTGGTTGCCAACGATGTGTTCCGGGCCGTCCAAAGTATCGGTTTGCCGGAGGCGCAGATTAATCTCGCCCACGGCGCGGCGTATCTCGCGCTCGCGAAGAAGGACCGAAGCGCCTACGACGCCTATTTTGCGGCGGCGGCCGACGTCAAGAAATACGGCAACCTGCCGGTGCCGATGAAACTGCGCAATGCGCCCACGAAGCTCATGAAGGAGCTCGGTTACGGCGAAGGGTATGAAAAATATTCGACGGACGAATTTCTGCCCACGAAACTTGGTGGTAAGAAGTATTTAAAGCAAAAGCGTCCGGAAACCGGAACATAGGGACTCGAGAAAATATGGACAACCGTAACAATCTTAACAGGACAATTCCATAGAATTGTCCTGTTGGGCGATGAACGATGGTGATAATTCGATAGCTACCCTAGGGCGGTCTCAATTATTTTCTTAAAATCGCTGGGCAATTGTCGGTTGAAAGAATAAAAAACGTGACCCAATGATCCATGCGCCTCTAAAACATCCAAGTTTTTCAATAGTGCTAAATGGTTTGAGGTGGCCTTGAAGGAAATCTCAAGACTCCCCGCAATTTCGGTGACGTTCATCTTCCGGCCGTCGGCCAGCATTTTGACTATCCTAAGTCGGTTGATATTCGCCAAAGCCCTAAAAATCACCACCCATCTTTTCATGTTAATTTTACAATCTGGCGTTTAAGGCGCAATTTCATCATAGAACGATTCCATAGAATTGTACAATGATAATTACGAAGCGAGAAGAGGGTTATTGCGTGGCGGGTAGCGATTATATTTCGGCAAGGTCGAGCGTCTGGTCGATGCGGATTTTCTTCACGAAATCGGGCACGTGGCTCACGAGGATCATTGCCCCTTCGTATTTATCGAGGGCGGCGGCGATGACGGGAATGTGGCGGAAGTTGATGTGATTCGTCGGCTCGTCGAGGATGAGGAGTCCCGGCCGGAGGAGGACAATTTGCGCGAAGGCCACGAGGCCTTTTTGACCTTCGGAGAGGGCGCCAATCTTAGTTTTTAAAATTTCGGCGTCGATGAGGAAGCCGGCCGCATGCGAGCGGAGGTCTTGCTCGGTGCCATGACGAATTGATTTCCGGAGAGTGTCGTGAACCGTCGCCTCGAAATCGAGCGTTGAAAAATCCTGTCGATAGTAACCGATGCGAATACCGGGCGTGACGTGCTCGCCCCTGGCGTGCCCGGCCGCGAGCGCCTCGAGGAGCGTTGTTTTACCGATGCCGTTCGGGCCAGTGAGGAGCAGATGTTCTTTTTTCCGGAGAACAATATCTACCTTCTTTGCGACGGACTTATGATTTTTCACAACGCCTACCGACTTGAGTTCTAATATTTTGCCGCTTATGTCCTCTTGGCAGGGAATCGTGAAGTTCCGGATCGTCTTGTCCTCGCGGCGAACTTCGACAATATCTTCCGATAGCTCTTCTATTTTTTCATTCATCTTGCGGGCGACATCGCGCATGTGGCCGCCTTTTTGGGCGAAGAAGCCGGCCTGTTCCTTGCGGTGTTGGATATCTTTTTCGAGACGAACGTTTTTCATTCGTTCGCGTTCGAGCCGGTTCTTGATCTCCTCAACCACGTCAAAATAATCGCCGGTGTATTGCTCCACTTTGTGCGTGAAGACCTCAAGATAAAGTACGCCGTGGGTGAACGAGTTCAGGAAGTTCGCGTCATGGGAGATGACGATGCAGGTTTTGGGGTATTCGACGAGAAATTTAGTGAGATGGGCGATGCCCTCCTTGTCGAGATTGTTCGTCGGTTCATCAAGAAGCAGGATGTCGGGATTTTGGATGAGGGCCTGGGCGAGGAGGAGCCGAGCCTGCTGGCCGCCGGAGAATGTCTTTAGGGTCTTGTCGAGCGGCGCTTTTCCGCCGGAGGCGGATCTGCCACTAGCAGAGAGATTAACAACGCCTAGAATTTTCTCGATACGCGGCTCGATATCGTAAACTTTTTTAGGAAACGCTCTTTCAAAGAATTCTTTGACAGTAAGGCGCATTTCCTCGCGCGGAATGACCTGACGGGCGGTGGCGATGGTGGTGCCAAGGGCGGTCGAGATCGAGCCCGCTTCTGGGCGGAGCGCGCCCGTTATGAGAGAGAAGATGGTGCTTTTGCCGGCGCCGTTCTGGCCCATAAGCGTGACCTTTGCGCCCTGGCGGACGGAGAAATCGGCCTCGGCGAGGATCGGCTTTTTGTGGCCGAACTCGAATGAGACCTTATTGAACCGGAGGATGACTTCGTCTTGAGGCATACAAAGTAAGGATTGTACCGGCAAGCGCCCGAAGGCACAAGGATTTTGCTTCGACAACGACCAACTAGTTGCTTTTTTCGGGTATATATTGTATTCATGAACCCAGCCCTCTTGTAAGGGTTAGAAGGAGTGCCTTATGAGCGCCAGAGCGCGCAGGATCGTTTCGAAGGTCGAAACCGATAACGGCCGGGTGGCCAAGACGGAATTCCACCCGGAAATTGGCTGGCTACTCGTCGACGGTGTTCGGGAAATAACGATTGTCGAGCGCTTCCGGGCGCAAGGCGACCCCGTTCACCGCGCGACCACCGACTGGAAGCCCGATGACGCGATCCGCATCTACCTGAAACAAGATATGGACGGTATCGAGATATCCGTGGATCGGGAACGTGGCGGAGTGTGGTGGCCAATGTTCGACCGCCCGCGTCTCGTCATCAGATTCGACGACGCCTTCGCGAGCGAACGGAAGATCCACGTCTCGGTTGCGGGAGGTGACCTCAAGGAGCCGATTCATATGGGCGCGGTAGCGCTCCTCCCTGCTCCCAAGCCAACCGAGTAGCAGAGTTTCCATCATGGCTAGGGCCGACCAAAACATCAAAGGTCGGCCCTAACTACGTAAAGCTCGTCGTGTCGTATCCCAATTCTTTCGCTCGGGCCACCGATTTTTTGAAGAAATAGAACCAGTGGTCATAATCATGACTCTCGTTTCTTGATTCCCAATTAGAAACAATCTCGTCTGCGCTCGCCCACGCTAAAGTGAATTTTTCGTGCTCCTCAAGCTTAACATCCACGAGACGCGCGCTTTCTAAGATAACGAGAAAACAGGTTGCATGGGCCGCTCGATCCACATTCCTTAGGATATTATGATAATGAGCGATAGCTTCGGCGATTTTTTCAACATATAAAAATTCGTTTAAGCCGCTCTCTTCGACGACCTCCCTTAGTATTCCTTCTTTAATGTCTTCTTCGGGCTCAACTCCGCCGGAAAAAAGTCGGAACAGTCCGCTTTCGGTTTCTCTCCCGACGGCGTATCTTTGAGCACCCGGATCAAAAACGACAGCACATCCGCCGTCCCGCCGCTCCTCATTCTCTCGTTTTACGCCGAATTCTGGAATTTCGTTCATCGGCAGACAGGGCAATATGAATCGCTAAACTTGTTCCCCTTGCTGGGCATCTCGGTCGCGGATTATAGTCATTACATTTTCTCGAGCGGGATAACCTATCACGAGTTGGCCACGCTGTCGCTTCGCTCAGACGGGGATTGTAGCCCCGCCGATGACGGGGCACAAGAACCGCTAAGCTCGTGCCTCGCTAAGCGAGTTCTAGTGTGCTGGGGGACTGGGAATCTCCGCCGAAGGCGGATGCGCCCAGGGCGCAGAACTCCTGGGTTTATTCCCATTGCTGGGGGGCAGGGAATCGAACCCCGATTCACGGCTT
>JBBUDB010000054.1:18819-23716 GCA_038057515.1 Patescibacteria group bacterium | reverse complement strand
AAAGGCCGCTGTCCTACCATTAGACGATCCCCCAGCACTGTAAGAAATTATCAAGAGCGGCTTCCTCGCCAAAGGCGAGTGCGCCTCTGGCGCAAAAGGCCGCTGTCCTATTTATCCGCCTCTGGCGGGCCATTAGTCGCCGGAGGCGACCAAGGACGATCCCCCCCCAATCTTCCTAATCCTAGCCAAAAGCCGGAAAAATCGCCACCTATTTCTGCTTATCACCTGAATTGTGAGACCCAGGGCTGTGCATAAACGCAAGATGACAAACAGCCGTTCGTTCTATACAATATGAGTACCATGATTAAAAACTTACTAACCCTGCTCACGGTTGCCGTGCTGGTTTTGCCGGTTGCGGCGCAAACAACTACGACGGCACCACCGCCGAAGCCACCAATCCGTCCTCTCCAAGAGCTACGCGATAAGGCGCGAGGAATTCAGGAAGATACTCGTTCTGGAATAAAAGATATTCGTCAGGGCGCGCTTGATACCATTAAGGGCTTGCGTGATAGCAACCGCGACAAGATCGAGGCCGCCCGCGAGGCGGCTTGGAAAGAGATCGAGGCGAAGCGCGAAGAATTCCGCACGAAAATCGAGGATGCGCGCAACGCGATGCGCGGGCGCCTCGAGAAAGAAAAAGAAGATTTTAAGGCGAAGCTTGTTGGCATCAAAGACGAGCGACGGCGCCAGCTCGTCGAACGGATTGACGGGCGATTGAATGAGATCAACGCGAAGCGCCGGGAGCATTTTACCAACCTACTCAACAAGCTCGATGATATTTTAGACCGGATCATCTCGCGCCGCGACAAGGCAGTCGATCGCGGACTCGACGCGGCGTCCGCGGATGCGGGGATTGCCGCGGCGCGCAAGGCCATTGATGCCGCGCGGGCGGTCGTGGCCGAGCAGGTCGGTAAAACCTACCCCATCACAATCGCGGACGAAAACGTCATACTGCGCGACAACGTAAAAACAGCAAAAAATCTCCTTCAGGGCGATCTTGGAAAAATCCGCGACGCCCTTCAGGCGGCCCGGGATACCGTGCATCGGGCGGCCGTGACCCTCGCTCAGATTCCGCGGGTTGATGACGATAACGCGCCGCCCGCTACGACCACGACTTCAACAACGGCCCAATAACACTTTAACCGAACACCTCTCATGAAAAAAACACTCCTCATCGTTTTGGTCGTTATCGCGCTCGCCGCCGTCGCTCTGGGCGTCCGGTGGTATTACGGCGCTCCGGCCGCGGATGACGAAACAGCCGCGACGCGGACGCAACCCCCGGCGGAAGCCCTCCCCGACAGCGGCACCGATCGGTCGCAGGATCTCGTGAACGCGGCGGCAAACATCCAAGTGGGCGATCCGAACGCCGATTTCGATGACGTGAATCGGGACACGCAGGGGCTATAGGTTAGAGCTTCCTCAAGAATCAGGGCGACAGGATGATGGGGTTAGAGTACGCCCAGTTGCATAATTACCTGATTTGCGGTAGAATATAAGCACCAATTCCAGAGCACCTGGCGACCCGGGTGCTTTTCACCCCGTTAGAGATCCGCTCTCCCGCTCTAGCGGGAGAGCGGCAGTCGCTTGGAGCGGCTTATCTCTAACGGGGTAAATTTCTGGAACATCTTAATTTCATGGAACTACGGAATATTGCCATTATCGCTCACGTTGACCACGGCAAAACCACGCTCGTTGATGCGCTTTTGAAGCAATCCCAAAGCTTTAAACTCAAAAGCGGCGCGACGAGCGACCTTATCATGGATTCGAACGAGCTCGAACGCGAGCGCGGAATCACCATATTTTCGAAGAACGCCGCCATAACCTATGACACCGTGAACTCGTCCGGCGAATCCAGCCGAGTAAAGATAAATATCGTTGACACTCCGGGTCACGCCGACTTTGGCGGCGAAGTGGAGCGCATCATGCGCATGGTGGACGGCGCGCTTCTTCTTGTGGACGCCAAGGAAGGCCCGATGCCGCAAACGAAATTCGTCTTAAAGAAGGCCATTCAAGCCGGCCACAAGATAATCGTGGTCGTGAATAAGATCGATAAACCCGCCGCTCGGCCCGATTGGGCGCTGGAGCGGACCTTTGATCTCTTTATCGAGCTCGGCGCCTCTGACGACCAAATAGAATTTCCGGTCATTTACGCTTCGGGCATCGCCGGCAAGGCGGGAATCACGAAAGACCTCACCACCATGACCGACGTGGTGCCGCTTTTCGACGCGATCGTCGCGACCATTCCCGCGCCGAAGGTGGACGTAAACGCGCCCCTCCAGATGCTCACCGTGAACCTGGCCTACGATAACTATAAGGGCAAGATTGCCATCGGCCGCCTCTACGCCGGCACGCTTTATAAGAACGAACCCGTCGTTCACATCAACCGCGAGGGCAAAGCCGAGAAGGCAACGCTTTCTTCCATTATGACCTTTGACGGTCTGGGCCGCGTTGAGGTCGAAAAGGCAGAGGCGGGGGACATCGTCGCCGTGGCCGGTATCGACGATATTTCTATCGGCGAAACTATTACCGACCCGGAAAATCCCCAGGCCCTGCCGATCATCGAGATCGAAGAGCCAACGGTCAAGATGACCTTCGGCGTGAACACCTCGCCGTTTTCCGGCCGGGAAGGACAGTTCACGACCTCGAACAATTTGCGCGACCGGCTGATGAAGGAGATCGAAACCGACGTGGCCCTTCGCGTCGAAACCGTGCCCGGCGCCAGGGATTCCTGGACGGTTTCGGGGCGCGGCGAACTGCACCTTTCTATTCTTATTGAGAAAATGCGTCGGGAAGGATTCGAGCTTCAGGCCTCGCGCCCGCAAGTCATTTTCAAAGAGAAGGACGGCAAGAAATTCGAGCCGATAGAGATTCTCTCGGTCGAAGTGCCCGAACAGTTCACTGGCACGATAATCGAGCAGATGGGCTCTCGGCGGGGGACGATGACCGACATGAAAGTAGACAGCCACATTGCCTACATCGAATTTCTCGTGCCGACGCGCGGCCTGATCGGTTTTCGCAATCAGTTCCTCACCAGCACCAAGGGCTTGGGTATTATGAACAGCATCTTTGAACGCTTTGAAGAATATCGGGGCGACTTTGATTCCGGTCCTCATGGTTCGCTTGTCGCCCACGAAACCGGCATGACGCGCACCTACGGCCTCATAGCGGCCGAAGGGCGCGGCGAACTTTTCGTCGGTCCCGGCGTCGAGGTGTATGAGGGCCAGATCGTCGGCCAAAACGCCAAGGCCCAGGACTTGCGCGTCAATGTTTGCCGCGAGAAACAGCTTTCGAACATGCGCGCGAAGTCGGATGGCGGCATGGAATTTTTGAAGGTGCCGCGAGCCATGACTCTCGAGGACGCCATCGAGTACGTTGGTGATGACGAACTTGTCGAGATAACGCCGAAGTCCGTCCGCATGCGCAAGGTTTGGCTCAAAGAATCAGACCAGGCGAGAGCGGCGAAAGGGCTGCAGTAGCATAGTTCTTATAGATCAACTGTGGGTTTTCTTATTCTAATGGCCTTTGACCCCTGATTTTAAAGGGGTTTTTAGTTATCCACCAATAGCCCACAGGTTATTAAGATAACAGGCCTTTTTAGGGCTTTTTTGCCCTTGACGATATCCTTGCGTCGCGTAAAGTGAGTATCAGTCCTTCGTTAAGGTGAATAAAAAGTTCTTGCAGTGTCGCACCAATTCTGCGTTAGGGGAGTGCGCTTTACCGGCTGCGGCCCTCGGGCCGAGCGAGTCGAGCAAGGGACGTGGACGTCTTGCAATAATTGTTTCGGAGAACCGAAAGGAACACCGAAACGTTGCGGCAGAACGTACGTCGTCCGTTCTCGACACGGTAAGCTGCTCGTGGCCCGTGTCCACTCCGCTGGACACGTCGCTCTTCGGAAACGGAGGGTGGGGATACGCCAGCGGCGTGCCACACGGGTAGTCGTTTTCCGGAGGTAAAATCTTCGGGAACGGCAAACGATCGCGGGTAAAGCCGCGAGTCGCAGAACCAGGATAGGGTTCGTGCCCTCTTGGATTGCCGGCCTCGCCACTCGTGGCGCGGACGTGCGGATCGGGTTTGGTACGCGAAGAACCGAGAGGTTCAACGCATCCGAACACAAGACGGTGCGAAGACTGTTCATGGTACCCCAATCCAGGCGAGGGGATGACACCAGGACCAGTGAGATGGTTCCCGGGGCTCAGCCTCGATGACTCTAGCGGGTGGTAAAACACCCATGAAGCCATCGGAGTTCTATCCGAAAACCAAAACAAAGGTTCGAGACCTCGTCTGCAAGAACCGCCAATCGCCCCAAGGGGGGGCTACTGGGGACCAATCGAGCTCGCTCGAAAGGTCCCCTTTTCATTTTTTGGTACAATGGCGAGATGCATCTCGGCGAAACATCGAATATTTTAAAACGCGGCGGTATAGGCGTGCTTCCGACCGATACGCTCTACGGCGTCGTCGGTTCGGCGCTCCGACGAAAAACAGTTGAACGTATCTATAAATTACGAAAACGGAACCCGAAAAAACCGTTCATCGTGCTTATTGGTTCGATGCTCGATGTTCGAAGGTTCGGCGTCGCCCTCGATAGCCAGACATTGGGCGTGCTTCGCACGCTCTGGCCAGGACCAGTGAGTATTATTTTACCCGTCAAAACGAAAAAGCTCGCGTACCTACATCGTGGCACGAAGACGATCGCATTCCGTCTACCAAGACCAAAAGCTCTGCGGCGACTGCTCAAAAAAACCGGCCCGCTTGTCGCGCCGAGCGCCAACCCCGAAGGCAAGCCGCCGGCATTGACTGTCGCTGAAGCGCGAGCGTATTTCGGTGAAAACGTTGATTTTTACGTGGCCGGCGGGCGTCGGGATGTCTCGACGCGCCGACGACCATCACAGCGATCCGC
>JBBUDB010000054.1:14184-18809 GCA_038057515.1 Patescibacteria group bacterium | reverse complement strand
GTCGGGATGTGCCCCCTTCGACGCTTATTGAGCTGCGCGATGGCCGAGTCGTTGTCCTGCGCGCCGGAGCGCTCTCTCGGCGTGCCCAAAAGATGTTACAATAGAGAGAATGGATGATATCCACGGGTTTGAAATAAAATTCTTCAGCTTCGGTCTCGCCGTTATTGCTCTGGTTGTTGGGGCGATTTTCCTACCCTATCTTTCACCGCTTCTCATCGCGGCGACTTTCGCCATTATTTTCGAACCGCTCCATCGGAAATTCATGGCGATATTTCACGTCGGGCTGGGTCTGGGTGCGTTTCTCGTCGTTCTGGCGATCATCATAATCGTGCTCGTGCCGCTATCGCTATTTGCCGTTAGGGTCGTCGCCGAGGGCTTTAATCTTTATACGGCCGTTGCGGATTCGGGTGCGGGCGTCCTCTCCGGCCGGGTGGCCGAATTTATCCGCACGCGGTTGCCATTCATCGATTTTGGAGCGGTGATGGCGAACGCCGGCACACTCCTTGGCCGGGTCGTGGGCTGGTTTTTTAGCAATATCGGCGCCGTCTTTTCCGGCCTCACGGTATTTTTCGCGAATACCTTTATCGCGCTCATTGCCTTTTATTATTTCCTAAAGGACGGCAAGCGAATTCGTGCCGTCCTGCTCAATCTTATGCCGCTCTCCGAGCACTATAAGAACGAGATTGCCGAGAAGCTCGTCCTGGCCGTGAATTCCGTGGTCCGCGGTTCGCTCGTCGTGGCCATCATCCAAGGCGCGATGGCGACCGTCGGCTTCTTCGTCTTCGGTATTCCGAGCGCGGCCTTTTGGGGAGCGCTCACCGTTGTCTCCGCGCTCATACCGGTCGTGGGCACCATGGTCATCGTCGTGCCGGCCGTCGCCTATCTTGTTATCATCGGCAATTTCTTTCCGGCTTTCGGATTGGCGCTGTGGGGAATAGTTTTTGTCGGCCTTATCGACAACCTCACTCGTCCGCAGATACTGAAGCGCGGCGTCAATATCCACCCGCTCGCGGTTCTTCTCTCCGTCCTCGGCGGTCTCAAGCTTTTCGGTCCCGTAGGTTTCATCTTGGGGCCGGTCGCCGTGAGCTTGCTTTTTGCGCTTCTTGAGATCTATCCGCACATTGTTTTGGGAAAAAAGGATCACGTCGAGAACCGATGATAGCGTGGCACGCCGCGGCGCTCGAAAATATCGAGCGGGAACTAAAGACCGACTACCATGCCGGCCTTACGACCCAGGAGGCCAACGTGCGGTTTCTGAATTCTGGTCCGAACGAATTGGCGACCGTGAAGCCGGAAAGCGTGATTAGTATTTTTCTCCGCCAGTTTCGGAGTCCGCTTATATACATTCTGGCGTTTGCAAGTGTCGTGGTTTTTTTTCTGCAAGATAGTTCGGATGCCTATGTTATTCTGTCCGTTTTAGTTTTCAACGCCATTATTGGCGCAATTCAGGAAGGTCGGGCGCAAGACACGCTTGCCGCCCTACGACGGCTTACTGTTTCTCGGGCGACAGTTTTACGCGATGGGCACGAAATTATTGTGTCCGACCGAGAACTTGTGCCTGGCGACATTGTCGTTCTACGCGAAGGTGAGCGGGTTTCGGCTGATATGCGACTTATCGAAGCGAACTCATTACGAACGAACCAGGCGACGTTAACCGGCGAATCCATGCCGGCGCAGAAAACAGCCGTAGTTTTGCGCGATGATAATTTACCGGTTGCCGATCGCGCCAACATGGTCTTTGCCGGCACGACCATCGTGGCCGGTGGTGGTCGGGCAGTCGTTGTGGCAACTGGAATAAATACCGAAATCGGCGCCATCAGCCGGTCGATTGTCGGTATCAATACTGAAATTCCTCTGGCGAAGGACATTCGGCAGCTTTCCAGGATAATTATGATGACCGTGGCCGTACTTAGCTTTTTGCTTTTCGGATTCGGCGTGGCCCTGGGGCGTTCACCGCGTGAAATGTTCGCAACCGTTGTTTCGCTCGCAGTTTCCATTATTCCGGAAGGATTGCCGCTTGTTTTGACTCTCGTGCTTGCAACCGGCGTGTGGCGGATGGCGCGGCGAAACGCGCTCGTCAAAAAACTTCAGGCGGTCGAGGCGCTTGGCCAGGCGCAAGTGATCGCCGTTGATAAGACGGGAACGCTCACCAAAAACGAAATGATCATTCGGCGCGTTTATGTTGGCAGGAAATATTTCGAGGTCGGCGGGAGCGGCTACGAACCGAAAGGAGAACTTCGCCTTGAAGGCAACGTCATCGATCCGCCTAATCACGAAGACCTTCTTCTCTCCGGCAAGGTAGCAGCTCTTACGGCGAGCGCCCACGCCGCCTTTTCCGAAGAGCGCGGTCTTTGGGAGGTAGGCGGTGATCCAACGGAAGCGGCCATCGGTGTTTTTGGCCAAAAAATAGGGTTTCATCGCGGCGACCTTGAACGCGAATGGCCCCTGACCGTTGAGGTGCCATTTGATTATCGATTGAAATATCATGCCGCCGCCCATATCGAAGACCATCACGAATTCGTGACGGTGGTCGGCGCTCCAGAAGTCGTAATCGCTGCTTCTACGAAGTGGCTTATTGCCGGGAAGCATGAGGCGTTCACTGCGAGCGAACGCAAGGACGCGGAAGAAACGCTCGCGCGAGTTTCGCTTGAAGGATTTCGCGTCGTGGCTTTCGCGTTTCGCGAGGTGCCGCTCCGGGCCAAGGGGGACACGCCGCTTGAGGTTCGCGATCTTGTTTTCGGCGGTTTTTATGCGATAGAGGATTCGCTCCGGCCCGAAGTGCCCGAGGCGATGGCGCGGGCCGCCGCCGCAGGCGTGCGCGTCGTGATGCTCACCGGCGATCACCGTCTGACCGCCCAAGCTATCGCCAAAGAGGCCGGGATCTGGAAGGAGGGTGACGAAGTCCTGACCGGCGAAGAGATCGAGCGTCTCGACGACGGGGCGCTCGCGGGAGCATTGCCGGGGACGAGCGTTTTCGCGCGCATTACGCCCCAGGACAAGATGCGCATCATCGCGGCGTATCGTCGGCGCGGCGAGATCATCGCCATGACGGGCGACGGCGTGAACGATGCCCCATCTCTTGTCGCGGCCGACCTCGGGGTAGCCATGGGGCGCATTGGCACGGAAGTCGCCAAAGAAGCGGCTGATATCGTGCTCCTCGACGATAATTTTGGCAGTATCGTTTCGGCCATTGAAGAGGGTCGAAACATGTATCGCACCATCCAAAAGGCGCTCCTCTATCTTTTCTCGACGTCTCTCGGCGAATTGATGAGCATCGTGGGCGCTATTGCCGCCGGACTGGCCTTGCCGCTTTTGCCCGTCCAAATCCTTTGGCTAAATCTCGTTACCGACCCTTTTATGGGCACGGCGCTCGCCCTCGATCCGAAAGACCCCGGCCTCGGACGCGGTGTTTTCAGGCATCCCAATCGTTATCTTATCGATCGAGAGATGATTATTCGCGCTATCCTCATGGCCGCCACCATGATGATTGGCACCTTGCTTCTCTTTGGCGCCTACGGGCCGGAAGAGTATCTCAAGGCGTCGAGCATGGCCCTCACCGTCCTCGCGATCTTCCAGTGGTTTAACGCCTGGAACTGCCGCTCGGCGACAGATTCGATTTTCCGGGGTGGTCTGCTTCAAAATCCATATCTCGTGCTTGCGACGGTATTTTCCGTCGCGCTCCAACTCGCCATTCTTGAGGTGCCGGTACTCCAGGGCATTTTCCACACCACGAGTCTCACTTTTACAGAGTGGCTTTGGGCGACCGGCATTGCTTTCTCCATAGTTTTGGTCGAGGAATTGAGAAAGTTATTGGGGCGCATGATAAAAACGCCTAGTTCCAATCTCGCAGGTGCGGTAAGCTAAGAGAACTTAAATGTCCGACTACTATAATCCGAAAAAAAGCCGCGGTCTCTTCGACCGAAAATCGACCGAATCATTTGTTCTTAGCCGGACGGGCGTCGATCTTTTTGTCCAGTGTCCGCGTTGTTTTTATCTTGAAAAACGCCTGGGCACCGGCCGACCGCCGGGGTTTCCATTTAGCTTGAATAGCGCCGTCGACAAGCTTTTGAAGAAAGAATTTGATGGTCACCGAGCTAAGGGGTCGGCCCACCCCCTCATGAAGGCCTATGGCATCGACGCAGTGCCCTTTGCGCACGAGATGCTCGATGAGTGGCGCGATGCCTTGCGGCGGGGCGTGAAGCGCCTGCACGAACCGACCGGCATGATCATTCGCGGCGGCATCGACGATGTTTGGGTGAACCCCAAAGGCGAGCTTCACATTGTCGACTACAAGGCCACCTCGAAGTCGAGTGAAGTAAATCTGGACGCCGAGTGGCAGGGCGGCTACAAGCGCCAGATGGAGATATACCAATGGCTCTTCCGCGGCAATGGTTTTACGGTCTCGCCCATTGGTTACTTTGTATATTGCAATGGCAATGCCGACAAAGAGGCCTTTGATGCCCGGCTGGAATTCGATATCAAGATATTACCCTACGCTGGTGACGATAGCTGGATCGACGGCACTCTGAATGAAATCAAGGCCTGCCTTCTCTCGGACGCTTTGCCGGCGGCGAAGACAGGGTGCGATTATTGCGCGTACTTTGATGCTCGGCAGGGTCTCGAGA
>JBBUDB010000054.1:0-14084 GCA_038057515.1 Patescibacteria group bacterium | reverse complement strand
GCGAAGACAGGGTGCGATTATTGCGCGTACTTTGATGCTCGGCAGGGTCTCGAGAAATGATCAGAGTCTATAATACCCGCGTCGCTCCTTCTCGGAGTATCCCAATACACCTTCGTCGTCGTTTCTTGGTCTTGCGGAAATTAGCCAATATCGCGGCCGGAAGGCAGTTCCAAAATGGACTCTAGCCGCGGGCCAAAGCAACTTTCTTTTACTCATCACGCGCGCGCCAAGATGCGTTTTTACGGATTTTCTGAACAGCGCGTGAAGCGCGTGCTTCATGCTCCCGCGCGTATTGAGGAGGGGATCGCGCCGGAAACTATCGCCATGATGCAGGTCGTCGGCACGTCGAAACATCCCTACGAGGTTTGGGTGATGATCTCGGAAAAAGAGGGCAAGCAAAACGTCGTGAGCGCCTGGCGCTACCCGGGCCGGACAAAGCCCGGCGAACCTCTGCCAGCGGCGGTAGTTCGAGAGTTGCGGGCATCGCTATAGCGGGCGCGCAATAAGTTCTGCTAGATACCCATATTCTACCTCTCCGCGAGAACGCAAGGCGCTTGTTATAGTATCTAACGATCGTCCGATACTATAACAAGCTGGCGTTCATGTGCTTTCTTTTACCCACCCCTAATCTAGCCGGTCGTTCTTGCCGCAATTGGCGCTTGACGAAAAAGGCCCGCCCGTTATACTCAGATTATTCTTATGAAATCGGCTTCTAGCACTAGTTCGTATAGGTGGTTTTTCTTTAGCTTTACGCACACCAACTTGGGTTATTTAACCAAGCCGCTTTTGGCCAACTAGAGAGAAACTAGAAAAGAATTCCAAAAACGCCTCGGTTAGATAAACCGAGGCGTTCTCGTTTTATCTAGGCACATTGTAAACATGTCAACGGCAACACGCCGAAAAGGAGGCGTCATGAATCGAGAAGAAGTGGAGAAAAGACTGGGAGATTGGCGGTGGTCAGGGTACGCTCCGTTGTACGTGGAGCCGGAAACGGAGCTACCATGCGGCTGCGTCATCATCGCCGCGAGATTGCGCGGCGTTATGCCACTCGACTTCACCAGTCACCCTCTTTGCGTCAACGTCTACGTCGGTGAGGACGGAACCGTGCGACACGAAGGGGGGTGCAACAAAACAATCGCGGTTATCAAGCTCCCCCCGCGTAGCGACACGCTCGTTTAGATATCCGTGGGCTGGGTCATGATGGCCCAGCCCCTCGTCTTTTCGATATTATTTTTTGTGTCTTGACAGCCGGCTGTCGTCCGGTACAATAAGCCTATTAGGTCATGAATCACACCCACCAATCAACCGTAGCGCTCTATTTTGCGTGGTTCACAAACCCCTCACGTTTGATCGGGAATTTTTTGGCATAAAGCACTCATTTAATCTTTCGTCACTGCTAAACCCCCGGTCAACCCGGGGGTTTCTGTTTGTGGTCTGAAGATTGGCCGGGGCGGATAATATTCAGATCATAAGCAATCCCGCTTTTGATCTGGGCACCTTTACACGGCTCGGCGCTTGGCGCCGACCACAAAAACTCACGAAGGAGGTTGGCAATGAACGCGACGCTAACGACGTTAACGATCGACGAACTGGTCCGGGCGGAAGTGGCGGAAAACGCCGTTTTCGTTGATGCCATGCGAAACTGTAATCCACAGAAGCGTTTCGCAACCCCCCTCGATATCTTGCTCTGGAAACGCTTTCGGCGTTCTCGCGAGCGTGATATTGCGGGCGTAATTCCGCACTACGAAAGTCAAATTGCTCACTGGGTGAGCCGCGAACAGCCGATTGCGTTCGTTCTTATCGCCTTTCCGTTCAAGACCAGGACGAAGACGAACCGAAGAACGCCCGATGCCGGGGAATTCTGGTTCATCAGTCAGTTGGCACGGCTTAGCCACCTGATGCGGACGGTCTACGAACCGGGCGCGCACTTCACCATCCTCACCGAGAGCGAGGTCTTTGCTCCGCTCTTCGAGGTCGCCGAAGCCGAATGGCAGGCATATCTTGACGGCATCCGCGTCTTGGCCGAGGCGCTTAATGCCCCTCTTGATTTCCTGTCGCTCAAACAACTCGTTGACGGCACGCCGAATTTCTGGACGATTTTCGAGCGCAGGTTGCGGGAAACGAAAGCGGACGAGACGCATCACCTGTACCGAGTGTTTCTCGGGGCGCAAAACGACGTTGCAAGCACGGAAAAAGCCGTCAAAATGATGCGCTGGTATCTTGCCTTCGGGGAAACCCGCTACGAGACCGGCGTGCCAGCCGACGTATTCCCGAACCACCTTTATGTGTCGGTAACGGCGAAACCGGGACGTCTCGCCATTTGGCACATTCAGGAAGGGTGTGACTATTTGCCTCACCAGGGCGTGCCCGTTCGGATCGGCAGCAAGAAGCGCATCCTGCCGCTCGGCCAGGCGAACGGCGCAGAGCCGGTCTACGTGGAGGACGAACGGTTCGTTGAAAATGGCCAACCCTTCCTCTACCGTTCGTGAGAGACATCAGGACGCCCTCAAGCACTCGAACGAATGCTTGAGGGCGCTTCATCTTCTTTGCTAAACTTACCCCGCAACACTTCTCATTCCTTTATGCAATCAAACCCATACGTTTATCCGTACGTCCCATTCGCCGATCTTTCTCGGAAAGATTTTCGGCCGGTTATCGTCGGCGAGCGACGCATCGACGACGAGGCGCTTCGATCATTGGTGCGCCGCCTGCCGGCGCCCCAGCCAGCCGTTATCGGCACAACGCCTGCGGAACGGATTCTTTCAATATTCTCCGACGAATCTGTTCGGTTCGGTCCACGCGAGTTTATCGATGACAATCGCGATGCGTGGCTCCAAAAAATCGATCGTTTCGTGGCCACGGCAGAAAAAATACCCTTCACCATTCTTGGCTTCCCGTTCAAGATTGCTGTGCCCCTGAAGACCAACCGAACGATGCCCGATTTGGGCGAGGCAACGGCGCTCCGCCGGCTCGCCGATATTATTGATTGTGTCCGACGCGAATATGCGCCCGGAGCGCACATTACCGTTTTTACCGAGGGGGCGTTCGGACGTTTTAGCGGTATTCCCGAATCGGTGTGGATGCGCTATCGGGAGGCGCTGAAGCGGCTGGTTGCCATTTTGGACTACAACGACATCGAGATTCGCGACTTGGGCGATATGGAAAACACCGTTCCCGATTTTGCCAAGCGCTGGGAAGCGAAGACGGCAGAACTAGGACGTCTTTACGAAAACGGCGATCATAATATCCGGGAAAAATACGAGGGAACGCGGGAATCGCTGTACAGAATTATTCCGACGAAAGAAAGGAATCTAGAGGTTCTTATGGATGTTTACAACGAAGACCTGACCGACGACGCAGTGTCGAACGAAGTGAGGGCGATTCGGAAGCGTCTCCGCGAGGAAGTACATAAGGCGATCTTCAAATACCACGCGTATCTTGGCGTAAGAGACGATTTGCACTATCTCGAAACCGTTGCTCCCGGCGCCATTCCGCTCTCGGTCTCACCGAAGCCAAATCGTCTCGGTATCATCCCGCTCAATCTGGCCTCTGTCCGTTTACCGTATCATGGGGTGCCGGTCTATTATCCCGAGAAAAATCTCGTTGATATCGAGTATCTCGTCGATCTTCTTCGGAGCGCCGCCACCTACACAGCCGTTCATTGGGAGAACGATGGGGACCCCAAGCCGTTCTACTACGAGACGTATGCGTAGGCGAGTGGTAATTTGTTTCAGTATAGGACAATTCTATGGAATTGTCCTATGACGGGCAGTTGATGATTATGATACGGCTATGGGGTAAACTTGAAGCATGTATCCCTATCGCACCCGGTTCGCCAAAGATATTGTTACGGAGTTTTTGCCGCCCCTCAAAAAGCGCCGACAGAAGAAAGACCGGGTAATTATTTACTGCGGTGGTATGCCTGGAGGTCCGGCCAGGCATGAGCGCATGGAGTTCTACGCGAAGAAAGGATTTTGGATATTCGTGCCGCGCTATCGGGGCACATGGGAGAGCGGTGGTCGTTTCTTGCGACAGTCGCCGGAAAAGGATATCAAAGACGTCATCAATGGTTTATTTCTGGGTTTTACCGAGGCGTTCGCGCACAAGAAATTCCGTATCCGAAAGAATGCGCAAATATATCTTTTCGGTTCGAGCTTTGGCGGTCCGGCGGCAATCTTGGGGAGCCGCGACTCGCGCGTCGCGAAGGCCGTGGCCTTTTCTCCGGTTGCGGACTGGAAAGATCTCACTCATCACGGCGAGACGAATGCTTGGACGGAGCGGTTCACTCGCGAGGCCTTCGGCGAGGCGTATCGGTTCTCCCATAATGATTGGAAAAAGTTCGACGGGGGACGCTTTTATAATCCGATGGCCGAAACCAAATCGATCGACGGCAAAAAGATTCTTATCTTCCACGCGAAAAACGACAAGGTGGTCCCTTGGCGCCCGACCGCAAAACTTGCCCGCCTTACGGGGGCGACCCTGAAACTTTACGCCCGCGGCGGCCACTCCCCGTCGGCGTGGTTTACCCGCACACCTTTTACGAAAAGAATCATAAAATTCCTGCGCGAAAAATAATGTGAAAGAATCCACAAACTGGTAGTCCTGGGAAAAGATGTGTGGGTTTACAAACCCTGGTTTTTATAAGAGAATAGCCGCGTTCCTCAGGGCAAAATAAATTATATGAAAAACATTAAAACGATTTGGATATTTTTGATTTTTTTAAGCTTCTTTGTGACGTTTGATCAAATACGAACAGTTGGTGCGAACGCCTTATTTGCCAAGACATACATCGGAGCGATGCCGGCTTGGTTTCCTTGGACGCTCTGGTTAAATCCAATCATTTCTGGCTTATTAATGTGGGGATTGTTTATTAAGAGACAAACCTGGCCTTTCTACGCAAATCTCGGTTTGATTGCCGCCAGGGCTCTAGCGACCTTCTTTCTTCTCGAACCAATAAATCCGAACATTTTGTATGCGACCACGATTATCGTTGCCGGTATCTCGATATATATGATCTACAGAATCCGTAGAAATCCACAACTTTTTACGAGCGTCAATAATAAGACATGAAGTTGTCTATCGGCATCGTCGGACTCCCGAACGTCGGCAAGTCCACTCTTTTTAATCTGCTCACCAAGCAGAACGTTTTGGCGGCTAATTACCCGTTCGCGACCATCGACCCGAATGTCGGCGTCGTGCCTGTGCCGGACGAGCGTCTTGATAAACTTGCCGAGCTTTCGCGCTCCAAAAAGAAGGTTCCGGCCATCGTGGAGTTCTACGATATCGCCGGTCTGGTGAAGGGCGCGAACAAGGGCGAAGGCCTGGGCAATCAATTTCTGACCCATATCCGCGAGACGCAGGCCATCGTAGTCGTGCTCCGGGCATTCGCGTCCGACGAGATCGTGCACGTGGAGAACTCCGTCGATCCGCTCCGCGATCTCGGCATCATCAACACCGAACTGGCCTTGAAAGACCTCGAAACCGTCGAGAAGCGGCTCGAAAAGGCGGAGGGCGAGGCGCGCACGGGCGACAAGAAAGCAATCGCGCTTGTTGAGACGCTTAAAGCCATTCGGGAAAAACTTGCCGCCGGTGAACTGGCGCTTCCGTTCCGCGACGAGGAAGTCGTACAGGAAATGCGCCTCTTGACCGCCAAGCGCCAGCTTTACCTCGTGAACGGCTCGGAGTCGGACATGTCCGAGGCCCTGAAGGCCGAGATAGGGCGTTTGGGCGCGGATTACGTGGTCATGGACCTTGCGCATGCGACGAACTTGCATTCGCTCATCGCGAAGGCCTACGAGATACTCGATCTCATTAGTTTTCTTACTACTGGCGAAGACGAGACGCGTGCCTGGACGATCGAGCGCGGCATGAAGGCGCCGCAGGCAGCCGGGCAAATCCACACTGATTTTGAAAAGAACTTCATCCGCGCCGAGGTAGTGAATTGGCAAAAACTTCTCGACGCAGCCCATTCGACAAGCTCAGGGCAAGGGGCTTGGAATGCAGCGAAACAGAAAGGACTTATCCGCGTCGAGGGCAAAGAATACGTGATGGCCGACGGGGATGTGGTCGTGGTCCGGCACGGGTAGGACTATTCACTACAGATTAAAATGCGAAGGCCGCGAGCAAAAACTTCTGCTCGCGGCCGATGGCGGACTGGCTAGGAGATCAAGCGGCTCTCGGTTCCTTCGCTCGCTGCGCCGCGAAGTCGTCGAAGGGGAGGAGGTAGTCCTTGTACTTCTCTCTCGTTCCTCCGAACAGGCCCTTGAGGTGCGGCAAGCCGGCGAGAAGGTCGTGCATCGACCAGAACTTAGCCTTTGCCTTCTCGAGGCGGTACTCAATGCGCATGCCGAGAAGATGCCGTTCGCCTTGAGCCAGGGCGAGAAGACCCTCCTCGCCCTGTTCTTCAAGGACTCTGTTCGCGTCGTAACCGTCGAGCACGTCAGACAGCCCTCGCTGATGGTCGACCATCTCCTTGAAACGTACGTGCAAGGTGAGCGCGAGCGGATGGAGGATCTCATCGTAGGCGTGCTGGGCTCCCACATGCGCGACGATTATCAGCAGATCGTCACGGCGCTTGAAGACGTCACCGGTCTTGCCGAGGAGGCTGATCAAGGCAAGGAGCGCGATGATGCTGGGAATTGCGGCTACAAGCGCCAGATGGAGATACGACTCCTTAGCAAGCCGTAGGTGTAACGTCAGGACCAGTGTCACGTAAACCATCGTGACCGCGAGCGCGATAGTAAACGTGACGAACAACCTGGACCACGACTTTTTGGTTGTCATGTGCTACCTCTTGTTTTCCTTGGCTGGATTGTCCCGGGAAAGCTTCTCTTTCCGGGAGGACGTTTCTCGTTCCCAAGGAATGCTGGCTAATTTATACGTTTTGATAAAAATATTGTCAAACGCAGAAATAATTACGAATTAACGGGGTTATCGCCACCAAGCGATGGATCGGCGTTATTTAGTTGCGACAAAAGCGGAATAACAAAAAATTATTTATTAACAATTTTGTCCGATCGGATAATATTGTTAACATTGCGAGTTACGACGCAAGTCGAGTTATATGGTTCTCTAAAACGTCGCGCCCAGACGAAAGATGATTCCGTCTGGGCGTTATTGATGGGTTCCCCGGCCAGGGGGCGACTAGGGCGCATGGGCGGGGGATCAATTAACCCCTTCCCACGTCTTATTCTCCGGCTCCGAGATCTCCAACACGGTAAAAAGGTGGGGTGGAAAAAACACGCGCGAGTTCTCTTAAGATCCGGTCCCTAGTCGCTGTCCGGCATTCACGGGGTATTCTCGCTAGAACACCCACACGCGCGAAGCGCGGGAAGCCGGGTTGCCTGGCCTAACTGTTAGATATGTAAAAGAGCGGGTTGGCCTACGCGCGATGCGTGCGAACAGATGGACGTCGCGGTTAATATACTTAAAAGCCGTAAAAACGTCAACTGTTTCTCTGTCGTCCCTAACCCCTGCCCGCCAAGGCGTTTCTCAACGTATCGTCGTCCGCCTTAGGCGGGCCACGGTTTTATGTGCGGCGCTCTAGGGCGCTCGCAAGAGTTTCGTCGTCCGCCTTTGGGCGGGCCACAGTCCTAGTTGCGCCTATCTAAAGCGGCGCCAAGAGTATCGTCGTCCGCCTTAGGCGGGCCACGGTTTTATGTGCGGCGCTCTAGGGCGCTCGCAAGAGTTTCGTCGTCCGCCTTTGGGCGGGCCACAGTCCTAGTTGCGCCTATCTAAAGCGGCGCCAAGAGTATCGTCGTCCGCAAATTCGATCTCGCCGCCCATGGGGAGGCCTCGGCCAAGACGGCTGGTTTTTTTCGCGAGCGGGGAGAGCTCTTTTTTAATGAGTTCCGCGTTGAAGTCGCCGATGGAGTTCGGGTTGAATCCGAGGATTATTTCTTCGGCTCGGCCATTCAGGGTTCCGTTAATGAACTTTTTTAAAGTTTCCAGGCGCGTTTTTTGCCAATCAGAGAGCATGCCGATCTTCGGGATCGGCCCCAAGACGAGATAACGACCCGGAAACTTAGCCGTATTTTCGATGGAGATGAGGTCGGTTTCTTTTTCGACGACCATGATGATGGATTGATTGCGGGCATTGTTCGCGCAGATCGGGCAAAGCTTGCCGTCTTCCTGATGGATGAAAAAACAGCGCTCGCAGGTTTTGATATTACCAATCTCCGCGAGAGCCTTGGCGAGCGCTTCGGCGCTGCCCGAGGGGTTGTCGACAAGCGAAAGGGCGATGCGCGCGGCTTGCCGGGGGCCGATCGAGGGCAGTTCGGCGAGAGCGGCCGCCAGGCGGCGGACTGGTTCGGGGAGGTGTTGGGTCATATTCAAGATATCATTTTGCGGAACCGGCGTTCGCGGCACTCCAGCGGTGCCGCGCCGCCTGCTTCTCGGTGATGCGACTCCGCCATTGCGGAGACCAATCTCGCATCACCTCCGAAAGCTTCCGCTAAATGATATCTTGAATATGTAGGAGTGGGAAGCTGAAGAAATGAAGCTACGAGTACGAATCGCCCGGGGGTTCGGAGTGGTACTTATCAATGGCAACGAAACTGGCGCGTTCCTGGTCGAAACGGAGGTCGACGCTCCCCAGGGGGCCGTTGCGGTGTTTGGCGATATTTATCTTCGCGATGCCCTGCTCTTCGGGCGGTCCGTCGGGCTTGTCGCGGTCCTTGCGGTAGATGAACATGACGACATCGGCGTCTTGCTCAATGGCGCCGGACTCGCGCAGATCGGAAAGCCGAGGTTCCTTGGTGTCGCGCTGTTCAACGCCGCGGGAGAGCTGGGAGAGCGCGAGGACGGGCACATTGAGTTCGCGGGCGAGGCCCTTCAAGCCCCGCGATATCTCGGTCACTTGCTGAACCATGTTCGGCGTCGAGGAGCGCGGCATGATGAGTTGGAGATAATCGACGACAAGAAGTCCCAGGCCATGCTCGATCTGGAGCCGCCGGGCCATCGAGCGCATTTGGAGGACCGTGGGCGAGGCCGTGTCGTCGATGAAGATCGAGGCGTGCGAAAGCTCGTCGAGCGATTTTTGGATCATTTGGAACTCCATATCGTCGGTGATGCGGCCGGTGCGGAGCTTCCAGAGCGGCACGTTCGATTGAGCCGAGATGAAACGGTCGATGACCTGCTCGCGCGACATTTCCAGAGAAAAGATACCGACCGGCGTGCCGGCCATGGCCGCGTGGCGGGCAATGTCGAGAGCGAGCGAGGTCTTACCCATCGAAGGACGAGCGCCGAGAACCACGAGATCGGAACGCTGAAGACCCGAAAGCAGATTGTCGAGACCGGGGAAGCCGGTCGTTACGCCGCGGATGGTGCCTTCGTGCTGGTGGAGCTTCTCGATGCGTTCGTAGGCGGTTTTGAGTTCCTCGCGAATGTGGACGAAGTTCTTCGGCATCGAGCGCTGGGAAATGTTCAAGATCTTCTGCTCGATCTCATCCAAGAAATCCTCGAACTCCGCGGCGGGCGCGAAAGCATTCTCGGCGATTTCGGAAGAGGCGCGGATAAGGTCGCGAAGCACGCGCTTCTCCTTCACGATGTTCGCATAGTGATCGACGTGCGACGAAGTCGTGACGCGATTCGTGAGTTCGGCGAGATAGCTCGAACCGCCGATATCAACAAGCGCCTCGATTTCTTTAAGGCGATTCGTTAAGCTCAAGACGTCGATGGGCTGATGTTTTTCGTAAAGTTCAATAATGGTGCCGAAGATTTTCTCGTGCGCCGGCACATAGAAATCATCGGCCGTGAGAATATCCGCGATCTTTAAAATGGCGTTCTTATCGATGAGCAAGCTCCCGAGAACGGCTTGCTCCGCCTCGGTATTTTGGGGCGGAACTTTCAACGACGATTTTTGAGGGTGGTGAGGAGACATTAATTTAGAAAATTAGCGGATAGCTAAATAGCGGTGTTAGTTTGCGTCGCTAACACTGCTAATCAACTAGTTACTAGCGCGCTAGTTAGAGAGATATCAACTTCGGCGCCGCATAGGGGCCGATCGGCGTGTCTTCTGTGATGTATCCTAACCCGGCAAGCTTTTTGCGCAAGCTGTCGGACTGGATAAACTGTTGAAGACGCCGAAACTCTTCCCGTTCGGCGAGTATCGTCCGGAGGCGCTTATCCTTCATAAGTTCGGACATTCGGTAGTGGCGAACATAGGTTTTGAGCCGTAAGCCGAGCACTTCGTCGAAATCATAGAGGGCGGTGAGGACGCCTTTCGGGTCTCGGGTCGCAAGGGCTTTATTTCCGACAAGTTCGTGGACGACGGCGAGCGCCTGGGGAACATTGAGGTCGTTTACGAGCGCGGCGCGGAACTTTTCGCGAAGCACCACGATGGCCGGATCGCCGCCCTTAGGAGGGCGGCTCGCCGTGAGTTTGGTCGAACGGGGGAGGTCTTTGGCATGGCTCATGAATTCAGCGTAGAGCGCCCGCCCAATGAGAGCCGTTAGTGCTTGCCTGGCCTGGTCGAGCGCGGACCACGAAAAGTGAAGCGGCGAACGGTAGTGCGCGGTGAGCGCCAGGTAGCGAAAAGCCGCCGCCGGCACGTGCTGGCGTTCGAGGTCTTTGACGGTGATGAAATTGCTCTCCGACTTCGCCATCTTCGCGGTTTCGATGAGAAGAAATTCGCCATGAAGCCAGATGTTCGCGAGCGGTTTTCCAAAGGCCGCCTCCGATTGGGCGATCTCGTTCGTGTGATGGGTGCCGATGTGATCTACGCCGCCAGTGTGGATATCGAATGGCTGGCCAAGAAATTTTCTGGAGATAGCCGAGCACTCGATGTGCCATCCGGGAAAGCCGACGCCCCAGGGAGAATCCCAGCGCAGGAGGTGATGCTCGAATTTCCCCACGAGCTTGAACCACAAAACGAAATCGGTTGGATGGCGCTTTGATGTTTTGGTGACAACCTCGGCCCGCGCGCCGACGGTTTTTTCGGCGAGCTTTTGGCCGGAGAGCTTGCCGTAGTCCTTGAGGCGCGAAGTGTCGAAGTAGACCGCCTCGGAGGTGTCGTAGGCAAATCCCTTTTCAACAAGAGTTTTAATTATTTTTACCTGGTCGGGAACATATTTTGAAGCTGGCGCGATCGTCTTCGGCATTTTAACATTCAACTTCTTCATATCCTCGAAGAAGGCCTTCGTGTAGAAGCTGGCGATTTCCTTCACGGACTTTGCTTCTGACTTCGCTTCGCGCTCAAGCTTATCTTCGCCGACATCGCCATCGCTCGTTAGATGGCCAACGTCGGTAATGTTCATCACCCGGTTCACTTTATAGCCGAGGTAGGCGAGGGTGCGCTCCAGGAGGTCCTCAAAAACGTAGGTGCGAAGGTTGCCGAGGTGAGCGTAGTTATAGACCGTTGGGCCGCAGGTGTAGAGGCCAACCGCGGTTTTTTTAATCGGGCGCAGAAACTCGACTTTGCGGGTCAGCGTATTAAAGAAAGAAATCGGGCCTTTTACCCCGTTACTCATCTTTTGGGATTACGGTGAATTTGGCGCATAGCAATTAAAGAAAATCACTCACAATCGCGTTTTCAAGGCCCTCCCTAGAGCAATGAGTAACGGGGTAAATGGCCATAAGAGTACGTCTATCGTACCACTAAATCGGCCAGATGGGAATTGACTGAAAAACGACGGCCCCATTGGTTATTAGCCAACGGGGCTCGTTGATGGTGACGGGAGCTCGTGCCTAAGAGACGAACCTATTAGCAACCTTGACACGCGCCTGCTAATCACCCTACAATGAACGAAATCCACGATCCATATGAATCCGCGCACCGCAGGTATTTTGGAGGCCGTGATCCGGGAGTTCATCTCGACCGGCGAACCCGTGTCGTCCGGCTGGCTCTACGAAAACCACGAATTCGGCATCAAGCCAGCCATGATTCGCTGGGAACTCAAGGCCCTCGCCGACACCGGTTATCTCGAACAGCCGAATTATTCTGCCGGTCGCGTACCCACCGATAAGGGCTACGAATTTTTTGCCAATTACGCCCTCGAGTGCGCCAAGGGCGCCGAAGGCGATGAGCGACTTGCGGGAACTCTTCTGCGCCATGACTGGAACGAGCTCTCCGAACAGCTTGCCGAAACCCTCGGCCTTCTTTCGGTCGTCAACACCACTCGCGACATTTATAAGGGCGGTCTTGAGGAGCTCATCGGACGGCTAGACTGGCAGTCCCGATCAGAAGTCACTTCCGTCATTCATGACTTTGAAGCCCTCGACGCGCGTCTTGCCGCTGTACGCGAATCATTTTTGGACGAGGAGCACCCCATCCGCGTTTTCGTTGGACGAAAAAGCCCCGTGACGCGGTGCGACCATCTTTCCGTGTTTGCCGGCGACTACGATACCGGCGGCGGCGATCACGTGGTTTTGCTCGCCATCGGTCCCAAGCGCATGAACTATCAGAAGGTGGCCAAGATATTCAAAGGATTACGCGCGCCGTCAAATAAAAAACAGAAAAAATAATCTTTACATCCATGAGCGACGAAGAACAAAAGAAAGATAGCGAACCAAAAACCTGCCCGATCACGCCCGCGCCCGAGGACGAAGCGGCAAAACTTAGCCGCGAGCGCGATGATTATCTTGCCGGCTGGCAAAGAGCCAAGGCCGACTTCGTGAACTACAAGAAGGAAGAGGCCGAGCGTCTTCAAGGAGCCGTTCGTTACGGCGCCGAAGACCTCATGTACGAACTCATTACCGTCATCGATAACTTCTCGCTCGCTGTTCAGGCGATGGAAAAGAACGGTGATGTCGAAAAAGGAGTTTATCTCATTAAGACCCAACTCGAGGATCTCCTGCGGAAACGAGGCCTTGAACGCATCGATGCTCCGCCGGGAACGCCTTTCGACCCCAAGGTTCACGAGGCCCTGGCTGAAGTCGAAGCGGAGGGGCCGCCCGGAACAGTGGCCGACACGATAGAGCCCGGCTACCGTCTCCATGATAAAGTTCTCCGGCCCGTGCGCGTCCGATTGAAGAAAGCAAAAGATACTACCCAGACCAATCACTAACCAACTAACGCATCTCAAACTACTACCATGTCAAAAATACTAGGCATCGATCTTGGCACCACGAATTCCGCCGCCGCCGTGACCGAAGCGGGGGAGCCGCGCATCCTGGAGAATGCCGAAGGTAATCGCACCACGCCCTCCATTGTTGCTTTTTCGAAGGCCAATGAACGTCTCGTCGGGCTTCTCGCCAAGCGTCAATCAATCACCAACCCGAAGAACACTGTTTTTTCGGTGAAGCGTCTTGTTGGCCGAACCTGGAAGGACCCGGAAGTCCAACGTGATAAGGCCTGGCTGCCGTACGAGATCAAGGAAAGCGCCCATGGCGGCGTCGAAGTCAAAATGGGCAACGATTGGCACGCACCGGAAGAAATTTCGTCTTTCATCCTCGCGAAGATAAAAGCGGACGCTGAAGCGAAACTGGGCGAGAAGATCGAAGAAGCCGTTATCACCGTGCCGGCCTATTTCGACGACGCCCAGCGCCAGGCCACGAAAAACGCCGGCGAGGTTGCCGGCCTCAAGGTGCGGCGCATCATCAACGAGCCAACGGCGGCGGCGCTCGCTTACGGATTGAACAAGCAGAAGAACGAAAAAATAGTCGTCTACGACTTCGGCGGCGGCACTTTCGACGTGTCGGTGCTTGAGGTCGGCGATGATGTGGTTGAGGTCAAGGCGACGGGCGGCGACACGCACCTCGGCGGCGACGACATCGACAAGCGCGTCATCGAATATCTGGCCGCCGAGTATAAGAAGCAGGAAGGCATCGACATTTCGAAAGACCCGCTCGCCATCCAACGTCTTAAAGAAGCCGCCGAGCGCGCCAAGCACGAACTTTCGACCGCCGTCGAGACGGAAATTAATATTCCGTACATCAGCTCCGACGCCAACGGTCCGAAGCACTTCCTCATGAAGCTCACTCGCGCCAAACTCGAAGAACTCGTTCATGATTTCGTCGATCGCTCAATTTCGCTCACCAAAGACGCTGTCACCCTCGCCGCTCCGAAGGGCGCCGGTTTTACGCTCGCCGATATCAATGAGATTATTCTTGTCGGCGGCCAGACGCGCATGCCGGCGATGCAGGAA
>JBBUDB010000053.1:1381-7435 GCA_038057515.1 Patescibacteria group bacterium | reverse complement strand
CATCGCAGTTCTATCTTTCGCTCGACGACGACCTCATGCGCATCTTCGGCGGCGCCCGCATCAAGGGGCTTATGGAGCGCTTCGATCTTCCCGCAGACGAACCTATCCAGATGGGCTTCGTGTCGAAGTCGGTGGCCCAAGCCCAGTCGAAGGTCGAAGGCGCGAACTTCGATATGCGCAAGCATCTCTTGGAATACGACGACGTTCTGAACAAACAGCGCGATTCCGTGTATCGCCGCCGGCAGGCGCTTCTCACAGTGACCGATCCGGCCGAGGCGGCGAAGACGGTGGCCGAAGCGACGCTCGTTCACGCGAAGAGCATCGGCTTCGATGCCGATCCGAACCGGGCAAATGAATTCTTTATCGACGAAGAGGCGCTGAAGAAGTTGTTCGAGGAGGTGGCCATCGCGAACAAAGAGAATCCGTATCCATCTGATGGTGAACTGGAGGCGGTGCGGGCGCTCGTCGCGCGCCGCTCGGCCGAGGCCGCGAAGGACGAAACCACTCGGCCGAAGCTCTTAAGCATCCTCGACATGCTTTGGATGACGCATCTTGAGAATCTCGAAGCCCTGGCCGACGGCGTGGGTCTGCGCGCCTATGGACAACGCGATCCGCTTGTCGAGTACCGCCATGAGGCGCACCGTCTCTTTAAGGATTTCTGGGCGAATTGGAACGGTTGGGTATTCACCAATCTCTTTAAGTCGCTTCAGGCTGGAGCGCATACCCATGGAGCATCGCAGGTGAAGCCAGCCATCGTTTTGCCGAAGACGAACGTGGCGGCGGGTGACCACGCGCCCGGTCGTAATGACCCGTGCTATTGTGGTAGCGGGAAGAAATATAAAAAATGCCACGGGAAATAACATGGCAATAATCAAGAAAAAAGCTTGGCCGGAATATTTTGAAGCAGTCGCTTCGGGAAAGAAAAACTACGACCTTCGCCTTAATGATTTTGAGGTGAATGAAGGCGACACGCTTGTCCTCGAAGAATGGGACCCTAAGACGAAAGAATATACGGGGAGAAAACTAGAGAAGAAAGTGACTTACGTCGGGAAATTCAAGATGGACAAATTGTTTTGGCCGGAAGAGCAGATTAAAGAAAAGGGGATACAGGTTATCTCCCTCGAATAATTTCCGCTGGTGATAAATAAAATCAAAGCATCACGAAAATTAGGAGGGACGTACGCATGAACGCCATCTTTAATAATCCTCTCGTTTATCTTGCCCGGAAGATGTGGCGCTATGCGGAGGGCAAGCGCCGCCGAATCGTGCTCTACGTTTTTCTTTTCGTTGTCGCGAACGTGGTTTGGGCGCTCGAACCGCTTGTCATCGGGAAGATCCTGAATGTCGTCCAGGCGCAGGGCGTCCACTGGGAGAACCTCGCCTATCTCCTGGGTTTTCTCGCTATCTTCCTCCTCCAGGAGCTGTTTTTTTGGTGTTTCCACGGGCCCGCGCGGGTGATCGAAAACAACACCGCATTTGCCATCCGGGCGAATTATAAGAACTTTTTGCTCCAAGGAGTCCTAGACCTACCGATCGAGTGGCACGTTGACCACCATTCGGGAGATACGATCGACAAGATCGAAAAGGGCACCGGAGCCCTCTTTGATTTCGCCCGGAACTCGTTCGAGATCATCCAGGCCATCGTGTTGCTCGCGACCGCCTATGTTGCCTTGGCCTTCTATGACGCGAGGATCACTGCCCTAGTCTTCGGCATCACGCTCTTCACCTTTTACGTCCTCATCCGGTTCGACCGCGTCCTCGTACCCGGCTATAAGATAGTCAACTGGGGCGAAAACAAGATCTCCTCGAAAATATTCGATTTCGTGAGCAACGTGACAACTGTCATCATTTTGCGAATCAAGTCGTCGGTGCTCGGTGCGATTGCCGCCCAGATTCAGGAGCCGCTTAGCCAGTACCGGAAAAACAGCGTCTATAACGAATGGAAGTGGTTCTCGGCGGCCTTCATCGGCCGACTGGCGGTCGTCGCGGCGATCGCGATCTACATCATTGTTCAGCTTGAGGCCGAATACGTCATCCTCACGGGAACGATCTACATCATCTACGGCTATGTGAACCAGGTCCGGGAAACGTTTTTCCGGTTCGCTTACTTGTACGGCGACGTTGTTCATCGTCGGACGGCGGTGATGAACGCGGAGGAGATATCGAAAGAATTCACCCCCTCAAGCGACAGCCGGGGCGCCGTTCTGCCGCCAGGATGGTCAACGTTCGCGATCGACGGTCTTTCGTTCTCGTATCACGCCGCCGAAGGCGCCGACCTGCATCTTGAGGACGTGAGCATGAAGATCCGAAAAGGCGAGCGAGTCGCCCTGATCGGAGAGAGCGGCGGCGGTAAGAGCACTTTTTTGAAGCTCGTGCGCGACCTCTATCATCCCAAACCATTCCGGCTTCTCGTGGACGGCAAGGAAATTCCGGGAGGTTTCGCGGCGATCAGCGACTCGGTGACGCTCGTGCCCCAGGATCCGGAGATATTCGCGACGACCATTCGGGAGAACATCACCCTCGGCGCCGATTATACCGACGAACACATCAAAGTATTCACCGATCTCGCCCGATTCAGCGAAGTGGTCGGACGCCTACCGAAAGGTCTCGAATCGTCTATCGTCGAGAAAGGGGTCAACTTGAGCGGTGGAGAAAAACAGCGACTAGCCCTCGCGCGGGGATTGCTTGCTTCCGCGGACAAGGAGATCGTTCTGCTGGACGAGCCGACGAGTAGCGTTGATTTCAGCAACGAGCTCGCGATCTATGAGAATATCTTTACGGCCTTCGCGAGAAAGACGATCATTTCGTCCGTTCACCGGCTCCACTTGTTATCGCTCTTCGATTCGGTGTATTTTTTCAGGGAAGGCAAAGTTATCGCCGCCGGTTCGTTCGAAGAGCTCAAGGCCTCGTCGGTAGAATTCCAGGATCTCTGGGCGAACTACATTAAGACGCGGGACGCTGGCGCATAATATCCAATTTGATTTTAACTGGGAAAATAAAAAAGTTTGCCCCGTGGCGAGCGAAGCGATCTTTACGGGGTACCATGGAAAGTAGGAATATGAAAACAATACTCTTGACTTCTGCCGGGATGAACGTTAAGGAGGAAATCTTAAAAATTCTTCCCAAGCCGGCAGATCAAATAAAAGTCGCCCACGTTATCACTGCCTCGAAAAGCGAGAAAAATCTTTCATATTTGGAAAAAGAAAATCAGATAATGAGAGAGTTGGGATTTAACGTTGAGAATGTTGATATTGAAGGAAAAAACGAGAAAGAGCTACGTGTTTTGCTCGACGGTAAAGACATTGTCTATGTCCAAGGCGGTAATACGTTTTATTTGCTAAAGCACGTAAGAGCGAGCGGTTTTGATAAGGTCGTTAAAGAACTTATTGGAAAAGGAACTGTTTATGTAGGAGTAAGCGCTGGTAGCTATATTGCCTGTCCGACGATAGAAATGGCAAGCTGGAAGAATCCCGACAAAAATACAGTCGGATTAACTGATCTAACCGGCCTTGGTTTAGTGCCGTTCCTTTTATCTGTTCATTATAAGTCAGAATATGATTCAATTCTTAAACAAGAAATTTCCGCCACGAATTATCCAGTTAAGATACTTACGGACGAGCAGGCAATTCTTGTAAAAGGTAATGAAGTAAAACTTGTCGGTCGGGGCGAAGAAATTAAATTGTAGTTTTTCGAATTTGGAATTATATGGCCTACTACAATAAGATCGGTCTGCTCGTGCTGAATGATGACAAAACCAAGTTTTTGGTTTGCGAGCCGGGCGAAAGATATACGGAAAAATCGGTTACGCAGTATCTGATGCCCGGTGGAAAGCTTGAAGAGAGATCAGACGTCGAATGCCTACAACGAGAAATAAAAGAGGAACTGGATTGCGATGTCAATATGGAAGACCTGGCGCTCATCGGGGAATATGAGGATATAGCCGCGACGCCAGGAAAAGACGTCATGATTCGATTGTATCGGGGAAAACTTATCGGGACGCCGAAACCCTCTTCCGAGATCGGTGCGTTATGCTGGATAGGCAGGAAAGATGCTCGTAACCCAAGAGTATCGCCGATAATCAGAAATAAGATCATTCCCGACCTGGTCCGTCGGGAGATCATTAAGTAATCAATGCGCGGCACATAACATGGCAACGATCAGAAAAAAAGCTTGGCCGGAATATTTCGCGGTCGTCGCGTCGGGAAAGAAGAATTACGACCTTCGCCTCAACGACTTTGAGATTAACGAGGGCGATATGCTGGTCCTCGAAGAATGGGATCCGGAAGTAAAAGAATATACGGGGAGAAAACTAGAGAAGAAAGTGACTTACGTCGGGAAGTTCAAGATGGACAATTTGTTCTGGCCCGAGAAAGATATCAAAGAAAAGGGGATACAGGTTATTTCCCTGGAATAATTACGAACCTATGCCTGCGGAAAAGATCAGCACGGATAACGCGAAGGGGAATAAGGAACCGGGGCGGAACGCCCCGTGCCGGTGCGGAGCGAAACACGCCGACGGACGACCGATGAAATACAAACGCTGCCACCGGAAAGAGACGCTATAAACATCCTTACAAACTCCAGTTTGTAAGGATGTTTATAGGAAGAAATGCAAAAAATGTCACGGAAAGTAGTTTACGAGAAAACCCATGAAATACAACAAACTCGTTCGCGATAAGATTCCTGGATACATCAAAAGTAAGGGCGGTATGCCGATCGTTCACATTGCAAACGATACGGAATACTGGGAAAAACTAAAAGAGAAGCTCCTTGAGGAAGCTAAAGAATTCATTGAAAGCGAGTCTGTCGAAAAAATGGCGGATATTGAGGAAGTACTTGGTGCCATCCGCACGTGCAAGAAATTTGACCAAGCAGATATCGAGAAAGCAAGGATTGCCAAGGTTAAGGAGCGCGGTGCGTTCGAGAAAAAGATTATTTTAGAAGAGTCATAAAATACCATGGCCGCCACTGAAGAACAAATTCTCGCCGAAACGATGCGGATCGCCGAAAAGTTTTTCGGGACACTTAACGATCCAGAGCAAATCCCGATCACCCAGGCATCGGTCGTGAAACTTCGCCGGCTCCACCCGGCGGCATTTCACTATCTTACCGACGAAGCTGGCGAACATGCTGCGGGTTGGATTGTCGTCGTGCCGACGACGAAGGTCTTGATGCGCCAATTTTTAGAGGGACGCATGACCGAGCGTCAGCTTTTCGACCAAACGGTGCCGCAGAATCGCTACGATGCGCTTTACCTTTGTGCCGCTTTCGTTTTGCCAGAATATCGCAGGCAGGGGCTCGCGACGAAACTCTTTAAGGATTCACTAAAAGCGATACCGCTCACGCATGATGCGGAACTTTTTGCCTGGCCCACGACGCTCGAAGGCAGGGCGATGGCCGAAAAAATGGTCGCGGACGGGCATAAGATACAATTAAGGCCATGAAAACCCTGAAATTCAAAGCTCATCTCGTGGCGCCCATCATTTTGGGCGAGAAAGTATCGACGTGGCGTATTTTTGACGATAAGAACCTTGCGGTCGGCGATGAGCTCTCTTTCGTCGAGGCGGGAACGACTAAGGAGTTCGCTCGGGCGGTCATCACGGATGTTCGGAGTAAGAGGCTCCGAGAGGCCACGCAGGCCGATTTCGATGTTTGGGAGCGTCGCGACAATCTCGAAGAAATGCTTGAGCTTTTTAGAGGGTATTACGGCGATCGGGTGACACCGGAAAGCATGATGAAGCTGGTTACTTTCAGATTGCATCAATGAGAGTTTTGCCCAGAACCCACTTTGGTAATCCCATTCTTCGCACGCGGTCGAAAGATTTAGCCGCGAACTTCGTGCGTACGGCCCTTGGGAAACGTCTCATTGCGCAGATGTTTTACACCATGCGCAAAGCGAATGGCGTGGGGCTCGCGGCGCCGCAGATCGGGAAGGGTATCCGGCTGGCCGTTATTGAGGTTTACCCCGTTAGAGATCCGCTCTCCCGCTTCCGGCGGGACGGCGGCAGCCGCTCGGAGCGGCTTATCTCTAACGGGGTAAATCCCCAGAAAGTC
>JBBUDB010000053.1:0-1371 GCA_038057515.1 Patescibacteria group bacterium | reverse complement strand
GGCTAATTTCGCGCGTACGGTGGCAGGGAAACGTCTCATCGCGCAGATGTTTTACACCAAGCGCCGGGCGAACGGTGTTGGGCTCGCGGCGCCCCAGATTGGCAAGGGAGTGCGTCTCGCCGTTATTGAACTCTACCCCACCTCTCTCCGGCGAGACCTCGCCAAGGCGGAGAAAGTCGTTATCGTTAACCCCAAGATCACCTGGCGCTCGAAAGAAAAAGCATACGACTGGGAGGGCTGTTTGAGCTTTCCCGGCGTGCGCGGCCGGGTGCCCCGGGCGAAGAGGATCAAGGTGCGCTATATAGATAGTGAAGGCCGAGCAGTCATGGCAGAGCTTTCCGGGTTTCCGGCCAGGGTTTTCCAGCATGAGATTGATCACCTGGACGGCGTCGTTTATGTGGACCACATAGACGATATAAAAACGCTTATGACGACGGGCGAATTCGTGAAGCGTATACTAAAAACATGACCGACCGCCCCAAAAAGCTCCTGACGTTGGTTCTGGTGCGCGATGGCCGCCGCGTCCTTTTGGGAATGAAGAAGCGCGGTTTCGGCGCGGGCCGGTGGAACGGTTTCGGCGGGAAACTGCATCCGGGCGAAACCGTCCTTGAGGCGGCGCATCGCGAGACCCGCGAAGAAGCGGGAATAGACATTCGCAACCCGGAGCTTTGCGGTATCGTTGAATTTGAATTTGCCGGAAGTCCGGAAATCCTTGAAATCCACTTTTTCCGCGTTGCCGAATTCGACGGTGAGCCCGTAGAAACCGAGGAAATGCGGCCAAAGTGGTTCTATTTCGACGAGATTCCGTTTGCCGAAATGTGGCCGGACGACGCCCTCTGGTTCCCGCTTTTCGCCCGGAACAAGAAGTTCCGCGGCCGGATCCTCTTCGAGGGGCACGACGTTATTTTGGAACATACGCTCGAAGTGGTGGATGAGTTCTATTTGGATCTTTAGAGGGGATAGCTTAGAATGGGTGTACCCGCATGACTCTGACCCCAAAAATCCTTACCGTCCTCGGTGCCGCCGTCATCGTCGTGGCATCTTCGATTTGCGGTTTTTCCGTGGTACATCACCAGATGCCGATGTTGTCGGGCGCGGGCGGTACTTGCGGCGGCACGTCTCATCTCGGCGTCCTGCCGCCGCTTTCCCAGGCCCCGGCGATATTCCTAGTGCCCGGGATAATGTTGCTTCTCGCCGCCTACGCGGTCTCGGCAAGGTTCGCTAAAAATGAATGGCAGACTGGACCCTGGCCCGGCAGGCGGTTTTTAGCAGCCGAAATCGGTCTTCATAGCCCAGTTTTCGAGGCCATGCGCCGCGGCATCATGCACCCCAAGCTTTACGGCGCCTCCGGGATTTTCTGACGGCGGATTC
>JBBUDB010000052.1:2124-8173 GCA_038057515.1 Patescibacteria group bacterium | reverse complement strand
CACGCGTCATCTCGCATAATTACGCACTATCAACATTATTACAATTATCACCGCTAATCACAATATTAACAAAATTACCCGACCGGTTATTTTTGTTAACATTGCTTTTGTTCTTTTATTATTTACCATCCGGCGCCATCTGTTATCCGCTCGCTCTAAACAATATCCGTTACCTGCGCTCGAAAAAACTTCACGTAGCCCAGCAACCGGAGGGATCGCATGCCATCAACGATATGGCAAGGCAAGGGCGAGGGGCCGAACCAAACACTCTTTTGAAGCATCTCGAATCCTAATGCTCGTAACTCAAGGCGAAGCCATTGTCTTTTTTGCGCTTCTCGTTCCGGAATGTCAAAAGCAACGATAAGGCTTTTCGGCTTGCGTAAATTCTCTTCTCTGGCATGGCGAGCGCCCGCTTTTGCAACGGCAAGTTTCATTCCGCGCGGGGTTATATCCCAAACACCGCGTTGATTATTTTCAACGAAACCTTTTTCTTTCAAGCGAGAAAGGGTAACGCGCATGGTTTCTCCGACTACCTTTTTCTTTCCAACCGCATAGCAAGACCTCTTGCGGCAATCTTTTGATCGACCAGTCAATCGTTGTCGAATAAGACGGTATCCCCCGTGATATTCGGAGAGAATAATAAGTAAGTCATCGGCAAAACTCATTCCCAAATATTAACATTTTTGACCGATCGGTTAAAAATGTTAATATTACGCTTTTCAGAAAATAGCGGGGGCGCTTGTTTAACAAAAGGTCGCCGCGCGCTTCTTCGTTGCCGCCTCGACGCGCTCCCGCGCAATCCGGAGCGCCACCTCGCGCGGATATTTTTTGGTGCGAAGCGACTCACTCACGACCGCTTTTGTGGCTTCGACGATCTTTTGCTCAACGAGTTTGAACATTTTTTCGGTCGTCATACCCCGATACTCGGCGTAAGAAGAAATAACGCCCCCGGCATTCGCCACGAAGTCCGGAACGATCATGATGCCCCTCTTGAAGAGTTCCCGCTCTATTGGCTCGCGCATCACGATGTTTCCGCCCTCCACGATGAGGCGGGTCTTGATCTTGCCCTTGTTGCCGTCGTTTATCACGTCGGTCACCGAAGCCGGTACCATGATCTCTACCGGCACGCTCCAGAAGTCCTCCGCCGCTATCACTCGGGTGCCTGGTCCGCGATGTTCGATGATGGAAGTGCGTTTCGCTATCATTCTTTCGACGATCTTGGCATCAAAACCATTCTCGGCGTACACGGCTCCGTACTGATCCGCAATGGCCACCACCTGCGCACCCATGGCGGTGAGGTGCCGGTAGGCGAACGTGCCCACGTTCCCGAAACCATGGATCGAAACGCGCGCGCCCTTCATGTCGATACCCATCGCCTCCGCCGCGACGCGCGCCGCGTGCGCCACGCCAAAACCGGTGCTTCCAATCTCGTGGGGAATGCCGCATTTCTCGCCGCTCGCCGTCACGAGGCAATACCGTGCCGGTTTTCCGGTCACAACCTGCCACTTGCCGACTGCCTCCGCAAACCATTGCATCTCGCGTTCGCCGGTATTTACATCCGGTCCGGCAATATATTTTTTGATGAGAAACGGCCGAATGGCACGGGCGAAGCTCTCGATAAATTGTTTCTTGAGCTTGTCCGGACCGCCGGGCCAGCGGATGCCAGCTTTCGCCCCGCCGAACGGTATCCCCGCGAGCGCGTTCTTCCAGGTCATCGTTTCCGCCAAGCGATAGACCTCCTCCTCGGAAACGTCAGGCATCATGCGGATGCCGCCTTTGCCGGGGCCGAGCGCGGTATTGTGCACCACGAGGAACCCCTCCATGCCGAGCTTTCGGTCGGAAACCTTCACGACATATTCCGGGCCGTACGGGTCGCTCGCAATATCAATCATGAAACCATCTTTGTGAACGATCTTATTCTTCGCCTTTTTCATGGGTATTTGTTTTATTTTTTTTATCACGTGGAGGGGCCTGCCTGCCGACAGGCAGGTATTGTACCACAAAAAACGACGGGTCCTGGCCCCGAAGGACCAAGACCCAAGCCTGATGTCGCGGCAGACTGCTACTCCCTAAGAAACGGCGCCGGCGGAAGGCGTCTCCGCCGAGACGACCGGCCGGTCCTCCGACTGCTTCGTCAACACGCTTTCATGAACAACCGCGCCCGAATGCGAGGTTGTGCTGGGCACGATGCTACGCCCGCGGAGGCCTCCGGTCAAGTGACCAGCCGCCGTTCACCGCCACTCCGCTCGCGTCCCCAGAGCCCCGCGAGAGGTCCGTCCTGTCGTTAGCGTCCAGCCACCCAGGCGTTCTTCACGAAGGTCAGCAAACTTCCAAAAGCGGTGAGGAAGGCGAGGAAGCCGATGAGCCAGCCAATGAATGGCACGAAACCGAGGAGCGCGAAAACAATCGCACCCGAAACGACCCACTGCCAGCCCACGAGGCCTTCTCCCGTCTTCTTGAATCCGTACCGCGCCACCGCGCCTCCCAAAACGATCGCCGCGTAGGGACTCGATAGGATGAGAAGCAATCCGTAAGACAAGAAACCGATAATCGTAAACGGCAAGCCAATGACGGTGATGGCGAGAAGTACTGCCGCGACCGGGATGAGGATGAGCCCGGCAAAGCCGCGGAACATCTCGATGCCATAATGATCGAGCGAATGAGCCACTGCCTTCGCCATGCTCCCGCGGAAAAGAGCCAGCATAACAAAACCGACCAAGATGATCATCAGGATCTTCAAGAGCCACCAGGCCGTGAGGAACGCGACAAAGCCCGCTCGCCTGTCCTTCGCCGCGGTGGCGGTGTCGCTTCGCTCGAACTTCGGCCCGCCGAATATCTTCGCCCCCGAAGCGATCATCGCCTCGGCTGGCGCCTTGTACGCCAAGCCGCCTTTGAGGTTAGCGGATTCCGCGATACTCACGCGTTCACCCTTCACCACGGCCTCGCCAGATACGGTCCCGGCCAAATTAACTTTTCCGCCCGCGACCGTGAGCTTGCCGCCGATCGTGCCGTCCACCGTGAGCTCGCCGCCCGCGACGAGCACGTCGCCCGCAATGACCGCGCCGGGCAAAATTTGCACAGTGCCGCCCGCCACGACCAACTCGCCGCCGATCGTGCCCGAGATAAAGACGTTGCCGCCGCCGGCGCGCACATCGCCCGCCACCTTGCCGCCCACGTCCACCATGCCGCCGACCGCGAACACGTCGCCGCCGACCGGCCCATCGAGACGCACATTGCCGCCCGCGACAAGCGCGTCCTTTGTCACCTCTCCGGTCATAACCACCGTGCCGCCGCCGGCGTAGAGGTTATCAACGACTTTTTCGCCGTTTCGAAGCGTATACGACTCCCTGCCCGCAATCGTCGCCGCTTGCGCGGCAAAAGGAACGAGAACGAACGCCGCCGCCAGAGTTACGAAAATGACTTTTCTCATGAATTTGTTATTTGTAAGTTATTGGTAATTTTTGTTCGGCCTGTTTGCTTATCCGATTGGGATAAATCACCCATTAGGATACTCCGCCCGGACGATTTTTTCCACCTCGTCGGGGTCTTTGGCCAGCATTAGCTTGGCGCGCAGAGCCGAGGCGCCCGAAAAGCCATTTGCATAGGCCTTATAGTGCTTTTTCATTACGCTAAAGCCCTTAATCCAACGACCGCCGGTCTTTTTGACCGGCGTGTCGTTGCCCTTCGAAGCCCGAAGGGCGAAGTAGGGCTTCTTTGACACGCCACAAAATCTCCGCGTATACGCCTCCGGGCTTGCCCTGAGTCGGGTCGAAGGGCCGTAGAACTCCTCGAAAGCGCGCGTGTGCTCGAGCATCACGGCGAGTTTTTCTTCCGTCGTTGGCGTCATACTCCCTCGACTACCCCGACTATCATTACTATCCCGACTAAAAAACCACGGATTCCCGAATATCCCCCGCCCGATCATCGCGCCATCCGCGCCGGTTTCTTTAACGCGCTCTTCGGCTTGCAGAAGTGTCTCCACGTCACCGTTCCCGAGAATGAGCGGCCGAAGTTCTTTGGACATTTTTTCGGCGATCTCCATCGCCTCGCGCACCGTTTCCCACCGCGCCGGGACCTTCGACATTTCGGCCCTCGTCCGCGCGTGGATGATGATGGCCGCAAGTTCGGTTTCGATGAGCGCCGGGAGCCATTCGGCGAGCTCGTTCTTTTTATAACCGATGCGGGTTTTGACGGAGATCGGCAGTTGCGGCGCGCCGCGCTTTGCGGCGCGGATGACTTCCTGCGCGAGCTTCGGGTTCTTCATAAGTGCCGCGCCCGCGCCCTGCTTCTCGACCGCCCGGTCGGGACAACCCATATTGATATCAAGCCCGTCGAAGCCGAGGCGCGCCACGAGCGCGGCGGCTTCTTCAATTCTTTCCGGGTGGGCGCCAAAAAGCTGTGCCACGATGGGCCGCTCGGCTTCGGAATATTCGAGGTCGATGAGAAGTTTCTCGCGTCCGGCCGAACAAAGCCCATCAGCCGAAACGAACTCCGTCCACATTACGTCCGGCTTCCCGTACTTCGCGATAATGCGCCGAAAAGCCGCGTCGGTGACATTCGCCATCGGCGCAAGCGCAAAGATAGGTTTTTCGAGTTTATCCCAAAATCCGCGGTTCACGGATTAACCTTACAAGAACGGAGGGAAACAGCCAACAACATGGGGGTCATACTGCTAACCTCCTATCTCAATTATATACCTTTGCGAGCCGCGCCCTCATGCCACGCCGTAAACCGCAACTTGCTATCCGATTGAACGGCCGTCCAATCGGATAGCAAACGTCAAAACGCTGCGAACGAGACGCGCCAAGGCGCTATCCTCGGTTCCTATCCCCTACTTTGCTAGATAAATAACGAGAAAGAGGATGACGGTGATGACGAAGAGGAAGCCCAGGGTGTAGAAAAGAAGTGAAAGCGCTTCTTGCTTTTTGCCCTCAACATACCAAAGGACGGGGCGACCGAAGACGAGCGAGCTCGTAACGCCGGCGGAAAAAACGAAGAGGAGGAGCATGGCGGCGGGGGCAAGCATGGTGTCCGCCTTGCCCGTATTGTTAAGGAACTTCGGCGCGTAGAAAAAAATGACGCTATAAGGACGCCGTAAAGGGCCGTCCCGAGCGCGTTAATAAGGGCGTTTTTGATGGTTGGGGGCATTGTCTATGTTATAGCTCTTGCTTAATCTGATTCCAGGTTACCCCACTTATTTTTTCTAGCTCTGACAAAATATATTTTAGCGTTTGCTTTGGTAAGCTATAAGGAATTGTCACCGATTTTTGATTACTAGGCCATATAATATAATTTTAATATGGCTTCCGTTTCTTCCAACTTTATTAACAACAAAACCGACTCTCCCTAGGGCCTTACAAAAACGAGCCTGTTTAACCCCTCCCGGTAATTCACTTAGCGAGGGCATACTCCTCCTGCAGTTCCCCCTCATTAACTATCGCGGCCTCCTTTCTGTAGGAAGATGGAATCTCGAAAGAGGTTAATATGGCATCTTTAACATTTTCATCAAGCTTTTCCCTGGTATCTCCGCAGGCGACTATACTACCGTATTTAAAGTTAGTACTAACAGAAACGATGGTACTTCCCTCTCGGTGATGCTCAAATTTAATTGGGCCATACAATCGAAAATATTTACCAAGTTCATAGAGACCGCTAGGAACAGCAGACTTACCCAGCAAGACCCTTATGGCTCGATCTTTTACCACCTTAGCTAATTTCATAGCATATTTTTAACACCAAATAATATTTCTGTCAATGTTAGTGCTGAAACTACTCTAGCCATTATACCACAACGAAATTATACGGTATTTAGGTACAAATCCAAGATAAAATAGTCGATTTATGCATATGAACAAATTAATTCATTAAATTTCATGATACGTTCCCGTGCCATAATTCAGGAAATATAGGCTAAATGTAAGGCGCCGTCGCGAGGGCGTTAATAAGGGCGTTTTTGATGATAGAATGGTTCATGATGCTCTAGTGCGTGTCAACGTATACCCTAACACGGTGGGGAAAATAGCGAAACCAATATACCGTGCTTCATGCT
>JBBUDB010000052.1:0-2114 GCA_038057515.1 Patescibacteria group bacterium | reverse complement strand
CTTTCAAATAAAAGAAAACCCCCTTTCGGGGGTCATCTTCTTTTATTTTGGTTATGTAGGGGAACCACTAGCAAGTAGCAACTCCACTACACGGCAGATGGTAGCACATTGCCCGGGGGTGTCAAATCGCCCCTTGGATCAACTCTGATAGTCCTCCCATCGGCCCTTTTTAGCAACGAAATCCATATGTTTTCCGTACGTAGCAGTGAATCTTCTTCATTATCTACTTTAACACTAAAAATCGGGTGGCTGGATTTAGAAACTTCAATCTTAAAGATAACTGACTCCCCCCCACCATCGTCCGACTTTATTTTAAGAGATTCAATTGTCCATAGGTTATTAAATTTATCTACACTAAGCATTGTTTCTTTTTTTATTAAATCCTGAACCCTTCTTTTAAGCCCATCTAAATCCAGGCCATTTTTTCGAAGCTCATATGAGACATCGAAAAAGCTCTTATTCTTTTTTCTTAGAATATTCGTCGATATGCCCTCTTCCACTATCTGGTCTGGATTTTCAACTAGGCCTATAATAATAACCCCGCCCTCGGTATTAAGCATTGCTAAGATAGTCTTTATTATTCCGTAAATTAATTTTTTGCTTACTGCGTTATACTCCTCTGCGTTCGTTTTTATTCCAATAGGAGTGAAAAACGTAGACTTCCACTCTATTTTGTTTGTTTCTTGATTAATATATTTTGTTATTCTATCCCAATCGTCATCGATATCGTACTTATTTAGAATTCCATGAATGCCATGAACCCAGTCAAATATTTCCTTAGAAGCAACGTTAAATTTCCATTTTTCATCAACGGCATCAGATACTGCGCTTAAAACGCCAACGAACCTATAGCAGTTTATAAATATTTTGTTAGACCACCCTATGTCATTTTCTATAATTTTGTTAGAAAATGCCTTAAAACTATTTTTTCCATAATCATGAAGTAATTTACGAATTTCATTAGCGGTAGCAATTGTCTTGACCAAGGCGCTACTACGCAATTGCCGCAAGTTAGCGGCTACTTGCTCCTGTCCAATTTTGTTCGCTTCTCTATATATATTTTTTTCTTTGGAGCAAATATTAATGAATTCAGCGAGTGTCAGCTGTATCAGCTTGAATGAATGCCTCTCATTTTCGCTTTCACAGTTTGTAAAAAATACCTCTAGACGACCACCCTCCACTTCTAATGTTTTTAACTTGTCTAACTTCCACTTTTCGGTTTCTAGCTGACTAAAAATAAACTTGGCTATTATATTAACCGCTAGGGTAGCGCTCTTTCTACTTGATATGCTTTTCTCTATTGACTTAAATATCGAGCATAAGCGAGTGCTACGAAAAACCTTTTCAATTGTAAAAGATATTAATATCGAAGAAATTTGTTGTTGCCTTGAATAATGAGAAAAATCGGCAACATTAAGACGGGCTTGTGTATAAAAATCCTTGTCGAATACCCTGCTAAAAATATCGTATATCTCTGCAGAAGAATATTGGTCGTTGAAATTTACTTTGATTGATCGTAGCGCTGATTTCAGTACACGCGCCGTATGTCCAATATTTGCCGAAGGCAAATGAGGGAAAATATTTACCAAAAAAGCCGTTGACGTTCCCAGGGCTATATATAATAATTTTTTATTTCTAACCTCTACTTTCTTAAAATCATCCCAAAAATGCAATCCTCCTGCTTGGTCATTATAGTTAATTTTAAAAGCCCTATACTGTTCGACCACCCGCTGAAAAGCTAAAAGAAAATTTTTATTGTTAAATGTACTCTGAAAAACATCAATATGATAATTATTTTTATTAACGAGTTCTTGAATCCTGGCGGGGGTAGTTGAAGTGAACAAGTCTGATATTTTACATTGGACATTTAAAAATTCTTCAATATTGGATGCTGTCTCAGCAAGCTTACAGATTTCTTCTGCAGCATCAGGTACATGCTTAATTTCGGTACCATCACCATTCACCATGGTTTAATATTTCAAAATTACATTATTATCAGATATGAAATAATTAACCATATAACCTCACTAATTCGTTAAACTTCACCATCCGTTCGCGGGCGGGGGCGCCGATCTTTACGGCGTCGGCGTTCGCGGCCCGGGCCAGCTCCACGA
>JBBUDB010000051.1:0-10665 GCA_038057515.1 Patescibacteria group bacterium | reverse complement strand
GAACGACGGCGTGGGCAATCTTTCCGGTTGGGCCTGGAACGATACTTACGGTTGGATAAGCTTTTGCGGTAGCGCCTCGACCTCGACGGCTGATTGCCCCCTAAGCGTAAATTACAGGGTCCTTATTGATCCGGCGACGGGGGATTTCAGCCAATATGCCTGGAACGACATTCTCGGTTGGATCAGCTTTAACTGTGGTGATCCGGGCCTTTGTGTCACTTCAAACTACAAAGTGAAGACAAGCTGGGTCGCCACCTCGACCTCGGCTACGCTCGACTCGACGACCTTCGATACCGGCGAGGCGAATGGCGCCCAGTTCAACTATCTGATGTGGCAGGGGTCGTATCCCGTGGGGACGCTCGCGCAATTTCAGTTCGCCACAGCGAACGCGTCTTCCGGCCCGTGGAACTTTAAGGGCCCGGCTGGCACGGCGAACGACTACTACGCCTCGGCCGTGCCGGGACAGCCGATGTCCATCGAATATACGCTCCACAACAATCAGCGCTATTTCCGCTACCGAGTGACCCTGACCTCGAACCTGGCCCAAACCGCCTCGCCGAGGATCGACGATGTTATTGTCGGCTGGAGTCCATAGGATATGGCGTGAAGTGCGCTATAATGGAGGGAAGATGCTTATTTTTTCTCAAGGCCCTCGCCGCGTTGATGCCCGGCAGACCCTCCTTCGCCCCGTCCTTCACGCGAGGTTTCGGAGGACAAGGCGAGGCTATGAAGGACAAGCGGCATTATCGATGGTATTTATCATCGGCGGTATCATCGTTTTCGCCTCTCTTAGTTTGGCATTTATTATCGTTAGCTTCATCAGCTCGAGTAGCGGGTATCAGGCCTCCAATCGGGCGCTCGCCGCGGCCTCGGCGGGCGCGAATGATGCCATTCTCCGCATCGCCCGCGACGCGACATACGCCTCCTCTAGTTTCAGCGTGCCCATTGATTCGTACACCGCGACCGTCAGCATGACCACCTCGACCACCTCGACCGTCATCATGTCGACCGCCCAGGTTTTGGGTTACGAACGCAGCGTTCGCGTGGTGGTTTCGATTGTTTCGTCGACGGGGGCGTTCAGCATTCTTGCCTGGGACTTCCTATGAACTTAAGCGGAATTTTAAACAAGATTCTAACATTCCTCCGAGTGCGCTCCGCGATCGGCGGACTCGAAGTGAGCGACACGGCCCTCCACTATACCGCCTTTCGGGACGGCGTCTGGCGGACGGCTAGCTTGAGATTGCCGCAGGGTCTTATCGTAGGCGGCGAGATAGCGAACTTCGATGAGTTCACCGAAGCCTTGCGCGCCTTAAGAGCGCAAATTCTCGGTCCGCGCGATCATCGCACCCACCTCAATGTCGTCGTTTCGCTAAGCTCGATCAACATATACACGCAGGTTTTCAGTTTGCCGATGATCGAGGGGGAAAATCTGAAAAAAGCCATTCAGCTCAATATCCAGATGGTTTCGCCGAACGCGGCCTCGGAAACATACTCGGGCTGGCAGCTCGTTGGCCAGGATCAGAGCTCCGTTCGCCTTGAAATTCTCTCGGCTTTCATCAACCGCGGCGTCGTCGATGGCATCCGTCGGGCGCTCGTCGCGGCCGGGTTCGCGCCGTACTCGATCGAATCCCGGGCTCTTTCGCTTTCCCGACTCGTCCGTGAGCTTGGCGCGGGCGTGGATCGGAGTAGGTCGTATCTCTTGGTGAATCTCGATCCGAGCGGCCTCGAATTTATTGTTGTCCGCCGGGGCCAGCTCTATTTTCAGTATTTTACCGCCTGGAAGGATGTCACCGGTCCGGACGAATCAATGACCACCGATGAGTTTCGAGCCGTGGTCGTGCGCAGCTTAAATCAGGTTCTTAACTTTTACAGCAGTCACTGGTCCGATGCTCTGGCGGGAATTTTCGTTGCGGCCACCGCCCTCGCCGACGAGATTCAGGCCGCTACGAAGAGCGCCACCGCCGTTCCCGTCACGCCTCTTGTTCTTCGGGCCTCCGCAGATCTCACTCCTGATTGGTTCGTGTCTTTGGGAAGCGGTCTCCGCGGTCTCATCCCGCGCTGGGAGGACCGTGACATCAGTTTGCTCGGCGTTTCCGCTCAAGATGAGTTCCGGCGACATCAGATTATGGATTTCGGTCGTTTCTGGCGCCTGGTCATTCCCTCGTCGCTTATTGTTCTCGTCGCGGCCTTCATCGGCAGCAATGTTATCTTGAGCCGGACGAGGGATTCGCTCGACGGCCAATTGCGGGCGAGCAATCTTGGCAGCAATCAAAGCGAGCAGATCAACGATATCCGCAACCGGGTGAAAGATTTCAATCGGTCGGTGGATTTCATCACCGCCATTCGGGCGATCGGTAATCCGCAGATCGATCTCGCAAATAGAATTTTCGGCATTATGGTCCAAAATGGCGTGATACTCGACCGCTTTATCTTCCGGTCGCCGCGCGAGCCCATAACGATCCACGCTCGGGCGGCGGGGCAAGATCAAGTGATCAAGTTCCAGAAGATTCTGGACGGAGACCAGGAGCTCCGGGGCGTCGATGTTCCGCTCTCCGGGATAGTTCAGGCGCCCGGTGGCGTGACGTTCTCCGTCAACTTTACGATGGCGCCTCCCAAGGCGCCGTAGAGCGCGGCGCGCTCATCTTCGCTCATCGGCCGGAGCACGAAATCACCCGCCTTCGCTCTACGAGCCTCCTCCTTCGCTGAAGCTGCGGAGGACGGGTCGGCGGGCAAGCCCACGCCGTCGATTTTCGCTTTCGGTCGTATTCCGAGACGCAGGCGCCAGAAGTCGGAGGTCCCGAGGTGGTCGATGACAGATTGCACGCCTTGGTGGCCGGCCGCCCCCCGACCGAATGAGAAACGCGCCTCGCCAAGCGCGAGGTCGCTGTCATCGTGGATAAGGAGAAGCGCCGGGGGTGGAAGAGAAAGCGTCTTTAAGGCCTCCCGGACGGCGCCCCCCGACTCATTCATGAAAGAGCGTGATTTTGCGAGAACGAAATTTTCGAGCCGCGTTTCGTCGTATCGTTTGCGGCGTCGCCAGGGGGCGGCGGCACCTCTTTGCCGAACGATCCAATCCAGGGCCAGGAAGCCGGCGTTATGGTAGGTGGCTTTGTACTCTTCCCCGGGGTTGCCCAGCCCAAAAATGAGTTTTATGGTATTTGTTTCCGGGCTAGAGTTCATCGTTTTTATTAAAAACCGCTGGTTTCACGCGTCTTGAATTCGCCGCTCTTTCATTATAGAATGGGTCGTACTATGCGGCAATTCCTTATGTCAGTCCTCGAGGTGGTCGAGGTCGCCCTCGTGGCCATCGGGGCGGTGTTCCTCATTCGGGCCTTTCTCGTCCAACCATTCCTCGTCTCCGGCGCAAGCATGGTGCCGAGCTTCTCGAACGGTGATTATCTTCTGGTCGACGAGTTGAGCTACTACTTCCGCGGCGCTTCGCGCGGTGAGGTGGTGGTTTTTCACTATCCCAAAGACGAGGGCACCTATTTTATCAAGCGCGTCATCGGACTGCCGGGCGAGCGCGTCTCGATCAAGGACGATAAGGTGATGATCGTAAACAGCGAGAATCCCAAGGGCTTCGTTCTGGACGAGCGGTACTTGCCTCCGGGAACGCCGACCGTTATCCGGCCTGGCGGCCAGAGTGAGTTTACGCTTCAGAGCGGAGAGTATCTCGTTCTGGGCGACAATCGTTCCTATAGCTTCGATTCCCGCGACTGGGGCGTTCTTCGGGCCAAGGAGGTCATCGGCATGGTTCGCTTGCGGCTCTGGCCGCCGACGGGCTTCACCGTTTTTGCCGCCCCCCAATACTAATAAGTCGCCCCCCGCCATATTCATTACCGTGACGACAAAACCCAAAAACACCAAAGAGCCGGCGCCGAAGACCTTTCAGACGCCGCGAGGGATGCACGACGTTTTGCCGGGGGACGAACTATGGTGGGATCGCGTTCGTCGCACCGCGCAAACCCTCGCCGATTTTTACGGCTTCCGCCGCATTGAGACCCCGATTCTGGAGCAGGCGACTCTTTTCAAGAAAGGCATTGGCGAGGAGACCGACATGGTCGAGAAAGAAATGTACATCGTCAGGACGAAGGGCGGTGATGTGCTGGCGCTTCGGCCCGAGGGTACGGCGCCTGTCGCGCGCGCTTATCTCCAGCATCATCTTGGCCGGGGCGCTCAGCCGCAGAAGCTCTGGTATGAGGGGCCGATGTTCCGCCATGAGAATCCTCAAGCCGGCCGCTTTCGTCAGTTTGATCAGATCGGTCTCGAGGTCATCGGCGGCGTGAACGATCCGATTTACGACGCCCAGGTCATTCTTGTCTTCACGCGTCTTATCGAAGAATTGAAGATAAAAAACACGGGCTTAAAGATAAATTCCATCGGTTGCCGCGTCTGTCGGCCGATTTATAAGCGTCAGATCCAGAATGCCTACCGGGACCAGGAGAAAAAACTTTGCGCCGATTGCGCCGGGCGGATAAAGACCAATCCCTTGCGTCTTTTGGACTGCAAGAAACCGGAGTGCCAGGAGTTGAAGGGCAGAGCCCCGAACTTCTTTGACAAACTGTGCGTTACCTGTAGCACGCACCTCAAGAGCGTTCTCGAATATCTTGAGGAACTGGGGATTTCCTACGGCTTGGACAACCAGCTTGTTCGCGGCCTCGATTATTACAGCCGCACCGTTTTCGAGATTTTTGTCGAAGGCGACGGCAAGGAGGTCGGTGCCATTCTGGGCGGAGGCCGTTACGACTATCTGATGGAGCTTTTGGGCGGGCGCCTTACGCCGGCAGTCGGTGGCGCGACGAGCATTGAACGGCTCGTGGCCGTGATGAAGGCCCAAGAAGTGAAGTTACCGGCGAAGACGGCGAAGAAGGTGTTCTTCATCCACGTGGGCGACATGGCCAAAAAGAAGTCCTTGCGGATAATCGAAAACCTTCGGTCGGCCGGTATCGCTGTCGGCGAGGCGCTCGGCCGGGATTCGCTCCGGGCCCAGCTCAAAAGCGCCGACAAGGATGGGATAGAACTCGCGCTCATCTTCGGCCAGAGGGAAATCTTCGAGGAAAGCATTATTATCCGGAATTTGAAGAGTAGCTTGCAAGAAAGCGTGCCCTTGAGTAAGCTGGTCGAGGAAATCAAGCGCCGCGCCAAGGGTTAAAACCATGCCGGAATGTTTATTCTGTAAGATAGTCCGGGGCGAGATTCCCGCCCTGACGGTCGCCGAGGACGACGAAACGATGGCGTTTCTCGATATCCATCCCCGCGCTCCGGGCCATACCGTCGTCATTTCGAAGCATCACAGCGAAACACTGCTTGATTTGTCCGACGATAATGTCGCCGCCCTTTTCCGGGCCGTGAAGGCGGTTTCGGGCCGGGTGCTCGCCGCGCTCCGGGCCGACGGGGCGACGATCGGCGTGAACCACGGCGAGGTAAGCGGTCAGGTGGTGCCCCATCTTCACGTCCATATCCTGCCTCGGTTTACCGGCGACGGCGGCGATTCGATTCAAAGCGTCGTTTCCAACCAGCCGAAAGAATCTCTCGAAGAAATGGTCGAACGCATCAGAAAACAAAAATAACATTTATGATCGAAATCAAAAAGAAAGAGGGCGAATCCGCGAGCGCGCTCATGTTCCGGTTCTCGAAGAAGGTCCGGCAGAGCGGTCTTGTGACCGAGGTTCGCCGCCGTCGCTTCAAGAAGCGGCCGGAGAACAAGAACAAGCGCCGCCTCTCCGCGCTCTATCGCGCCGGCAAGAAAGTGGAAACCGCGCGTCTTAAAAAACTTGGCCTCGCGTAAGAGAACTCAAAATCATGAGCCTTCTTTCGCGCATTAGCGAAGACATTAAAACCGCCCAAAAGGCGGTCGAGGCCGTGCGTCTCGACACCCTCCGCTTCCTTATGGCGCAACTTCAGAATCGCGAGATCGAAAAACGAGGATCCGGCTCCGCTGGTCCGCTTACGGACGAAGAGACGCTCCAGGTTATTCAGCGTGAAGCCAAGAAGCGCCGCGAAGCGATCGAGCTTTATCGCGCCGGTAATCGGGCCGATCTCGCCACCAAGGAGGAGGCGGAACTTGATATTATCAGTGCGTACTTGCCCGCCCAGTTTGGCGAAGCGGAGATTGCCGCAGTCATTGATCGTCTTGTCGCCAAAGGACCGCGTGAGTTCAATGCCATCATGAAGATGGCCATGGCGGAGCTCAAGGGCCGCGCCGACGGCAAGGCCGTGGGTGAGGCGATTCGCGCGAAGTTATGAGTAAGCTTGAGCTTCGGCTCGCGCGCCTCACGAGCCAGCTCCTTCGAATACTTCAGCCAAAGCGCGCCAGCGCCGCGGTTGACGTTTTTTTCCTGCCCAACGCAGTGCTCCGGCGCTCAAAACGCGACTACCTAAAGAAAGACGTCGCTTTCGTGGATGTGCTCGCTTTTCCTGCGCCGCGCCGTTTTCCGCGCCCCGACCGGCCGGAGGGGTACTTGGGTGAGATATATCTAAATGAGGCCTTTCGCCGGGGGTCTGCCAAGGAGCTCGTCTCCATGCTCATCCATGGCACACTGCACCTTTCTGGGTATCGTCACGGCGGAAAACGTGATACCATACGCATGGAGCGTCAGGAAGAAAAGCTTCTCGCGCGCTTTCGGTTTAGCGGGCAGACATTTCGCTTCCTCGCCGATCGCCGTTGAATTTCTAAGCAATAGGATGACGCCGTGGCGTGGGTTTCGCGTCCCAGCCACGGATTTTTTAACCCGTCAGGGTGGGATATGAGCAGTAAACTACTTCTTGGTTTGGATATCGGGACGGCACACTGCAAGGCGGTTGTCGTGGAGTGCCGCAGCGGTCGGCCGAAGGTTTTGGCGGTCTTTAAGGAGCCATCAGGCGGCGTGAGGAAGGGCGCGATCATTGATCTCGCCGAGGCCTCATCGGCGGTGAATCGACTTCTCTCCGAAGTGAGGCGCGTCTCGAAGCGTGCCCTAAAGACCGTTTACGTTAACATCGGCACCGCGCAGGTGAAGACGCAAGGGTCGCGCGGCATCGTGGCGGTCTCCCGGGCTGATAGCGAGATATATCAGGACGACATTGACCGGGCGGTCAAGGCCTCATCGGCGGTGAATGTGGCGCCGAACCGGATGATCGTCCATAACGTGATGCGCGAGTACATCGTTGACGGCGTGGGCGACATCATGGACCCCCTCGGTCTTTCCGGAAATCGTTTGGAGGTGAACGGTCTCATCGTCGATGTTTTTGCGCCGCACGTGAAGAGCGCCATTCGGGTCGTGGAACTTGCCGGCGGCCGGGTGGCCGGTCCGGTTCTGACGCCCTTCGCCGTCGCGCGCGCCACCTTGAGCAAGAACCAGAAAGATCTCGGGGTCGTCGTTGTCGATATCGGCGCGGGCACGACCGGGATCTCCATCTACGAGGAGAACAAACTCGTGAACATCGGCGTCCTGCCCGTCGGCGCGGGCAATGTCACAAACGACGTGGCCATCGGCCTGAAGATCCCTGTTCAGGCCGCCGAAGCGGTCAAGCTTAATTACGGCCATGCTCTGGCCAGGGAAGTCGGCCTCAAGGAGACCATCGAGCTCAAGAAGTTCGTGCCCGAAAGCCGGAGTTTGGTGTCGCGGCGGCTCGTGGCCGAGATAATTGAGGCCCGCCTTGCCGAAATTTTCGAGCTGGTCAATAATGAACTGAAGCTGGCTGGCCGCGCCGGTCAACTCGCCGGTGGCGCGGTTATCGTCGGCGGTGGCGCGAAGTTGCCGGGCATGACCGAGCTCGCTCGGGAGGAGTTGAAATTATCGAGCCAGATAGGCGTCGCCGTGAGCGACGAGTGGCAACGGGACGACCAGTACGCCGAAGTTTTCGAGGATCCGGAGTACGTGGCCGCGCTGGGACTGGCGCTTTCCGGGGCGGAACAGGAGGGCTGGCTCGCCTCATCGCAATCCCCGTGGTGGAAGAGTTTTATGCATTATTTCCGTACCTAAAATCCATGAAGAAACAAAAGAAATCGGCGGCAAAAAAAGACAGGCCCCAGAACACGCCCCTCTTGAATATCAAGGTGGTGGGCATCGGCGGCGGCGGCGGCAACGCCGTTTCCCGAATCAGCAAAGACTTCATCCGGGGCGTCGAATTTTTAGCCATCAACACCGACCATCAAGACCTGGATCACTGCGAAGTGCGGCACAAGGTCTACATCGGCCGGAACCTTACCAGGGGGCTGGGGACGGGCATGAATCCCGATCTCGGTCGTCAGGCGGGCGAAGAGAACCGTTCGGAGATCGCCGAGGCGCTCCGGGGCGCCGACCTTATTTTCCTCGCCGCCGGTCTTGGCGGCGGCACGGGTTCGGGTACGACCCCGATTGTGGCCGAGGTGGCAAAACAGAATGGCGCCCTGACGCTCGCTTTTGTCACCAAGCCCTTTGCCTTTGAGGGTAGTCAGCGCCAGAAGATCGCCGAAGAAGCTCTTTTGAAACTGAAAGATAAGGTAGATGCCCTGGTCGTCGTGCCGAACGACCGCATTTTTACGATTATCAGCAAGGACACGCCTATCATGAAGGCCTTCGAGGCGATTGACGACGTCCTTAAAAACTCGCTCGCCGGCCTCGTGGACCTCATCGTTTCCCCGGGCATTATCAACGTTGATTTCGCCGACGTGAAGACCGTCATCCAAGACGCCGGTTCGGCCATCATGGGCCTCGGTATCGCCTCCGGCCCTGACCGGGCGGTGAACGCCGTGAATCAGGCCTTGAATTCGCCCCTTCTTGAGGTGAACCCCGAGGGTGCCCGCGGCGTACTCCTTAGCGTCTCCGGCGGCCGCGATCTCCGCATGAACGAGGTGAACGATGCGGCGCGGATGGTGGCCCAGACCGTTGACCCGGCGGCGCGCATTATCTTTGGCGCCTATTACGACCGGAAGCTAAAACCAAATCAGATAAAGATAACCCTTATCGCGACCGGGTTCAGCGAGGGCGTCTCTGGGGGATCGCTTTTCGGCGCGAGCGGGAACTTCGGCGAAGCGAAAACTAGTTTCTTTGGCACGCCGCGTCCATTCCACGATGAGACGAAAAAATCCGAGGAAGCGAAAAAAGAAGAAGAGGACCTGCTTTTCGTGAAGCACAAAACGATTCCGGCCGAGGCGCCCAAAGAAGATAAGACGAAGTCAAAGAAGCCGGAGTCCGACGCCTGGGACATTCCTACCTTTTTGCGGAGGAAGCGGAAATAGGCGTCAAGCCCCAGGAGAAAAACCACCGGTCGCTCGGTGGTTTTTCTCTTAATTATCAAAGATCAATTGGGGCGAAAGCGCGAACAGAGCGCCTATTGAAAAGGGCAAAAACAGCCACTATTACTATCCTTAAATTACAATTGTAACTTAAGGATAGTGAAAATTATGATGGGGATAAAGGGAAAGATAGTCACTTTGTCGCGTTGTATAACGCGCTGATCTCGGCGGCGGAAAGGGCGCGGTTGTAGATGCGCACGTCGTCTATCTGGCCATCAAACACTTCCGTGTCAGCACCAACCCTCAAGCCAGTAGAGGTAAAGCTCGTGCCGGAAGACGTGCTACTGCTCTTAAGAATCCCGTCCACATAAACATTTGCGGTTTGTCCGTCGTGAGTACCAACCACATGGTACCAAACTCCGACCTGGGGTATGACGCCGCTGTAAATCGAACTCCCCCCATAAACCGAGTACCAAATGATAGAGTTATCCGTAGTATTTAAATGGAAACGCGTAGGGTCGCCAGCCGAAATGCCTACTAGGTCCCTATACCCAGTGGAAACCGTATCCGCCTTCATCCAAAAAGATATTGTCAGTTGGCTTACAGTAAAATCCACCCAATCCTTCCAGGCGTACTGGCTAGCGGAACTAAAATCTAATGCGTAATTAGATTTTCCAGCAATCCAACCAGGGCTACCGGTAAGTGTCCCATTATTCCCCCTCCCGCTCGCATCGTTGACGCTCGTCCCGCTCCCCTCGTCAAACTTCCAGTAGCCCACAAGCGAGATGTCTCCGTAGTCAACGGGCAAGAGGGCGAGGTTGGTGCCCACCTCATAGAGGCCAGTGTAGCTCCCGCCGTCTTTCCCGGCCTTGTCTTTCACGCCCCCCAGCCGGTAACGGTCCGATTCCAGAGAGGCGGCCAGGTGCCAGCTCCCTCCCGGCGTGTAGGTGTAGTAGTTCCCCGAGGAGGTGGTGTTTACGGGGTCGATGGGTAATGCGCTCAAGGGCGCGCCGTAGGAGATTTGAGTGAAGGCCACCGGTATCCAGCCGGTATTGTCTGCGTTACGGAGAGTCGAGGAAGCGGCACAGTGGTAGTTCCAGCCGGAGGGGAGGGTCGGAAGCCCCATCCCGGCGCAGTTGGTGCCTGCCGTTGTGGTCGCGGCCGGGTCGGGCAGGGAGACGTAGGTCGTCGAAGCGGCGCCAAAGGAGCCGCTTGACTGGTCGGTTTGGTAGAGGAGGAGGGCCCTGTTGATAGCTTGGAGATCGGAGAGACGGACGCCGTCACGGGCCTGCCGGAGGAGCTGGACGGGATTGAGGGCGAGAAGAATGACGACCGAGAGGACGACGACAATGCCGACGACAATAAGGAGCTCGATGAGGGTGAACCCCGTTAGAGACCGCCCTGCCGAGGGCACGGCTACAGCCGCCTCGGGGCGGCTTGTCTCTGACGGGGTGAAGGAGGCGCGG
>JBBUDB010000050.1:3030-5866 GCA_038057515.1 Patescibacteria group bacterium | reverse complement strand
ATAATAGCGATGATAACCAAACCAATAAGGCCTTTGTTAGTTTTGGATTTTTCTTCTTCCATACGATTAAAAAATTTTCTTCCCCTAAAATTCAAATATGGTTCCCTCCTCCGCCAAAGCTACGGACGGGCAGGCGAGCCGATGGATTCGACTTCGCTCACCACAAGTTATTTTTATTGTAGCCCCGCTTTCTGCGGGGCGCAAGAACCGCCAAGCTCGCTCCGCCAGCTGACGTACTTGCTAAGCAGATTTTGGTGCCCCCGGCAGGAATCGAACCTGCATCTCCTCCTTCGGTCTCCGACTCTACGAGTCGTAGACTCGGAGAGAGGGAGGCGTGTGCAGTATTCTTGAATTAGTCCGAACGCATTTCGCCGCCGCAGGCGGCGAGAAATTCCCCCCGCGAAAATTCGGAAAGGCGGCGGAGCCGCACTAATGACAATTTTCCGCCAGAGGCGGATCTGCCTCCGGCACGACAAGTTTTTCTTTGGCGGCATTCAATTATGACAGAATTCAAATCACTAATCAAAAAACTGCGTTTCTCCATTTCGGTCGATCAAGTCGTGGGCTTTTCGCATTTCATCCGGCGTATAGAGATAAATTATTTTGAATTTTCCCGAAGTGGTCTTGTTCCCATAATCGTGAGTGATTTCAAGGATATGAACCAAGCCCCAATAAATCCATTTGCCATTCTTATTTTCAACCAAAAAATTTCTGACTGGCGGTGCTTGATAAACTCTAATACTAGGTTTATTTTTAAACTCAAAAATTTTACCATCAAAATCTTTAGCTTCGTAGGGAGTTTTCAAATGTATTTCCAAATCAAGCGCCGCCGGGAATCCCTGTTCGCGCGTAAGTTGCAAAGTGTCGTTGGTTGTAATAATGCTTCCCATGGTTCGATAAAATTAACTCCAGCCAAATTCAGAAAACGAAATTTTATTTCTATAATTCTCCATACCAGATTTTACATAAGGAATTACATTTTGAGGCAACTGGTTTATGGGAAACCAACTCAAATCGTCGCATTTGTTCGTCTCCATAATTTTGGGCTCACCTTGCCATTCAGTTGCTTCAAAAAAGAAATCAATTCGTTCTTCTTCCGATTTTCGGTGCATTACGTGAACCATGCGAAGTTGCTTCTCGTTTATATCTATTCCCGCTTCTTCTTTCGCCTCTCTAATCATTGCGCTCGTGGCTTTCTCCTCGCCGTCAATATGGCCAGCAGGAACGCTGTAATTCCCGTCCTCATATCCAGTATTAAATCTACGCAACAGCAATATTTTATCCTCTTTAACCAAGAAAAGATGAACCGCAGATACAAATTTGAAATATTCTTTTCTCATATTATTAAAATTTTTCTTCCCGCCAATTCAAATATGGTTCCCTCCTCCGCCAAAGCTACGGACGGGCAGGCGAGCCGATGGATTCGACTTCGCTCACCACAAGTTATTTTTATTGTAGCCCCGCTTTCTGCGGGGCGCAAGAACCGCCAAGCTCGCTCCGCCAGCTGACGTACTTGCTAAGCAGATTTTGGTGCCCCCGGCAGGAATCGAACCTGCATCTACTCCTTCGGTCTCCGACTCTACGAGTCGTAGACTCGGAGAGAGGGAGGTGTGTGCGCCCGCGAGGAATCGAACCTCGATCTCATCCTTCGGAGGGATAGATTCTATCCGTTGAACTACGGGCGCAGTTGAACCACCTCACTATACTCACCCGCGCCTTATTTTTCAATTCGCCCCGCAAGGCTTAGCCGCCGGGAAAGCTACCTCACGAGGAAGTAGTAGATCTCGTAGAGCGCCGCCGCGATGAAGGCGACGACGGAAACGTCTATCGCGAGCCGCGTCCCCCGTCCGGGCCGAAGCACGCGCCGGGCCACAAGCAAGATGAGAAGATACTGAACGCTCAAGAAGACGCCGCCGGCGAGACCCACGGCCGCGAGGAAACCGATGCCGGACGCGACAAGCGCCGGCGGCGCGAAAACCACAAAAGCCGCCGCCGCAGAACGCGGCCAGCGTAAATCCTGGATAAGAAGGTCTTTGATCTCGAGTCCGATGGGCACGTAGGACGTCCAGATGGCGAAGATGCCAAGAAGACCAAGGAGCGCCGTTTTCCAAAATGGCCAGGCAGTGAGGCCGGAGATGGTGTCGGGCGTAATGACGCCCGCGGAGGTCAGAATTCCGAGCACAAAAAGCGCGTAGAGTCCGGCGGCAATCGCCGTGCCGGTCGCGAGCGCGACAGGCAAGTTTACCCCGTTGGAGGCAGATCGCCCCGAGGCGGTCGTAGCCGCGCCTTCGGCGGGGCGGCCTCCAACGGGGTAAACGCCGTCTTTCCGTTTCCTCCAGACGTAATCAAAGATCGGCTCGACGGCCGTCCACCCGGCCAGAGAAAAGAGAACCGCGCCAAAGGGCAAAAGAAGGCGGCTAAAATTCACCACATCAAAACGAGCGAGCGAAGCCACGTCTCCGCCAAAAAGAAATATCCCAAGGATCATAACCACCATGAGAACCGCGATCGCGAGCTCAAGACCGACAAGCACGCCCAAGCTTCCGAGAATCGGCAACGTTGCCGCCAGCCAGAAGACCGCCACGCTTCCCACGCCGCCCGCCGTCGGCACGATGAAGCGCACGAACTCGCCGGCCAGCACGAGATAGGCCACCAGAGCAAAGAGCAGGCCGCCGATGATCGCGATAATCGCCGTCGGCGTCATGCGAGAGCCGAGATGCTCCCCCACGAGCCCTACCAGCCGCCGCCGCTCGTTGGTTTTTTCTAGTACCTTGAAATATAGGATGTGGGCGAAGATGACGATAACGGAAAGAAGGGCCAAATAGCCGAAGACCGT
>JBBUDB010000050.1:0-2930 GCA_038057515.1 Patescibacteria group bacterium | reverse complement strand
CGCACCGGCTTTTTGAACTTCACGATGGCCACTTTGATGTGGTTATAAAAATGGGTGACGACGCCGATGGGTTTCGCGTTCGGTGTTCGGGGTTCTCCGCCAGAGGCGGACCCGCCTCGGGCGGGGACGTTCGATGAGCCACTGCGTTTTGCCGGGCGGCGATGCGCGGTCTTTTTCATTTTTTTCGCCGGGCGTCTTGCTTTTCGGACGACCCTCTTCGGCCGCGAAGATCTCTTCGCCTTTTTCTGCGCTACCTTTTTCTTTCTCATTTTCTGTGTTTTTTGATTTTTTTCGACCTTCTGGTTTTTTGTTTCGTCTGTTCCTCTCGTTCTCTGTCTCGTCTGCTTTTCTCGTCTTCTATCTTACCTCCTTATCCTCCGCCTCCATGAGCGCCACGAGTTTGTCGAGGAGCTTGGCAGGGCTTGTGTCGAAAACGACCTTGCCTGGACCGCGATTCGATTTTTTGAGGATTTCTTCGATCATGTCGGTCACGCCGCCCGCCCCGAGGAGGACGCCCTGGGGTTTGCCGTCCTCAAAGGCGACGGTGAACTCGTTCAGGGTGCCGATGCGGCCGCAGGTCATGACGACGGCATCCGAAGAACGGGAGAGGATCAGGTTGCGGCCCGAGTAGCCGAAGCCGGTGTAGATAATGAGGTCGTGATAGTCGACGGGCAGGCGGTAGTTGTTCACGTGGTCGGCCTTCGACGACGCCGGCGAGATGCCGAGGACGATGCCGCCCGCCTCCTTCGCGCCCTTAGCGGCCCAGTATGGCGCGCCGGTTGTGGCGCCCGTCACCGTCACCATGTTCTTCTTGGCAATGAGCCGCCCGAGTTCTTCGGTGCGCTCCAGGGCATCGGGGGCGCAGAGGCCGGTTTCGGACGCACCGGAAATGCAAATCTTGTACTTTAGGTGATAGATTTCCGGAAGCCTAACATCCTCCGCTTCTCTTGGTTTTGCCGCGTCCTTGCCGTTCATAGTAACGATTATAACACGACCGATTCGTGCGCTTTTGGCACCATTGCCGCAAGCGCCAGGTCGTCGCGGATTTTCCCTGCGAGCGCCGTGCTCGACTCTCCTTCTCCCTGGACGACAAAAACCTTCTTGAGGCGTGACCGGCGCGGGGAAAGCCAATGAAGAAGTCGTGGCTGGTCGGCGTGGGCCGAATATCCCGAGATCGAACGCCTTTCGCAGCGCACGGGAATCTCGGCCCCCATGATGCGCACGCTCTCCGCGCCATCGAGGAGCCGTCGGCCCAAAGAACCCTGACCCTGGTAGCCCACGAAAAGAAGCGTCGTCTTCGGATCGGGAAGATAGCGCGCTTCGTGAAAGAGGATGCGCCCGCCGTGCGACATTCCCGAACCGGCGATGATTATCTTCGGCGCCGGGACGTCGTTAATCTCCTTCGATTGTTCGGAAGTGAGGGTGAGGCGAAGTCCGGGAAAGTTCAGAATGTCGTCCCCGGATTTCACGATGTCATGCGTTTCTTTGTTGAAATAATCTTCGTACTTTTTGTAGACCGCCGAAAGCTTGATCGCCAGAGGGCTGTCAATGAAAATAGGAACCTTCGGAATGCGGCCGTGCTCGACGAGGTCGTTCAGGTGATACAAGAGATCCTGCGTTCGCTCCATCGCGAAGGCGGGAATGAGGAGCACGCCCTTCTTTTTCACCGTATCTTCAATGACGTCTTCAAGCTGTTCCTCGCGTTCGGCGAATCCCTCGTGCACCCGATCGCCATAGGTGGACTCGATGACGCAGTAGTCGGATTCCGGCAATTCTTCGGTGGTGTGGATGATCGGCGCCGGATAATTGCCGAGGTCTCCCGAGAAAACGGCGCTTGTGCCATCGGCCTCGATGAGAACGGTGGCCGAACCCAAAATGTGGCCGGCATCGAAAAGCGTGATGCGGAAGGGGCCGACCGCGCGCGGTTCGTGATAGTGCTGATTATGCCAAAACTTCATGAGCGTGTGAACGTCTTCGGCATTGTAGAGCGGCGCGTGGCCTTCGCGCTCGGCCTCCTTCATCATGATGTGCTCGGAGTCGAGAAGGAGAAGTTCGGCGAAATCTTTGGTCGGCGGCGTGGAATACACCGCGCCCTCGAAACCATCGTGAGCGAGCTTCGGGAGCCGCCCGATGTGATCAATGTGCGCGTGGGTGATGAAGACGGCTGCGATGTCCTTGGGCGCATACGGAAAGGGCTCGAAGTTCTGCCGCTCGGCGAAGCGGCTCCCCTGCTGCATGCCGCAATCAACGAGGATCTTCGTGCCGTCCTTAGCCTCGATGAGGTAGTTAGAACCGGTAACAGAGCCAGCGCCGCCGTGGAAGGTGATTTTCATGTGACGAGGTTATTGTACCACGGACCACCGCGAGCACCCGTCTTTGTTGGGCCGCCGCGCCTCATTGACTTTTTCATAATCGCGAAGCGTGAAGCCGCTCGGTGCTTCGCCGAGCTCTCCGCCCGCAACAAGGAGCGGGTCGCGTCGTAGCGCGACCGCCCACATCCGAAGACCATCGAGCTCAGCTCGATGGTCTTCTCCTTTTTAGTGAGACGCCTAAGCCGGTTAGGCCGACTTCTTGGCCTTCACTGCCCGGCTGGTCGGCCCTGGCGACTTTTCCCACATATACCAAAACCACCTCCGGTAGCTTTCGGCGAGGTCTTTGCTGTGGAGAACAAAGAAGACGAGATCGTCCTCGATACGAAATAACTTGAGGCCGGTATAAGTAATCACATAATCACCAAAGGTGTGGATAATGGAGTTCGTCGAATAGTCCTTCGGCAGGATTTTATATTCTAGATCCCCCGGGAAATACCTGGGGAAGTCTGGGTTCGTAGCCGGAACTTCCGCGTCAAAAAGCTGGACGAACGCAATCTTCTTTCGGTTCGCTTCGCGGAAAAATGTTTCGCGGGCCGTTGCAAGGCGGGGGTCGAACCA
>JBBUDB010000049.1:0-7316 GCA_038057515.1 Patescibacteria group bacterium | reverse complement strand
TGCGACACATTACCGATTTTGAAAATAGGTTCGGATTTGGTAAAATAAACGCACCAGAAACAGACCCCCGCTTAAGCGGGGGTCTGTTTCTGGTGGGCCAGGATGGACTCGAACCATCGGTCGTCTTGGTATAAGCAAGATGCTTTAGCCACTAAGCTACTGGCCCGCTTTCCAGTTGTCTAGCCACTAGTTAACTGGTCGACTAGTTTTGTATTATCCGGTCGAAGCGATCCATTGCCTGACCGGCCTCCCGATTGAAGTTGTTGATCGCGTTCACCTCCGCGTTGATCTGCGCGATGATGGTCGCCACTTTCATGTTTGTCGGCATGCCGGTGAAGCGATCGCGGAGCGTCGTGAGAAGCTGGATGAGATAAGTGTTGTAGCTCAAGAGCCGACTAATCAAAGCCAGGCGATTCGAGATCGACTCGAGCGCGGCGGTGCGCGCCTCCGGCGACTTGATGGTCGCCAGCGCCCCGGTCATTTTCTCAAGCTCTGTCGATAGTTCAACGGCGCGATTTTTTACCGCATCCGTTTCTCGGAGGAGGGCGGTGGTCTGATTCAGCGCTTCGGCCAGATTGCCTTCGCCGTCGAGCTTGTTGATCATCGCGAGCTCTTGGGACATGCGGTTCGAGATGTTCACGATGTCCTGGGCGATGACGCCGCCCTGAAGGCGCGCTTCCTTGAAGTCGGCGGGAACACCGTTCGAAGAAAATCCGAGTCGGCTATTGGCGATGTACCCCCCCAGGACAACAACGATGAGGGCGATAAAGATTTTTATGCGGCGGGAGGGGTGGAACATCGTTGAGAGTAGTTGTACTCCTTCGGCGCGATTTTTTCAAGCGCCGGCGGAGGCCCTGCAAAATCGCGGAGGAATTACCCTACCACAATTGAAAAACACGGGGAAGGGTGATACATTACTTGACGAACTACCGCGCGATTTATTTCGACTTTCTCCACTCTTCGTAGCAGTGAGCGGGATTAGTATAGTGGTAGTACGACTCTCTTCCAAGGAGTAGGCGCCAGTTCGATTCTGGTATCCCGCTCACTGCTACTACGGAGGACAAGCAAGCTAATGCCGGGGGTTCGATTCCCCCTACCCGCTCACGAATTTTTCCCAAGAGTAGCCGCCCATTTCGACGGCGGCTTACGATTGGTGAAAAAATTCAGCGTCCCGCCGCCGGCGGGGCTACCGCCCTACGTCTTTATCCTAAAGAAGTGACGCTTGCCGATTTTTACAACGTCTCCGCTTTTTAGTTTCACTAGAGTCTCGCGGGGATTTTTTTTCACCTCACCGTTTATCTTTACGGCTCCCTGTTCGATAAGCCGCCACGCCTCACTTGCACTTTTCACCACTCTCGACCGCATGACAATTCCCGAAGGAGAGGTCGGGAACGGCACCCTTAACTCCGTCAATTCTCCCGAAGTGTCTTTTTTCGAAAACAGCTTTTCCCACCTCTCCGCCGCCTTCACGGCCTTCGCTTTGCCGTGGTAACGAGAAACGATTGCCAGCGCAAGTTTTTGCTTTAAAACTTTCGGATTCGTGCCGCGCTTCAAATCGGCCTCGACAGCCGCAACGTCGGCTTCGGACGCATCTGTTGCAAGTGCGAAATAGCGTCCGATCAGATTGTCGGGAATTCGCATGGTCTTCTCGAACGCTTCGTCTGGTTTTTCATCAATGGCAATGTAGTTCCCCAAACTCTTGCTCATTTTCTTAACTCCATCGAGACCTTCAAGAAGCGGTACCGTCATGATATCTTGCTCCGGCTTCCCGAAGTGACGCTGGACCCTCCGACCCATAAGAAGATTAAATGTCTGATCGGTGCCACCGAGTTCGACATCGGCCCTCACCCGAACCGAATCGTATCCCTGGAGAAGCGGATAAAGCGTTTCAAGCAGGGTAATGTCCTGATTTTTATCGAGACGCTTGCGGAAATCGGCGCGGCGCAACACTTGTTGGATACTTCCGGCGCTCGAAAGTTGGATCGCAAAAGCAGCGCCTTCTTTCCCGAACCATTCGTTGTTATACCGAATCTCGGCACGATCTACATCGATAATTTTCGCGGCCTGGCGAAGATACTTCTTAAGGTTCGCCCTTACCTCTCGTTCGGTAAGCGGCTTCCGAGAAGCCGTGCGGCCGGAAGGGTCGCCGATTTGAGCGGTGAAGTCGCCGATGATGAGCACCGCCTTATGGCCGAGATCTTGAAACTCTTTCAGCTTTCCCAGAACCACGGCGTGGCCGAGATGGAGGTCGGGCGAGGTAGGATCAATCCCTAGTTTCACGCGGAGTTTCTTGCCGCTCCGAAGGGCCGCTTCAAGGTGGGGACGCTCTATCGCCTCCTCGACATTCCGAGTGAGGAGCTTTTGGATGACGGCTGTTTTCGCTTCGCTGTTCTTTGGCATGGATAAGTTGTGATTATTCTACACCGCCTGTGCGCCAAACGAAAACCGGCCAGCTTAGCTGGCCGGTTTCTGGCGCGGAAGGCGGCTCCTCTTATTTGCTCTTCCTTATGATTTCGTCGATCACCCCGTAGGCCTGCGCTTCGCCGGGGGTCATATAGAAGTCGCGGTCGGTGTCCTTATCAACCTTCTGGATCGACTGGCCGGTGTGCTTCGAGAGGATCTGGTTGATCTTATCCTTCATCTTTAATATCTGCCGAGCCGTGATCTCTACCTCCACCGCCTGGCCCTCGGCGCCGCCCATAACCTGGTGGAGCAAGATCTCCGAGTTCGGGAGGGCATAGCGCTTGCCCTTCTTGCCGGCGGCGAGAAGCACCGCGCCCATGGAGGCCGCCATGCCCACGCAGATTGTCGAGACGTCGGGCTTCACAAGCTGCATGGTGTCGTAGATGGCGAGCCCGGCCGTCACGGAGCCGCCCGGCGTATTCAGGTAAAGCTTGATCTCTTTTTTCGGATCTTCGTGCTCCAGAAAAAGAAGCTGGGCGATGACGGTGTTCGCCACGGCGTCGTTCACTGGTCCGCCCAAAAACACGATGCGATCTTTAAGGAGCCGCGAGTAAATATCGTAGGCGCGTTCCCCGCCGGGAACTTTTTCGATAACGGTTGGAATGAGGTTCATGTCGAATTCGTTCATTGATTCTAGTGTACGCCGTTCCGTCGACTAAAGGAATGGAACGATGAGCAGGGCAACGATGTTAATGACCTTGATGAGCGGGTTGATGGCTGGTCCGGCGGTGTCTTTATATGGGTCTCCGACCGTATCACCGGTCACAGCCGCTTTGTGGGCGTCCGAGCCCTTGCCACCGTAGTTGCCGGCTTCGATGAACTTTTTGGCGTTATCCCAGGCCGCACCGCCCGCCGTCATGGTGATGGCGAGGAAAAAGCCGGAGAGAAGCGTGCCGATCAGGAATCCCCCGAGCGCCGCGGCGCCGAAGACGAAACCGACAATGACAACCGCAAAGACGGCGATGAGCGCCGGGGCCACCATTTCTCGAAGGGCCGCGCGCGCCACGATGTCGACCGCCTTGGCATACTCCGGCTTCGCCGTGCCTTCTCCGCCGGAGGCGGATCCGCCTCCGGCGGACATACTCTCTTGCGTACCGGCCAAAAGGCCGGGGATCTCGCGAAACTGCCGACGGATCTCTTCAACAAGAACGCCGGCGGCATTGCCAACCGATTTCATAGCGAGCGATGCGAAGAGGTTCGTGACGCCGGCGCCGAGGAAGAGGCCAATGAGCACCATCGGGTCGTCGAGTCGGAAAACGACGGTCTTCCCGAGCCGCGCCAGCTCCTCGGTGTATCCGGCGAAAAGCACGAGCGCCGCAAGCCCCGCCGAGGCGATGGCGTAGCCCTTGGTGACGGCTTTCGTCGTGTTCCCCACCGCATCGAGCGCGTCGGTCGCTTCGCGGACTTCTTTCGACGCGCCGGTCATTTCGGCGATACCGCCGGCGTTATCGGTTATCGGGCCGAAGGCGTCGATGGCCACCACGATACCCGCCACCGAAAGCATGGCGGTCGCGGCGATCGCAATTCCATAGAGACCAAAGAGCGCGTAGGCGCCGAGGATGCCGGCCACGATCACAATGACTGGCGCAAAGGTCGCTTCCATGCCGACCGAAAGGCCCATGATAACGTTCGTCCCGTGGCCCGATTTCGAAGCATGGGCGATGGTCTGGACCGGACGGAAGCGCTTCGCGGTGTAATAGTCAGTGGCAAGAACCATAAGGACGGTGACCGTGAGGCCAATGAGGCTCGCAAGGAAGACGCTTGTCGCATCAGCCGGGAAGAACACCCGCGCCGCGCCGTAGAAGAACACTCCCGAGATGACGAGCGCCGCGATAAGGCCCTTATAGAGCGCGCCCATGATGGAGCCGCCGGGTTTCAAGCGCACGAAGAAACTGCCGATAATGGAAGCAATGATCGCGAGGCCGCCCATGACGAAGGGATAGGCGAGCTGTTCGGGCGAAAAACTCGTCATCGCCTTGCCCAGAAGGACCGCGGCCGTGAGCGTCACGGCATAAGTTTCGAAAAGATCGGCCGCCATGCCCGCGCAGTCGCCCACGTTATCGCCCACATTGTCGGCGATGACGCCGGGATTTCGCGGGTCATCCTCGGGAATGCCCGCCTCAACCTTGCCGACAAGATCGGTGCCGACATCGGCGGCTTTCGTGAAAATGCCGCCCCCGAGACGCGCGAAGACCGAGATGAGCGAGCTCCCGAAAGCCAGTCCCGTCAAGGCCGCCACGTCGCCGAAGATGGCGTAGAAGCCGCCGGTCACGAGGAGCCCGAGACCGACGACAAGAAAGCCGGTCACCGAGCCGCCGAGAAACGCGACCCGGAACGAGGCGCCGATGCCGTTTTTGGCGGCCTCCGTTGTTCGCGAGTTCGCATCCACCGCCGTCATCATGCCGAGATATCCGGCAAGCGCCGACGCGAAGGCGCCGACCAAAAACCCAAGCGCGATCTTCCATCCCAAAGAAAGATACAATATGACCGCGATAATAGCGGCCACGACCGCCACGGTCTTGTTCTGCCGCAGGAGATAGCTTTGCGAACCCTCCCTGATGGCGGCCCGGATCGCCAGCATCTTCTCGTTCCCGGGAGAAAATTTCTTAAGCGTCAGCATGAGATAAAAGCTGAACGCGACCGAAACCAACGCGGCGGCTAAATAGAATTCTGTGGTGGTGAACATGGTTTATATTTTGGTGAGCGCTTTTTATTGTATTGACTTAAGCTCCGGGTGTTAAGAGAGGCCGACCGGCTCATCATCTTCGTTCCCCAGAGAGCTTGGGGCGGCGTTCGGATCAAAGATTGCCCCATCCTCCGGCACGATGTCGGGCTTGGCGTTCGAACGCACATCTATCTTCCAGCCGGTAAGTTTTGCGGCTAGCCGCACGTTCTGGCCGCCGCGGCCGATGGCGAGCGACAGCTGATCGTCGGGCACATACACCCGGGCGGCCCGGCCCTCGCCGATCTCGACGCTCTGCACCTTCGCCGGTGAAAGCGCATTCACCAAGAATTTTTCGGGGTCGTCAGAGTATTCGATGATGTCGATCTTCTCTGGGCCGAGTTCATTGTTCACGGCCATGACGCGCGTCCCCCGCTGGCCGACGAGCGCGCCCACCGGATCAACTCCGCCGGCGTGCGAAAGCACGGCGAGCTTCGTGCGACTGCCCGGTTCTCGGGCAATAAGTTTGATCTCCACCGAGCCGTCAGCGACTTCGGGCACCTCGAGCTCGAAAAGTTTCGCGACGAACTTCGGGTGCGAGCGCGACAAAATAATTCCCGGGAGGCGCGTGTCCTCTTGAACGGCCAGGGTGAGAAATCGAAGTCGTTCGCCCGAGCGATAGTGCTCGCCTGGCACCGATTCGTTCGCGAACATCACGCCCACGGCGCGGCCAAGATCAATATACACATTCCCCCGCTCAAAGCGTTGCACGATGCCGCTCACGATCTGGTTCTCGCGGCCGCGCCACTCCCTAAGGATCGAGTCGCGCTCGGACTCGCGGAGTTTTTGGAAAACCGCTTGCTTCGCCGTCTGGGCGGCGATGCGGCCAAAGTCCTCTTTCGTTTCGAGCGGGAAGGTGACTTCGTCGCCGAGTTCGACGCCGGGGTTGATATTCTTCGCCTCGTCCAACATGATATGGCGCTCGCCGTTGTAGCGGGGCAATTTGAGTTCTCCATCTTCGCCGAAATCATCGGCGGCGCGCTCGGATGGTTTCTCCGGCTCGGGTTCGACTTCTTCCTCGCCCTTCTCAACGATACGCACGGTCGTCTCATCGACAACGCTCTTCACCTGCCAGAAGTTCATCTCGCCGGTTTTCATATCGAGCTTGGCGCGAATGATCTCGCCGCGCGTGCCGTATTCTTTTTTATAGGCGGCGGCAAGAGACGATTCGATGGCCTCGATGACCTGGTTCGGGTCCAGGCTTTTTTCCTCGGCAACTTGTTTTACGGCGCGAGCCAGTTCTTTGACGTTTAGCATAAGCGTGGGTTTGTTTTTGTAAAAAAGTCCGCTCGGGGGCGGACAGGGAACGCTTCCATCATATCGGAAAAAAGAGGATTGTCAATTAAGCAGTGGTTTTTTAGATATTTTCGTAGTAATTGAATACACAACTTTTATATATATCTGTCAAGTTATCTTCGTTTTCTATTCTGGGCATGGTTATGGCGAGCGCATCGATTCTCCAGCCGACATTTTCATTGATAAGTTCCGAATGTTTAGCGCTAAACAATGCGCAAATTCTCCGTAGCCTCTCAAGCTTAGACCTCGTCAGATGGTCTTCGGGCTGAAATATTGATCTCCGGGGATCATCAGCGACGATTGCCTTGACCTCAAGGAAAACAAGGGAGCCGTCCCTGTCCCTATATATCACGTCTATTTCGCCTATTTTACCCCTGAAGTTCCTATACAGAACCTTCTTCCCAAGGCCATTAAGATAAAAACAGGCCAGATTCTCGCCAATATTGCCGGTTGATCTTGTGTCCATGTCTTACCGCCGTTTTAGTTTATTGTTTAGCGCTAAACAATACAATATCCACAAACTAGGCACATGTTTAGCGCTAAACATATTTTTGAACGATTTATACCGATTGTTTAGCGCTAAACAATTTAATATCCCCAGATTAGACATATGTTTAGCGCTAAACATCCAAATTTTTGCCATTTAGCACGTTTATCAACAAAAACTGATATTTTACAATTGTTTAGCGCTAAACAATTGTAAAATTGCTCTATAAATAATGTTTAGCGCTAAACAAACATATTTTTGATAAACATATTTGTTTATCAATCGGCAATTGCTTCGGCAGTTGCTTGATTTTGCCGAATTATAAGAATATTGCCGAATAGCTACATT
>JBBUDB010000048.1:0-8163 GCA_038057515.1 Patescibacteria group bacterium | reverse complement strand
CCGAGGGCGCGGCTACAGCCGCCTCGGGGCGGCTTGTCTCTCGCGGGGTGAAGCCGGTGCTACAACTTCGTGGTTTGTGTCTAAGGCTACTAAGCACTTCCCGGTGTCGCCATGGATTCCGCGTTCACAGAATGGTTGTGGTATTGGGGAAGGAGGTGCGGGCGCGGCCCCCCCCTCTCTCTAATCCTGTATTCCGGGAGATTCATTGTCGGTGCCTTTATCTTAACATTTCAGAACAAAAACGGGGATAGAATTGTCCTATGGGGGCAACTGCTCGATGACGAGGGCGGAGAGAGAAGCTACTCGTCCTCCGAGGTCGGCTGGTCTAAAAGTGCGGGCTCGTCGAGGCCCGCCGCCTCACCGGTGATGCGCAGTACGTCCTTATCAACCTTTTTGAACTCTTTGCCGGCGGCGTTGTACATGTTGACCGTCGTGCCGAGGTGAACGCCCAGCTTCTTCATATAATCTTCGTAGCTTACAAGGTGTTTCCCGAGAAGCTCGACGTTCTTGCGGATCTCCTTTGCTGACTCCTCGATCTTTAAGGCGTTCAAACCCTGAAGAACAGTTTGGAGGTAGGCGAGGAAGGAGGTGGGGGAGACGATGATGACGTGACGTTCCTTGAAGGCGTAATCGATGAGGTCGCGGGCGTTAACCTTCACGGCGCCAACCTGGGCGATCAAGAGGTCGTAGTAGATGGCTTCGTGAGGGATGAACATAAAAGCGAAGTCCATCGTTCCCTCGGCGGGCTTCACGTACTTCGCCGTTTCGTCGATGCGGTTCTTGAGGTCGGCGCGGAATGATTTCTCGAGGCGTTCGCGTTCGGTCGGATCTTTTTCTTCGACAAGCCGGTTATAATTCTCAAGCGAGAACTTCGAGTCGATAGGGATGATCTTTTCCTTCACAAAGACGACGGCATCGACGATCGTGCCGTCTTTGAAGGGATACTGCATCTGGTATGAACCGGGCGGCAGGACGTTCTTAAGGAGCGTCTCAAGATAGTATTCGCCGAGAATCCCGCGCTGTTTCGGATTCTTCAAAATATCCTGGAGCGATTGGAGCTGGTCGGCGAAGCCGACGACCTGGCGATTCGTTTCGTCGAGCTTCGTGAGTCGTTCGGTGACATCCTGAATGATCTTCGCTGACTGGCCGAACTGGGTCTGGAGCACGCGCGTCGATTCGCCGAGCTTCGTGTCGAGGGTGCGATTCAGCTCATTTAACTGGTTCTGGAGCAAAGCGAGGGCCTGGTCGGGCTCGGCTTTGCCAGCTTGTTTCGTTTGGAGCGCGCGGATGACAAGAAATATGCCACTCGCAAGGAGGAGGAAAATAGCGACGAGAAGTCCGGTTTCGAACATGATTCAATTATACCGTGGCGTTCGGGTCGGCGTCGATCTTCGGCTGGTTGTTGTTCCTTGTCCTGATGGCCCCGATTTCTTGGGCGATCTTTTGGAGATTAGCTTCGATGCTTAAGAGCGCCAGGCGCGTTTTCTCCTCATCCGACTCTTCTTCGGCGGTATCTCCCTGGATGCGGTCGATGTCCTCGGAAATTTCTTCGACATCTTCGCCGAGGCCCTCGACCTCTTCGTGAATATCCTCAATGTCCTCTTCGACATCGGCTAAGCTTGCGGTATTTCGATTGACTGTCATTTGAATGAAGATGGCGAGATAGATGGCCTCGAGCGAGACGACGGTCGTGAGAACGAGAAGAATGCGTTCGAAGGATATCCCCCAAAGCGGCAAGGCAAACGTTCCGGCGAAAATAAGCGTGTGGACGGCAATTGAAGCCGGCGTGCCGATCCAGCCGGTAACACGCTCGGAGGTTGTTTGGTTTGCGGTGCTGGTCATCCCGGTACTACAACTCCGATTGATAATATGCTATGAGTCGTTTTGCAAGAAATCTCCTCCCGCCAGTCACCTTGAGATACCTCTCCCGCCTCCGCGCATCATCTTCATTGGTACAAGCTTCAAAGTAAATGAGTTTCATTGGTAATCGTGGTTTTGTTGATGGTGATAGTCCTTTTCGATGTTCTTCTATGCGGCGGGTGAGATTATTTGTGAACCCGATATATCTATTGCCATCATTTTGGCTTTCGAGCACATAGACATAGAAGAACATCGTCGGAGTTGTAGTACCGGGCTAATCATACTCCGAGACGGGCGTTGGACTCAACGCACCTCTTCGGGCTACCATAGCCACATGTTAATAGACGACGTCACAATCTCGGTCGCGGCCGGTTCCGGTGGGAAGGGCGCCGTGGCTTTCAATAAGAACCTGATGAGCTTGGGGCCGGCGGGCGGCACCGGCGGCACGGGCGGGAGCGTCTATTTCGAGGGCGTGGCGGACTTGTCGGCCTTAAATCACTTCCGATTCAAAAAGAAGGTTGTCGCCGAAAGCGGCGATGACGGCCGCGGCCAGTTCGTGGACGGTCAGAGCGCCGAGACCCTCGTCTTGCCCGTACCCGTCGGCACGGTTATCCATAATCTTGCGACGGGCAAAGACGAGGAAGTGGTCGCGATCGGCGAGCGGGTCTTGGTTGCCAAAGGCGGCCGGGGCGGTAAGGGGAATTTTCATTTCCGTTCGTCCACGAATACCTCGCCGAGACAGTTTCAAGAAGGCCAGCTCGGCGAGACGGCCGAGCTGCGGCTCGAATTGAAGCTCATCGCGGATGTGGGATTCGTCGGGCTCCCGAACGTCGGGAAATCGAGCTTGTTGAACGAACTTACCCGGGCGAGCGCGAAGGTGGCGAACTATCCATTTACGACACTCGAGCCGAACCTCGGCGTGCATTACGACCTCATTTTGGCCGACATCCCCGGCCTCATTGAAGGCGCCTCGGGCGGCAGGGGGCTAGGCATTAAATTCCTCCGCCACATCGAGCGCACGCGCATTCTCTTCCACTTCGTGGCGGCCGATTCCGCCGACCCCGTGGCCGACTACAAAGTCGTTCGCGCGGAGCTCAAGGCCTACAATCCGGCGCTCGCGAAAAAAGAAGAATATCTTATCGTGAGCCGAAGCGACGAGGCCTCGCCCGAAAAGCTCAAAAAGATCGTGGCCGCCATGAAAAAGCTCAACCCGAAGATACTGGCCATTTCTATTTACGACGACGTTTCGCTCGCTAAGGCGCGCGAGATATTAGCGACTATCGCCGACGGGAAGCGCTCGGCCGGAGCTACTCGCAAATAACTCCTTGCCGATATTCCAGAAGCGATCGTCGCCCTTAACTTTCCGCCAATACCACCACTCCGCGCCCCAGAGATAGGCCTCGGAAATTCCGGTGCGGCGCGTGAAGTTGATGATGTTTCGGAAGGCCTCCGGGTTGAAGTCTCGGACCTGAAGGTCGAAGTCGACGGCGATGAGCGGCTTCTCGCCGATCGCCCACGGTTCGGCCTGGAGCTCGGCGATGACGAACTGTTTGGTGCCGGAAATTTTCGTCGTGAGGAATTCTCGCAATCCATACCAGGCCGGCGGGAAGATGTGGGTGAAGGAGCCGAAGCGCTTATTCCAAATATAACGATAAAGCGTCGTGCCGAAAGTGTCGCTTAGTCCCGCGCCGCGGGGCCAGTAGCCGAGCTCGCCGCTGTCGGTCACCATAATGGGCCGAGAGGCATCAAGCGAGCGTACGAACGCGACCTCGCGCTTCAGGAGGTTCGCGTCCGGTTTCGGACAGCGCCCGAAGACGCCGAGGGAGGGCTCGTTCTCCACTTGCCAAACGGCGATGGCGGGATTTTCGCGATAGCGCAGGACGATCGTTTTCAAGTAATCCATGAGAACCGCTTCAAATTCCGGCGCGTCCAGACCGCTGGCCCAGTCGGGGATGTGGCACTCGGGCCAGCGGGGCGTGCGGTAGCCGACGGCGAGCGTTAGAGGAATATTCCGCTTGGCGGCTTCCTGGACCTGCCAGTCGAGGTCGCTAAAAATCCGTTCTCCCTTCTCTGTCTCTATTCTAGTATTTTGCAAAATACTAGAATAGATTTGGCGCTCCGGTTCGATGCGGTTCCAGTAGGCGACAAGGCGCATCCGGGCCGGCCGAAGCTCATCGAGAATGGCCGCATAGACCGTCCGCGGCTCGAGGCCGAGCTCTTGGGCATAGATGTCGCTAAAGGTGAGCCCCCAGACGGGTTCCGGACCAGAGAGGTCGATCTGCCACAAGAGCGCGAGAAGAACGGCAAAAGAGGCGATGATGATCGCGCCGGTGGCGGCAATTTTTTTGAGCTTAGACATGGGGGCGATGCGCGTTAGGTGAAGGCCAAGAGGGCGATGCCGCCGCCGATCAGGATCACGCCGGCCACCTTGCTCGCGACACTACCCCGAATGTGTTCGCGGATAGCGGGGAAGGATCGCCCGAAGCCGAGCACTATCAAAAACAGGAAAACATATTGTAATCCGGCCAGCGCGTTCACGATGGCGGTGTGGCCGATCGAAAGGGCGTAGTTCACGAGCACGAAGCTCGCCGCCCCGGCGCTCTGGCCGCCAACAAAGGCGATCGTCGTGCTCTCGCGGGGGGCGCGGAGAACGCCGATGATCGCCCGGCGGTTTTCGGCGGAGAGAAGAAGCGCGAAAGCGGCCGCCGCGCTTCCAGCCGTGCGCCACAAGAGGGCGCCGATAAAATCGGCGTTCACATAGACGAACTTGCTTCCCGCGTACGAGACGGCAAATACGGTTGCCACGATGAGCCCCGGGAGGAAGATCGAGCGCCTCTCTCCGCGGTATCCGCTTGGCGCCGGGCGGCTGACGATCACGGAACCGAAAAGGATGAGCGCGAAGGCGGCGATCTCAAGAAGCGTGAGCGTTTCACCGAGAAAGAACCAGCCGAGAATGAGAATGACGACCGGCGTCAGACCGCCGACGAGCGGCGTGACGCGCGAGGCCTCGCTCTCTTGAAGGAGTTTGTAGAAGAGAAAAAGAGCGAGAGTGAATATCGCTCCGGCGGCCAAGCTCGCGAAAAGAAGTATTCCCGGCGGACGATTGACGAATGGCAGGGCGGGAATGACGATGCCGCCCAGCCCGGCCACGGCGAAGGCATAGGCGGCCGGATGAGGAATGGCGCGGCGCAAAAGCGTCTTGTCGATCGCGATCGCGATGCTGTTCAAAAAATAGCCGAAGACGCTAAATGCGAGCCAGGCCATGTCCCGTATAATGCAGGGGAAAACCCGCGCCCAGACCTTTGGTCGGAATGGTCGAAACGATGTTCAAATAACAAGAAGGTTGGCGGGGCATATTACGGGGCGTGATTTTTGACGATTTGTTCGATGTGATACGCGCCCGCCTTCTCGACTCCGACGAATCCTTGAAGCGCCGCTTCGGCGAACCAGCCGGCCTCAAGATAGTCAAAGAGCCACTGATCAACGTAACGCGGGTCTTTTTGGGGCATTCCGGCGCCGATGGTCATGAGCCAGTCCTTATTGAAGTCCTCTTGGGAGCCGAGGGGTGGGGCGATGATGATGGGAATCCCCAGTCCGGCGTAGAACGAGAGCTCTGATGGCTTGGTCCAGAGGATGTCGGTCTCGCGGAGCGCTTCGTTGAAAGCGGAAAAATATTCGGTGGTCGTTTTGGCGCCGATAAGCTCGACGTTTTTCTCAAGACCGAGCTTAATGAGTCCGGCGCGAACCAGGTCGCGCGGTTCTTTTCGGCTGCCAACGGCGATGCGGAATCTTATGGTCTGGGCGCGAATCTTCGGCTCAAAAGCGCCTGCGGCGGCGAGGGCGATGTTGCGTTGGGCGCCGGCGCCGCCGATCGCGAACATGACCGTGAGGGGATGATCGGCGCGGCGCGGAATGACTCCCGCATACTGGCGCACCACTCGGCCGTATCCGGCGCGGTAGACGCCCCTCGGATCGAGGTTCGCGATGCGGTGAGCCAGATCGCGCCGGGCGATTGTGCCTTTTGCCGAACCGAGGTTCTCTTTGGGGAGAGGATAGCCGGTTAGGAAAATATTTTCGGGGCGTACGCCGTAGCGAGCCAGGCGTTCGGCGGCGTGAGCTGTCGGTGCGAAATAGCGGATGCGCGAGGCGGCGGCGTCCGGCGGCGCCCAGGTGCGGGAGATGTCGGTGTCGCAGACCGCGCAATAAATGTCGCCTGGATAATTGAAGAACTCGGCCATGTAGGCGACGGTGAAAAACGTCGTTACGAGCGGGAGCGGGTTTTTCGCTAGGCGGCGAATGAGATCTTCGCCCCAGCCGCGGCGGATGAGGCGGAAGTTCTGGCGGAGCTGGAGCGTGGGCTCGGAGTGGCTCCGGCGGGGGTAAAAATCAATGATGCGCTGGAAGCGGTCGAAGGCGCCGAAGATGAGCCTGCCGAGGACCGGCAAGCGTTCGGTCTTGGAGACGAATTCGTAAAAAGCCCGGCCCTCCGCCCAGGTGCTCCGGTCGGAGGCCGGCATGCCGGCGTAGTCGTTGGCATTAAGCACCACGCCGTCTGGCGCGAGGTCGCGGAGGGGATAGGCCGTCCGTTGGTGGCCGTAGCCCATAGAGACATCAACGACCCACGCGCGGAGCGCCTTCTTTGGCGAGGTGAGCGGTCGCGGCATGGGGTTTTGATATGAGTTCTCCTAGCCGATGAGAGCGGCCAAGCGCGGCGAGCGTCGCTCGATGCGGCGGCGCAGTGCCTCGTCGAAGCCCCAGGTGCGGCCAGCCCGGACGGCGGCAAAAAATAAGAGGAGTGCGGCGTAGACGATGTGTTCGTCGACAATATAGCTATGGGCGTTCGGATGGGGGAAGCCGAGGGGGAGGTAGTAGAGGAGCATCATGAGCGCCCCCAAAATGCCGGCGAGCCGCACCGAGATGCCGAAGATGAGCGCGAGACCGATGAGCGCGAGACCCCAGGCGTTCAGGGCGTTCGTCACGCCGATCATGTCCGGCGAGGCGAGCCAGGCGTAGAAACCGACAAAGGCCTTCGCGCCCTTCAAATAGCCAGCCGCGGTCCAGGCGGGATTAATGAGCTTGGTGTAGCCGGCATAAAAAAATAGCCAGCCGAGCGAGACGCGCGCGACCGTGAGAGTGAGTTTTGCGGGTAGGGTCATGCGTTTATTATAGCATTCCTCAAAAGACGGCATCCCGGAAGCGCAAATAAAAACACCCCGCCTAGGCGGGGTGTTTTTATTTGCGCTTGTCGCGGGCTATTCAGCCTTGACGCGCTGGACGTTCGTCGCGGCCGGGCCTTTCTCGCCCTCGGTGACCTCAAAGGTGACGTTGTCGCCTACCTTGAGCTCATCGAAAGTAACGCCGACCAAGTCCTTCGAGTGGAAGAAGAGATCCTTCGTCTCGCCTTCGCGAGCGATGAATCCAAACCCCCGCTCGGTGAGCGTCTTGATGGTTCCTTTCATGGTGTGTTTGCTTTTTTCTCTAGAAACTCGACCTGTCTCTGTGGGTTGTGTATCGTAGGTTCCATTATAGTACTTAATGAAGAACCTGTCAATAGGAGCGCCTCAAAGCGGTTTAAACCTTGATTTTGCTACTAGAATCAATAATAGCACATATTTTGCCTGGAAGACGAACCCGGAGTCCTGTCGGGGGCGGATTTTGGGGCATTCATGGGAGCGTGGTAATATCCAAGCACCATGTCCGGCCCCGAAGATCCACAACTCCATCGCGGCGAAATAGGCCCCGAGCGCATTCCCTCGCGGGAAGAAATTTTATCACTCCTTCGTAGCCGGTGCGGGGACATCGAGGTCGCGAAAGAGAGAAGCGACGAAAGGGGCATATATCTCTTAGAGGCCCAGGGTATGGATAAAAAGTCCGGCGAGCTTACGTTGTATACATATCAGCGAAAAGGCAATTTCCAGGGGCCAAACGCAACCGACGTAACAGTTATTGAAGCAGTTTATTTCGGTACGGACGGAGTGCCGTGTGGCGGGGACACCATTGCGGAAATCGACTCAGAAACGAACGAATGGGTAGATAAATAAACGCGGACGCTCTCAAGCCAGAGCGGGCAAAGACCCTCGAATCGTTCGGCATCAATCCCGCTTCGCTTCCAACGTCCATCACGCCCGCCATGGAGGCGTGTTTTACCGATTTGAGATAAGTTTTTGTCTGCCGCTCGAACCTCTCAAAACTCGGTAATAAAGAACAAACACCAGCTTTCGCTGGTGCTTGTTCTTTTTGGCTCGCGATTGCCAAATCTGATACACAAATCCAAAAAGCGAAATCTGAAATGATGCGCCCCGC
>JBBUDB010000047.1:0-8544 GCA_038057515.1 Patescibacteria group bacterium | reverse complement strand
AAGTCCCCGGCTCGTGGCGCTTGCCCGAAGAAGACGGCGGGGCCTAAGAGCTCGCCTCGCCTATCATCCAATCCGCCGCTCGCTCCCCAAAAAGGACCGGGCGGCGCACGTTTTTTTACAAAACGACTCCGGCCTTACTCAAAAAATATCGTCAAATTTTCTACTAAGGATATTTTACTAAAGCAGGGTTCGGGATAGAAAAATTACCATTCTCCCGCCGCTTGCCTCTTGAGGAAGCTCTCGGAGGCGAAAAAGCTTGGTATCCGAAGGATTTTTTCGCCGACCTGCCCGAATGACTGAGGTCATTCAGTCGGGCGGGGAGGCAGCGGGATTGCGCCGCTGGAGCGCAATAACCGCGGTTCCGCAAGAGGCAAGCAGTGAGAGCGTCTGCTTGTCGGGCGTTTTTTGACAATCGGGCCCAAATCCCATACCATACCTCCTGACACACGCGTCACTTACTCTCATTCTGAAGCCACGCATCAACAGCCAAATAACCGCGCCGGAGGTTCGCGTCGTTGGCGCAAACCACGAAAATCTCGGGGTTATGAGCCGGGAGGCAGCGCTTCTCTTGGCCAAGCCCGAGGAGGGCCTCGATCTCATCGAGATGGTCCAGACGGCCACTCCGCCCATCGTGCGGCTCATGAGCTACGACAAGTACCGCTACGAGCGGGAAAAGGCGATGAAGAAAGAGCGGTTGGCCCAGAAGACGGCGGGCCTGAAACAGATCCAGATCAGCGCCCGGGCGGCCGAAAACGACCTGAAGGTCAAGATCCGCCAGCTCGAAAAATTCTTCGCCGAAGGCCACCAGATAGAAATTCAGCTTCGCCTGCGCGGTCGGGAAAAGGGAAATAAGGATTGGGCGCGCCTAAAATTCAAGGAGTTCCTGGCGATGATCCCGACCGAGTTTAAAGTTCTCTCGGAACCAAAATTCGCCGGCCGGGGCATGATCGCCCAAATCGCTAAAAAATAATTACCATGCGCAAGAGTTTCTCAAAAAGAATTCGCATAACCAAGAACGGCAAGGTGATTCGCCGCCCCATGAGGATCGATCATTTTAAAACGCGCAGTAGCGGCGCGGGCGCCATCAGGAACAAGCGGAAGAGCCGCGGTCTTAATTATCCGCTTAAAAAAGCCAAGTAATTTTTAAATTCCAAACCCACCATGCCAAGAGTCAAACGAGGCACCACCGCCCACAGGAAGCGCGAAAAGCTCCTAAAGCTCACCAAGGGTTTTCGTTGGGGCCGCAAATCAAAAGAACGCGCCGCCAAAGAGGCCCTGCTTCACGCCCAAGCCAGGATGTTCCGCGGCCGCAAAGAGAAGAAGCGCGTCTTTCGCGCGCTTTGGAATGTCCGCGTGAACGCCGCCGTCCGCGAGGAGGGCCTCTCTTATAGCAAGCTCATCGCCGCCTTGAAGGCCAAGAAAATAAAACTTGATCGCAAGGTTCTCGCCGATCTCGCCAAGAACGAGCCCGCCGTCTTCAAGAAAGTTGTCGCCGCCGCCACCCTCAAGGAGGCGCCCCTGCCGGGCAAGCCCGCTTCGCCGAAACGCGAGCCCGCCGCAAAATCAAAATAGTTCTATGCGCGGATCTTTTGGTCCGTCTCCGGAAACCGGTTACCTCAATCGCGAAACCAATCGCGAGGAAGAAGCGCGCAGTGCCGAGCTCCTTCTGCGCCTGGAGCCGCTCCTTATCAAGGAATCGGAAAATCTGCGCGAGGAAGGATTTCCGGTCAACAATAACTGCCAGATAGATCCGGAAAAATTTCGTGACATTTTCGATGCTCGAAACATTGAGCGCGACAACAGGATGGCGGCAAATTATCTCCACGGCCGCAATGAACCGACTAAAAGCGGCGAAGCGCTCCCGAAGCTTCTTGAGGCGACGACGGTGCTCGCCGTAAACAGCGCTCTTTTCGACCAGCGTCTTGCGGCGCTCCGCACCGCAGACCTGGATGACTATCACCACGGCGTCGACTATCTCATTATCGATCGCGAGTCCGGACAGGTCCTCGCCGCCGCAGACGCCACGATCGCCCCGGAGGCGAAGGCGGCTAAGCTCCAGCAAAACATAACCGAAGGCATGTCCGTCCGGTATGGCGTGGCCCTGGGGAAAAACGGGGTTAATCGCGGCCCCCTTGAACACTTGCCGTATTTCATAATCAATATTAAGTCCGAGGATGTCGTCGCGCTTGCTGAGGAGCTCGTGGATTCCGGTGACAAGGGACCAGTGGCCAAGCGCGTCGAAACGCAACTTTTAAAAACGCTTGCCGAGCAGGCCACTAGATTCGGCGCGCTCTCAAAAAGCGAGTTGCGCGCGGCCTATGCCGCCGCAGCCAAGATCTTCGAGGAGATGAAAGCCGACGTAGCCGCCGAAAAAAGGTGAGGTTTTCACTATCGTTAAGATACAATTGAATCTTAAGGATAGTAAGGGTGGAAGAAAAGAATAAATGGTTATTCCGTGGCGTTGTGGAGCGCGCTGGTTTAGGCGTCGGACCCACCCTCCCCAAAAAAACTACTGACAAGAGGGGGTGGCTAACCGACTTATGCACACGAGACCGTTGTCGTCTCGCTCCCGATTGTTATAATTAGCTACAGAACCTGGTGAGAAAGCGGGGATTTGATGAGCCCTGCGCCGGCGCGGCCTGTTCGCTGAGCACCGGTGATGCTCGTCTTAAGATCATAATTTGATCGGGTTCTCTCGCCCTTATCGAGCTCGCTTCGGCGGGCTCATCGTTTTCTTGGATGCACTAAAAATATATTGACAGCAACCAAGGTCAACGTGCTCGTTAATGATTCGCACCCCCTCGCTCCTCAGCCGGGCGATTTTCTTTTTCGCCCCCGAGGCGTAGCCGCCCGCCGATCCGTCACTGCGCACCACGCGATGGCAGGGCGTCCGGCGCGTGTCGGGATTCTTATTCAAGGCATTGCCGACGGCGCGCGCGGCAGAAGGCGCGCCGATCGCCCGGGCGATATCTTTGTAAGTGGCCACTTTGCCCCTCGGGACACGCCGCGTTGCGGCCCAAACTTTTTCGGCAAAGGTCATGCCCGCAGAGATGGCGGATGAGGACGCCCGTGCCCAGGCCGATTAGACCATGGGCGCCGCTCCGGCCGACTGGAACGATTAGGTTGTCGCGCCGGACGCGCCGCCGGACGCAAAAAGTCGTTTGCCTGTTTCAAAACTCGCTTGGTACCGGCATACTTCTTGCCAAGAATACGCAAGGCGTCTTCGTAGAGAAACCAGGCGAAGCCGCTATGCTCGCGGGGCGCGATCCGAATGTTCGGCTCCTTCGTTTCGGCAAGATACAAAATGACGGTATCGTGGATGCGTTCGTCAGCGGCCTCAAAAGAAAATTGTTCTTGGGCCCTGAATCCCGGCAGGATGCGAAGCTCGCTCCGCTTCAGCCCGGTCTCCTCTTCGGTTTCGCGAAGCGCGGTCGCCATGCTGTCTTCCCCCGCCTCAAAGTGGCCTTTGGGAAAGTTCCAGTAGTTTCCCCGACGGTAGAGCATGAGGTATTTCAGTCCGTCTTCGGTACGCCTAAAAACCACAAAGCCGGCCACGGTTTGTTTTTTATCCTTAAGACGGGTCTTTGCCGACGCAACGACTGACGGCACTCCCCCTGGCCGAGTAGGTCGAGCGGCTTGAATGTGGGGGTGCACCGGCGGGCGAAGGTGCGGAGGCGGTACGGCGTGCGGCCCTCCTCCCTGGCCAGATCGATTAGGCCGACGGTAGTGTTGCTGATGCATATGCTGATTTATACAACTTCGCCATTGTAGCACGCCTGGTTGATGATCCGTGTTGATAATATTTCCGATCCAAGATAATCAACAATCGCGGGGCATGGTTGAAACTCTAGCGGTTGTTCTCAATAGGCGTGAAGCGCAATGCCTCGCCCTGGCCGGGCAGGCCCTCAAGAACCAAGCGCAAACGACTGCCTCGCCCGGCGGCCTTGCCAAGGATGGCCTCGGCCAAGAGCGAACGCACCCGTTCGTCAATGACCCGCCGGAGCGGCCGGGCGCCGAATGACGGGTCGTATCCCCACTTCACGATCTGGCGTACGGCCGCCTCGTCGAATTCGAGCATGATGCCTTGCGCCTCGGCGGTCTTCGCGAGAGAAGCAAGGTTGAGGCGCACGATCTTTGCGAGTTCGTCAGGAGAAAGATTCCGGAACATCACGATTTTCGAAAAACGATTCAAAAGCTCCGGCTTGAAGATGTCGGTGAGGCGCGACTTCACGTATTCGGCGATTTGCTCCATCCCCTGCCCGCCGCGAAGCGCCTCATGCATCAGGTCGGCGTGGGCGTTTGAGGTGGCGATGATGATGGTGTTAGAAAAATCCACCACCCGGCCCAGACCGTCGGTCAGGCGCCCGTCATCCAAGACCTGCAAAAAGATATTTAAAATATCCGGGTGGGCCTTTTCGAACTCGTCTAAAAGCACGAGAGTATATGGTTTTTCACGCACCGCCTCGGTGAGCCCGCCCGAGACCGTGCCGTCCGGCGAACCGATGAAGCGCAGAATGGCGCCCGTCTCGCGATATTCGGTCATGTCGACGCGGATCATGGCCTCGCTCGAACCGAACTGTGTTTCGGCGACTATCTTCGCGAGCTCGGTCTTCCCCACGCCCGTCGGCCCGACAAAGAGGAAGCTTGCGATCGGCCCGCCGGCGCGAGTCAAGCCGCTTCGATATTCGCGGAGCGCTGTGGCGACGGCTCTCACGGCCTCGTCCTGACCGATGAGCCGGTCGTGGATCTTCTCTTCAAGATGCAAAAGCGTCTCGGCCTCGGCTTTGTCGGCCTGATGCATCGGCACTTTGACTCTTCGCTCGGCGGCGGCGATGACAAGATCAGGCCCCAGGGTCCGCTCGCCTCTCGCGGCGGCATCAGCCAGGGCCTCTTTCAAAAGCTCCTCGGCCGAGGCGGGCAAAAGTTTCGGCCGCAAATATTTCTTGCCGAGATGAACGGCGGTCCGCACGGCGTGGAGCGACACCACGATCCCCGTCCGGCCCTCAAGAAGCAGGGCATGGGCAATAAGCACCTGCACGGCTTCTTCCTCGGTCACTTCGTCGACGTGGATGACGTCAAAAGCGCCCACGAAGTCGCTTCGGGGCTCGACGAGCTGTTTGAACTCGCGCGGATAAGTTGATCCGACGACCGGGAAGGCGCTCCCCAAGATTATCGGCATCAAGGCGTCGGCGGCCGAAAGCTGGGCCGCGCCGGAGGTGCGCAGAAGATTGTGGGCTTCGGGAATGTACAAAATGATATTTCCGGCTATCTCTATCTCGCGGATGATGGTCGTGAGGCGCTTTTGGAGCTCGGCGGGCTCGGCCCCGGCCACGAGTCCCGCGAGCTCGATCATGACGAGACGCTTATCAAAAAGCGGCGCGGGCACGTCGTCGGCGATAAGCGCGAAGGCCAGGCGCTGGACGATGGTTTCCTTGCCGATGCCCGGGTCGCCCACGAGAAGCGCGTTTGAGTTCACCGGCCGGGCGAGCGCGTCCATCATCCGCCGGTACTCCGTTTCGTGGCCCGCCAAGAATCCGATGGCGCCCGCGCGGGCCAGGTCGGTGAGATCGGTCGAAACTCGGTCGAGGGTCGGCGTCGGCCGGCTCGTCCAGGCCCGGTTCATGATCCGATGGCGCCCGCCGCGTTCGATGCCGTGGCGAATACCGCCGACGCTCCCCGGCAGACGACGAAAGCCGTGCAGGGCCTCGCGCATGCTCGCAAAAAGAAGCGCTTGGCGAAGCTCTTTGGCATTTATGCCAAAAGCAATGAATATCTGGTCGAGGGCCGGGTCGCCAAACTCGGCGAGAGCCGCAAAAATATCCACTGTCCGAATAGCCGGGGCATGGGCCAAGATCGCCGCCCGAGCCGCGAGCGCCACCAACTTCTCGGCGTCCTTGAGACGCTCGCCCGGACGAACCGTTCGGACGGGGGTCTCGCTGGCCGCTTTTTCCATCGCTGGGCGCGGTTCGCGAAGCGCCGTCTCAAGCTTCTCGCGGAACTCATCGGGCGGAACGTCAAGACGAAGAAGCGCGTCCTTGACCTCGCGGGTCGTGAGACACTGAAAGACGGCTTCAAGCGGGAAGCTTCGCCCGATAAGAATGCTCCGATCGTATGCTCTTTCAAGAACGGCAAAGGCGGCCGGGGCGAGATAATCGGCCAGATTGACATCTCCCGTCTCGGGTAATGCCGAGAGCGGCTTGTCCGGCGCACGGCGATGGATGAGCCGGTCAACAAGGCCGAGCGCCAGAGCCACGCCCGAGAAAAAAAGCCAGCGGATGTCCGAAAAGAGAAGGGTGAAGGTCGCGGCGGCCAGGATAAGGTGGCTCGCGTAGCTTATGATGCGAACGATAAGCCGACCGCCGATCGTCATCCGCAGGCGCGGGTCGTCGAAGCGATAACTCGGCGGGACGGTGGGCGTCTTCATTGATAGAACATTGGGCTGGGTATGCTCTCCATGGCCTCGGCGGAGGAGGGAATGTGGCCAAGAGCCGCGGCCACTATGGCAATGGGTATGGCGAACCAGAAGAGCATGATGGCCGCGAAGAAGATGGTCCAACCGACATAGACGATGCTCCCGATCAAAATGCGGAACGACCGGAACACGACGCCCAAAATGCGGCCGACGATCGAGTAGTCGCCATAGAGCGGCGCAAAGAAGTGGCGCGCGGTGACAGCCACGGCGAAGCTCCAATCCATGCGCTCAAGCGATTCGAGAAAGACCCGAATGAACGCCCGCCCGCCGTCAACGTACCAATGACGGAAAAACGAGATTATCTGGTAGGTGAACCGGTAGGCAAGGTATACGAACGAGATTGCCATAACACCGTTCATTATAGCGGTCCGGGGGCCGAACTGCGAACTAGAACAATTTTGTCTGCTTGAGCTTCGGTTCGACGGAGCTTACCGCAGGCGGCTCGGCTGGCTTAGCGGGAGAGACGCTCGGGGCTGGTATAGTCTGGGTCGGTACGCCGCTAATGAGGCCGGGCAACCTTGCGAACGTCTCGCGGAAGGCGCGCATCATCTCCGGCGCCCGGAGCGCGGCCGCCGGGTGAAGCATGGGGATGATCATTCTCCCATCTACATTAAAGACGCGTCCCTGATCTCTCGTGATCTTCGCCTCGGGCAAAAAGTAGTTCATCGAGAATCTCCCGAGCGGCACGATAACCTTTGGGTTAATGATGGCGATCTGGCGCGTGAGATACGGCTTATAGGCGGCGATCTCTTCGGGCAACGGATCGCGGTTCCCCGGCGGGCGGCGCTTCACGATGTTTGAAATGTAGACATCCGTTTCTTTCCAGCCAAGGGCGCGGATGCACTCGCGGAGAAGCTCTCCGCCGCGGCCGACGAAGGGGCGCTTCTCAACGTCTTCGTTATATCCCGGCGCTTCGCCGATGAACATCACCACGCAATCGGCGCTCCCCTCGCCGAACACCAGATTCGCCTGGCCCGTAAGCGGGAGCGAGGTGTCGGCCGCCATTTCGGCGGCAAGGCGCGTCAGTTCCTCGAGTTTCGGCATATGCGTTCATTATATACGAACCGCAAACCATCCTCGCCCCAGGACCCGTCCCCGGTGTATAATAGAAGGACTATGCCAAACAAAAAACGCGGCCAGTTAGGCCCTAGCCGAAAGAAGCCCGTGTCCCATTTCATGAACCTTCCGGCGGCCAAGTTGCCCATGGACAAGATAAAGTCGATGACTTCCGATTTTCGCTCTTCGATGAACTGGCGCGTTTTCCGCATCATCGCCGAATTTATCGACGGCTTCCAATACATCGCCGACTTCAAAAAAACAGTCACTATCTTCGGCTCGACGCGGCTCATCGAAACCAACCACTGGTACGTCGAGGCCCGCAAGCTTGGCAAGCTCCTTGCCAAAAATGGGTTTGTAGTCGTGACCGGCGGCGGCCCGGGCATTATGGAGGCGGGCAATCGCGGCGCGGTCGAGGGCGGCGGAATCTCGGTGGGCCTCAACATCCAGCTTCCGCACGAACAGCGCGTCAACCCGTACGTTAAGCGCTCCATGGGCTTCCACTACTTCTTCACCCGCAAGCTCATGCTGACCTACGCCTCCGAGGCCTACGTCTACTTCCCCGGCGGCTATGGAACGCTTGATGAATTTTTCGAGATGGTCACTCTCGTCCAAACGAAAAAGATCGCCACCCACATTCCGATAATTTTGGTCGGCAAAGAATTCTGGCAGCCGTTCGCGAAGTGGATAGACAAAGAACTCTACCAAAAATTCCGCACCATCGAAAAGGCGGATATGAAAATATACGACATCGTGGACTCCGCCGAAGAAGCGTTTCAAATCATCAAAAAGAGGGCGAAACCCAGAAACGAGTTCCAGTAAAAGCAAAAACCCCGGGCACTTGCCCGGGGTTTTTGCATATCGTGCAGTATTCTTGAATTAGTCCGAACGCATTTCGCCGCCTGCGGCGGCGAGGGAAGCCCCCGCCAGGGATCGAACCCTCCTCCGCTTAGCGATTTTGCTCTTTGGCGGCATTCAATTCCTATTTCGGAAAACCAAGAAAAATATATCCCTTA
>JBBUDB010000046.1:0-5402 GCA_038057515.1 Patescibacteria group bacterium | reverse complement strand
AGCCCTTCAACGATGGCTTTGTCGATGGCGCTGATGTGCAAGTTGTCCTCCGTTGTGGTTGGTGGTCGTGGAGTCGTTCGCAACGCGAATGCTCGGAACTGGAGCTGATTATGCCTCAATAAAATCAAAACGTCAAACAGAATTTGGTATCAAAACTTAGGCTGTTTATGTGAGCCAAATTGCTATCCGATTGAACGGCCGTTCAATCGGATAGCAGGTGTTTTGTGCGGTGTTGGATTACCTACTATTGCGTTGTTCCTTCTAGAGGAGAGCGGGCGCGCGAATAAGACGGTGGAGAAAAAATGAAAAACGGGCGGCCGAAAATCACGCCTCGTCGACGATGAGCTTCGCGGAGTTGTGCGAATCGATCTCAAGGAAGCCGGAGGCAATGTCGAGAAAGTGTTCTTTGCGGTCGGCATCCACAATCCTCACGGTGCCTTTGGCGAGCTCGGAAACGAGCGGGCGATGATGGTCGAGGACGGTAATCTCGCCGGCGGTCGTCTTGCAGTTCAAGGAAACCGCTTCTCCTTCAAAAAGCGTGCGTTTCAGCGAGTAAGCGGAGAGATGCATGGGTTTTTAGTTGCCTAGCTTACTAGTCACTAGTTATCTAGCAATCTCGTCTATTCCTCCCTTCATATAGAACTGTTCTTCGGAGACGGCGTCGTGCTTGCCCTCGAGTATTTCTTTGAAGCCGCGGACGGTGTCTTCGCGCTTCACGTATTTTCCCGGCGCGCCGGTGAATGTTTCGGCGACGAAGAACGGCTGAGAGAGGAAGCGCTGAACTTTGCGGGCGCGGTTCACCGTTTGCCGGTCTGATTCAGAGAGTTCTTCGATGCCCAAAATAGCGATGATGTCCTGAAGCTCCTTGTAGCGCTGGAGCGTGCGCTGAACCTCGCGGGCGACATCGTAGTGCTCGCGGCCGACTATCTTCGGGTCGAGAGCGTTGGAGTTCGAAGCCAGGGGATCGACGGCCGGATAGATGCCGATTTCGGTCAAGGCCCGGGAGAGCACGATCGTGCCGTCGAGGTTGGCGAAAGTCGTGGCCGGCGCCGGGTCGGTGATATCGTCGGCGGGCACATAGACGGCCTGCACGGAAGTGACCGAGCCGCTCTTGGTCGAAGTGATGCGCTCTTGAAGCTCGGCCATTTCAGAGGCCAAGGTTGGCTGGTAGCCGACGGCCGAGGGCATACGGCCGAGGAGAGTCGAAACCTCGGAGCCGGCCTGCGAGAAGCGGAAGATGTTGTCTATAAAGAGAAGCACGTCCTTCTTCTCTTCGTCGCGGAAGTATTCCGCCATAGTGAGCGCCGAAAGAGCCACCCGCGCCCGAGCGCCCGGCACTTCGTTCATCTGGCCGAAAACGAGAGCGGTTTTATCGATAACTCCCGACTCTTTCATCTCGCGGTAGAAATCATTGCCTTCGCGCGAACGTTCGCCCACGCCGGCGAAAACGGAGACGCCGCCCGAAACCTCGGCCACGTTCCGGATGAGTTCCATAAGCAGTACCGTCTTCCCGACGCCGGCGCCGCCGAAGAGGCCCACCTTGCCGCCTTTGACGAAGGGAGCGATGAGGTCGATGACCTTGATGCCGGTTTCGAAAACCTCGGTTTCGGTGGTCTGTTCGGTGAAGGCCGGGGCGTGCCGGTGGATAGGTGATTTTTTACCGGGAGAAGAGGAAAACTTTCCGGGCGCATCGAGGCATTCTCCGGTGACGTTGAAGATGTGGCCGAGCGTGCCGGGGCCGACAGGGACCTCTATCATCTTGCCGGTATCATGAACATCCATGCCGCGCGAGAGGCCGTCGGTCGATTCGAGCGAGATGGTGCGTACCCGTCCCGGCTCGATGTGCTTCATAACCTCGAGCACGATATCGTGATCGCCGCTCTTTACCGTGAGGGCGGTATAGATATTCGGCATCGGGTCCTTGGCGGCGAACTCGACGTCGATGACCGGTCCGATGATCTGAATTATTTTTCCTGTTTTCATGATTTTATTTATTGTAGTGATTCTGCGCCGGCGACGATCTCGACTATCTCGCGGGTAATGAGGGCTTGCCGCGACTTGTTGTATTCCAGGTTCAAGCGTGCCGCGAGGTCCCTGGCATTATCCGAGGCGCTCTTCATCGCCGCCCGGCGAGCGGCATGCTCGGAGGCGTTCGCTTCGAGGATGAGGTGGTAGACCCGCGTGAGGATAAGGTGGCGGCCAAGGTCGGTGAGAATGCTTTCGGGTGAAGGTTCGATGAGATACTCTTCCGGTTTCGCCCCGCCGTTTAAAAGTTTCAAGCGGCCGTTTCCGGCAAGCTCGGCGAAGCGGCCATGCTTCGGGATAATTTCTTCGGCCGTCCGGCGAATGGCTTCGGGATCGATGGGGAAAATCTCGCGGCGGATGACCTCTTGGACGAGGGCGCTACGGAAGTTCATCGAGAAGATAACGACGCGGTCCCATTCGCGCGCAAGAAAGCCGTTGATGATAGTGTCGGCGATCGGTCGGACCTCCTCAAGCGAGGTGTAGTCGCCAACACGGGTGAATTTCGCCCGGAGCACGATACCCTTCTTTTCGATATGCGCTTGCGCTTTGGCGCCGATCGCGATCCATTCGGCCGTGTCGTGCGCGAGGTCGGGGTGTTCTTCTGCCAAGAAGCGGTCGAAGGCCTTCAAAACAGAGCTATTGAACGACCCCGCGAGGCCTTTGTCGGAAGTGATGAGCAAAAATAGATTCCGACCGCCCGGGCGTCGCTCGAATATCGGCGGGAGGGTGACGTGCTCGACCGACGAAAGCGCGTGCAAGAGATCGAGGGCGGTATAGGCGTAGGCGCGCGAGGCGAGGGCGATCTCCTGGCTCTTGCGCATCTTGGTCGCCGCCACGAGCTCCATCGCCTTCGTGATCTGGTTGATGTTCTTGACGCCGGTCGCGCGCCGCTTGATGTTCTGGAGTGATTCGGCCATACGGTTAGTGACTAGTTCGCTAGGGAATAGTGATTAGAGATTAGTTGGGGAAGTTTCCGCGAAGAATCGTTCGAGAATGGTCTTGAGCTCGGTTTCTATCGCGGGCGTGATCTCGGCGGCTTCGCGCAGGCGCGTGAGGAATTCTTCGTGGAGCGCTTCGAGATTTTCGAGGAGTTTCGTTTCGACGGCCTTCGCTTCCGCAACCGGCGTGGCATCGAAGTAGCCGTTTAGGACCGCATAGAAGACGGCTACTTGGCGTTCGAAGGGAAGCGGCGCAAGGTCCTCCTGCTTCAATATTTCCGTCATGGTCTGGCCTTGGCGGATGCGCTTCTGGGTGGCTTCGTCGACATCCGAGGAGAATTGCACAAAGGCCTGGAGCTCGCGGAACTGGGCGAGCGTGAGCCGGAGCTTGCCGGCCACCTTCTTCATGGCCTTGGTCTGCGCCGAGCTCCCGACGCGCGAAACGGAGAGGCCGACGTTCACGGCTGGGCGAATACCCTGATAGAAGAGATCGGATTCGAGATAGATCTGGCCGTCGGTGATAGAGATGACGTTCGTCGGGATGTAGGCCGAGATATCTCCGAGCTGGGTTTCGATGATGGGCAAGGCCGTCAAAGAACCGCCGCCTTTTTCTTTTGAGAGGCGCGCGGCGCGCTCCAAAAGACGGGAGTGGAGATAGAAGACGTCGCCCGGATACGCTTCGCGGCCCGGCGGGCGGCGGAGAAGGAGCGAGATCTGCCGGTAGGCCCAGGCGTGTTTCGAAAGGTCGTCGTAGATGATGAGCGCGTCCTGGCCTTTATCGCGGAAGTATTCGCCGACCGCCGCGCCGGCCAAGGGAGCCAAGTACCAAAGAGCGGCGGGAGACGATGCCGAGGCGGAAACGACGATGGTGTAGCCCATCGCCCCGTGTTTTTTGAGGGTCTCGACGATGCGGGCCACCTTCGATTCTTTTTGGCCGACGGCGACGTAGATACAAACGGGAATATCTTTTTTCGGGCTGTTCTTCTGATTGATGATGGTGTCCAAGGCGAGCGCGGTCTTCCCCGTGCCCCGGTCGCCGATGATAAGTTCGCGCTGGCCGCGGCCTATCGGGATCATGGCATCCACGCTCTTTAATCCCGTGTGGAGCGGCGTGCCGACCGGTTCGCGGTCCAAGACCGATGGTGCTTTGTTCTCAAGCGTATAACGGGCGACGTTATTGTTCTTTCCGCCCGAGGCGGACCCGCTTCCGGCGGGAAAGATATCTCCCAAGCCATCCAGGGGATTGCCGAGCGGGTCGATGACGCGGCCGAGAAGCTCGGGGCCGACGCCGATATCGAGGACCTTGCCGGTCCCGCGTACGGTGTCGCCGCTTTTGATGGCGGTGTAGTCGTCCAAGACGAGGGCGCCGATAGTTTCTTCTTCGAGGTTCAAAACCATGGCCCGGCGTTTGCCCTGGCTCGTTTCAATGGTCAAGAGTTCCTGGCTCACCGTCTTGGGGAGGCCCTGGAGCTTGACGATGCCGTCGCCGACCTCGATGATGCGGCCGACTTCCGACCAGCGCGCCTCGTCTTTGAAGCCGCCGATCTCTTTTTTTAGTTTTTCGATGATGTCGTAGGACATGGACTGATAATTAGTTAACTAGTGACTAGGGATTAGAGAATAGTATTTCAGCGAGCAATCGTCGTTCGTCATTTTGCTTTTATTCTCTAGTCGCTAGTGACTAATTGCTTTTCGAACATTAAATCTAGTTTGCGGCGGAGCGAGGCGTCGAGCTCTTCGGTTTCGTCGATCGTTATTCGCGTGCCAGCGACAAGCGCCGGATTCATCACTTCGCGAACGACATCCTTGCTTCCAGCGAGAGCGCGCAATAGTTTCTTTTCCGATTCGGGCAGGGCGCGCGCGGTTTCGACTATCCACTCCCGACCGCCCAGGGATTTGCGGATGAACCGTTCGGCGAGAATGACCACCTTCGGGGCGGAAGACGCATCGCCATTCTTTTGGAGCAAGGCGGCGAGATTTTTGATGAGCGTCTCGCGTTCTTTGTCGCTTTTTGCTTCGGCGACGAGAGCGGCAAATGCTTTGGCGTAGTATTCAGCGCGATGCTTCATCCCGTTAGAAACCGAAGAACATAAATGCCCCCCTCGACGCTGGGTTTTTGGTAATTTTTACTGTCAAGATGGTCATGGGATGTTTGGCGGCTTCTAACGGGATGAACTTCTATTTTGCTTTTGCCGCGGCGACGGCTTGCTCCACGAGCCGCTCGTCGATCATCTTCGGGTCCAGTTCGACTGTTTTCGCGACGGCCGAACGCACCAAGAGGGCCGCTTCGCGCTCGACTTTGGCTCGGGCTTCGTGCGCCTTGGTTTCTATCATCGCTTCGGCTTCGACCATGAGCGCTCGCTCTTTGGCCCGGGCTTCTTCGAGGAGCTTCGCTTCAAGCTCTTTGGCTCGGGCTTCGGCATCTTTCGCGAGGCGGAG
>JBBUDB010000045.1:4976-10281 GCA_038057515.1 Patescibacteria group bacterium | reverse complement strand
AAAAACGGAACCGCTCGGTCCCTTTTGGGGAGCGAGCGGCGGGTAGATGATGGGCGAGGCGACGAGCTCTTAGGCCCCGCCGTCTTCTTCGGGCAAGCGCCACGAGCCGGGGACTTGGACGAAGTTGTCCTCCTGCTCCGGATCGCCTGTCGAGACGAGCCGGATGTTTTGGGCGTTCTCCCCGGCGGCGAGCTGCGTTGCGGCGGTATCGGTTGGAGCGCCACTGGTGTTCGGCGGCGGTGTCGGCGTCGGTAGCGTCATGCGCCTCCTTTCGGACGGTGGCGATGCCCCGTCCGCATGTTGTAGAAGTGTAGCCGGGCTTCTTTCGCGAGCCGGTGGTCGTTCTCGCCGTGACCGGCGATACCGATAGCGCCAACCAGCTTCTTGCCCCAGGCGAGTGCTTCGCCCGAGAAGGCGTGCCGGTCGGAAGTTGTTTCGGCGATGAGAGCGATCCTTGCTTGGCGCTCGGCGGCGGAGATGAATCCTTTGGCGCCCCTTCCGTACGCGGAAGAGACGAGGACCTCGCCTTCGGCGTCCAGCACCACGATCGCCACCGAGTTGTCGCTCTTGGCGTCGGAGTAGCGGAACATCGTCAAGCTGGCCACGTGCTCGACGATAGCGACCGCCTCCTTGAATAAAAGAGTGGCGGCCTTTTTCTGTTTTTTTGTTTTCAACCCCTCTCCTTTCCGGGAAAACCGGTCTCCACAATATAATAATTTTTTTGGGCAGTCAATATTTCTTGGCCGAGGTATACTAAGGGGGATGTCTCCAGCCGACCTTACCCCCGCCGAACAAAAAATTCTCCGCCGCCTCTCGACCCCGGCCAAGATTCAGGATTTCCTAAACACCCTGCCTTTCAACTTCGAGCGTGCCGGCGAAACCTTGCGCTCGCCTCGGCGGGTGCTCCGCGATCGGACGGCCCACTGTCTGGAGGGCGCGCTTTTAGCCGCCGCCGCGCTTCAACTCCACGGCGAGGCGCCGCTTCTTCTGGACCTCAAGACCGACTCCCGAGGCGGCGACAGCGACCACGTGGTGGCTCTTTTCCGCCGCCGCGGCCTTTGGGGCGCGATCTCAAAGACGAATCATGCCGTGCTCCGCTATCGGGAGCCGGTCTACCGCACCGTTCGCGAGCTCGCCCTCTCCTATTTCCATGAGTATTTTCTCGATACCGGGGCAAAAACCCTGCGCTCCTATTCAAAGCCATTTGATCTGCGGCGGGTAGCCAAGCGGGGCTGGCCAACCGACGAGCGGGACCTTTGGTGGCTTTCGAAGATGCTTGATTCCTCGCCTCATACTGCCATCGCGCCGAAAGCGACGCTTCGGGATTTGCGCCGGGCGGAGTCCATCGAGATCGAGGCCGGGAAGATTACGGAGTGGCCCAATAGGGCCTCAAGGCGCCACTTGGTATAGGCCGCGGAGTTATCCACAGGGGGACTATGGCCCTGGCTGGGGCAGGGTATAATGGAGTCAGCAGTAAAGGGGGCTCGTCTTATTCATTCAGGTCCTCTGTTGACAATCTAACTCATCTTCAGCCGGCTTTACGGCTGGCATCTATCGCGACCCTCGGCCCTCAAAATCCGAGGGTTGGTCATTTTTACCCGAACCCAGTTAGGACAACGGCGATGGAATGACAGTGGCATGCCAATACCCCGCGGGAATTTCTAACGGGATTTATTTACTTTCCGGGCGAGGGTTAAGCTCGCCCACAAATAACGGCACGCCAAACTGCGGTGCGGCGCCCAACGAATTGCGAAGCGGGCGAGGCGCTTATGGTTTCTGGTTCGGACGCCATAGAGGCGCCGGATGGCGTTCCAGAGGCCGAGATCGTCGGGCGAGAAGATGTCCGGCCGGCCAAGGCCGAAGATAAGAAACATCTCGGCCGACCATTTGCCGATGCCCTTCACGGCGACGAGTTCTTGCTTGATCGCTTCGCCAGTCATCCGGCGGAATTTTTGAATATGGAGATGGCCGCCCTTCGCGCGCCGGGCGAGGTCTTTAAGGTAGTTGGTTTTCGCGCCGGAGACGCCGGCGGCTCGGAAGCGCGCGCTCCGAAGGCGCAGAATGTCGTTCGGTCGGGGAAGGCGCCGCCCGCGCCCGCCCACGGCGGCCTTCCGGAAGCGAAGGATAATAGTGGTCGCGGCCTTGTCCGAAAGCTGCTGGGAAAGAGTGATCTTGGCCAGCGCCCAAAAAGCGTCGCGGGGCAGCTTGATCGGAGCAAGGCGTACCCGCCGGATAATGCGAGCGAGCGCGGGATCGCGGCGCAGAAGCTCGCGGTCGGCCTTCGTGAACCGGCGCCTCATAACCGTTCGGTTCAGCGGACCGTCGCCTTCGTGATCGTGACCGGCGTCGTCGGCCGGTCGCCCGCGCCCTTCGGCACGGCGGCGATCTTATCCACCGTTTCCATGCCCTCGGTCACCCGGCCGAAAATGGTATAGGCGTGGGGGAGGGCCACGTCCGCGTGCATAATGAAGAATTGGCTGCCATTAGTATTTGGCCCGGCGTTCGCCATGGCAAGCGTCCCGCGCACATAGCCGCGCTTATAGCTTTCGGTCGCGGGGTCGAGTTCATCGGCGAACTTGTAGCCCGGCCCGCCGGTACCCCAGAGCGCCGTTTTGCCGGGGTCCTTGGTCAATGGGTCGCCGACCTGGATCATGAATCCCTTGATGACCCGATGGAAAGCGATGCCGTCGTAAAACCCCTCGCGGGTGAGTTTTAGGAAGTTCTCGACGGTTTTCGGGGCGTCGCCCGGGAAAAGCTCGACGGTAATGTTTCCGAGCGATGTTTCGATCTCTGCGGTGGGGTTTTCTGTCACGGGCGGTTTATCTTGGTTTTTATTTTCGACGGACTGTTGATTTTCTGACCTTCTGACTTCCTGATTACTGTCGGGCGCTGGCCCGGTCTCTCTATTGGCGATATAGACTCCGGCGGCGAGGAGCGCCACGAGCCCCAGCCCAAGAATGATTGTTTTAAGCATGGGTACTATTTTAGCAGAAATTGGCCGTTCGCCAAAAACCAACCCACCCGCCGCTTACCCCGTGGATTGGCAGGCGAGACCGGACCTGCTGGGAAAAAAAGAAAGGGGTTTAGCGGGCTCATTTGGCAACCACCGGACAATTCTATGGAATTGTCCGGTGGTTAGGCCGGGAGAATAATAAGCAAAAAACCTATTGAATCTGGCCGCCGATGCGGGCGCGATACCCTTCAAGCGTCGCGGCCAGCGAGGCGAGGCCCTGGTTCAGGCGGTCGCGGTCGGTTTCGGAGACGAAGCTCGGTCGGGGATTGCTCGCGGGAGCGGCTTCTGAAGCGGCCCCGGCGGTGGGCGCGGGGGAGAGACGGGCCGCGAGTTCATCCCAGGCGGGTTGCGAGGCGCTGTAGGTGAGCGCCAAAAAACCGCCGAGAGCGGCGATCCAGAGAGTGACGAAAAGGTAGCCAGTCGCTTTCATGAAAATTATTTTGATGTTCATCTTGTATAACGTAAAAATAGGGAAAAAATTACGCCACTTCGCTCCATGCGGAGCTTCGCGGCGCATAGCACTTTTCTGTCGGGCGCCGCTTTTTGATGGTCGAAGTGGCGTCCCGCGTAGCTTTAGCGAAGTGGGACTTCGTTCCTCATAGAGCTTCGCGGCGCACGGCAAAACCCTGCCTCCCAATCACTTGTGGTGGCTAGCAGTTCCTGGGTCCGGTTTGCTACAATAAAACCAGAATCGGTCCTGCGGGGTCCCGCAGATGGCCGAGCGTCAACCACCATCAAGGGGGAGACGGTATGAAAAATGGCAGGCGCCGCGCTGAAGCCATGCTCTGGTCCGTTCGGGTCCAGCTCCGCGATCTCGAGATCGATGACCCGGTGCGCTGGATGACGGGCAACCAAGAGCACCTCAAGGCGCTCTTCGGCAGTCGGTCGCTCAAGAAGTCGGCTAACCTGGTCCACCGGGCCCGCAAGACGTCGCGGCGGGGCCTGGCATCAAGCCGCGCGCGCACGCCGGAGGCTCTCCGGCCGTTCGTTCGGGAGAGCGACGCCGAGATCGCCGCTCGGGAAGCCGCCTTCGGCGACCACGACCTCGACTGGATCCTCCGAACCCTGCGTACCCTGGCTCGATTCTTTGAACTTCGGGACGCGGTCGGACGCGAGGGGGGCCAGCGATTCGTGAACCGGCCACCGCGCAACCGCCAGCCGATCTACATCGGCGCAAGCTTCGCCCGCGCCTCGTAGCTCGGGCTGACCCCACGCTCCTTTCCCATCCAGGGCAGGCCCATGCGGCCTGCCCTGCGTAGTTTTTATGCCGCTATTGTTAAAAACAGACCGGCCCCGACGGTTTATGGTCGGGGCACGATACAGATGATGTGTTTCGTCGATCAGGCCGTGAAGCTCGCGACGGCCTCTTCTTCGGTGTCGTAGATCTCGAAGACGGGCCGCAGTCTCGTGAAGATGAGGAGATACTCGATCTTCTTCGTGATCTTGAGGAGCTTCAGCTTGCCGCCCTGACTGCTCACGTTTGTGTAGCAGCGCACGATCTCAGCTAACCCAATCGAGTCCACGTAGGACACGTTGCCGAGGTCCAAGACGATTTTCGTCTTGCCACGACCGATGAAGTCAGACACGGTTTCAGAGAGAAGATCGGCGCCGTCGCCGATGGTGACCCTGCCGTGAAGCTCGAGGACGGTCACGCCTTTGACCTCTCGGAAAACGATTCTCATAGAGACCTCCTGGAAAGAAAAGAGCAGATGCTATTGCAATTTTTACCGGAATGGAGTATAACAGTCAAGCGTTGAGGATGATATGGGGGGACCCGGTACTACAACCGTGGTTGTACTATTGGGTGCCATTCCATCGTTCAATAGCGCGTCTACAGCACAATACACACTCTGTGTAGTTGTAGTACCGGGGATGACCGGCTTCGAGAAGAAGCGGTCGATGGTTGGCGAGCGGAGCGCGACCTCCTAAAACTCGCAAAACTCTATAACTGCCAACTTCAAAGTTGCGGCTCCGGCATACGCTTTCGCGTAGCTAGAGGATCGGCCTGTTTGGGTCCCTTAAACGGATCCCGGTCTTATACAAGGGGACTAGCCACCGGCAGATGGTCCTAAGACGGGTGGCGAAACCAAGGACCGCCTTCGTTCAGTTCATAATCTTTCGACTTCGCTCAAGATGAAAGTCCTGAGCCTGCCGAAGGAAACTGAAACACGCTCGTAGATCGGCCATCGCACTCATTCTTCGACGTGGGTTCAATTCCCACCATCTCCACCCAGCTGAGCTGGGTCCCACTATTCCCACCATCTCCACCCAGCTGAGCTGGGTCCCACTATT
>JBBUDB010000045.1:0-4876 GCA_038057515.1 Patescibacteria group bacterium | reverse complement strand
AGCTGGGTCCCACTATTCCCACCATCTCCACCCAGCTGAGCTGGGTCCCACTATTAAGTAGGATTCAGTTTATAATAAACCCAAAGCTGAGCTTTGGGTTTATTTATGTATTACTCCGTTTACGTTCTTTTTAGCACGAAGGATCGACAACTGTATGTCGGTCGGACCAACGACCTGGGTCGTCGGCTTCGAGAACATTTTGATGGCAAGGTGACCGCAACGAAACATCGCCTCCCCCTACGATTTATTTACAGCGAAACGTATCTCAAGTTTAGCGATGCCGCTCGGCGAGAAAAGTATCTTAAGGGTGGCAATGGCCGAGCTGGCTTGAAAATACAGTTACAAGATATTTTAAAAGAATTGCACTACAAAAATCTGTAGCAAGCGCGTGAGACTTCCTTATCCCCTCGTCGGCGTGTTTCATTTCTTGATGCCCTGATTGATCCCTTCTGCATGCTTCCAGGCCAAGTCGTAGAGTTTTTTGAATGATTCGGCGATGTCCGATGATTCGACGAGAACTCCGAATTTTTCCCGCAACGAGAACACGCCAATCTTATTGTCATAAATGTATACTTCGGTCTTAATGTCCATTTTTTCTTTTGGAACGGTCAGGATTTGCCGTTTAAGTTTCGGATCCTCTTCTCGATATTCACGTGACAGCGGAGTGTCGTCAACAATCGCCCGGATAGCAATGTTCTTTTTTGCTCGCCGAGCGTAGTAACGGTGCAGATAAGCTGAATCGAACCCCTCAAGCGCCGCCGTGGAGTTAAAAGATCTGATGGTTTCCTGCGACAACAAGCTGTCTTCGTACATGGCTTTCACGCCATCTATGCCCTCGAAAAAGCGGATCCTGGGCCGATCCGACTCGGTGCCGCTCAACAATTTCAACTCCGACACCAGATATTCAGCCGCTTTTGCCTGTAGGGATATTTTTGCAGCGCGCTCTTCAAGGATGCCGGGAATCTTTTCCGGGGGTTCGGCGAGATACGCCTTCTTCTTTTTCGCCGGTGACTCCGAAACAAGGCCGACCTCGACGAGGTGGCGCAAGACGTCATAGGCCGTGGTTCGGTTGATTTTGGCCCGAATCGCCACGGCGCTCACTCCGCCAGAACCCATCACCAATAAGGCGAGGTATACGCTCGCTTCTTTGGGCGTTAAGCCTATTTGGATAAGTTTTTCGAACATGGACTGTGCCGTTTTTCTTCGACACACCTACACTAATATCACATCACGCCTTGTAAAACAAGGGTTTATCGTGTTTTTTGTGACGGTCGAAGTTGACACACTTATGTTAGTATCTAGTATTCGGGGTAGTTTAGGTTGAAAACTAAACAGGAGGAGGTGTCTATGGAAGCCAGAAAAGGTGAAAGCTTGTGGCCAAACGCGGTCGGCGCGATTGTTATGGCCGCCGTCACGTTCGGATTCCTGGCGTCGATCGCTCGTGGTTCGAAACAGAGCGCGCAGGAGTGGCAAGAGCTCAAACGCAGCGTTGCGTTGTCGGACTTCGACTACGTGCGCTGCGGCGACAATAGCTCGGTGGCTGATCTCAACACGTGGCTTTCGCGGCATCCTGGCAAGAAGTTCGTCTCTGTGGCCAGCGTGACGGATGGCGGGGGAGGAGATGGCAACTTCTCACAGACCCTTGGATTTCTGGTTGCGGTGGCAAGCACCGATCAAGAACAGCAGTGCGCTTCCGTGGACACGGTCGAAGGGTCGCGTGGCGCATACGATCTTCAGAAGTGGAAGAACGCTAACCGTTCGGTTGAGATCGACATCGTGGCATCTGCCAACCCCATGGGTTTATACACGCGTGGATACCGAGTGGTAGTTTGTTACCACAACGCGATCAAGCCGCCTGAACAGTAGTCATGTCCGGCAGTAGCCGGCAAGGAGGAGTTCGTGAGCGAGCCATCTCTCGACGCCGATAACGGTCATCAGATGATGACGATTGCCCTGATCAGTGCGGCGTTCCTCGCCCTGCTCTTCTGGATGGGCGTACCGCATGCCGTCCGGATTTTCGTCACCGGATTCGTCTTGGCCGGAATGGCATCCCTCTTCGTGATCGAGGGCAAGCTCGATTGTCGGCCTGCCCCGTTTTACCGCGAATTGTTCTTCCCGCTGGCCTTGGGGTCGCTGCTCATGGTCATCGGCGCGGTGATCGGGGCGAGGACGCCGTAGGGGTCGTCCGCCGTCGTAAGTTTCTTGTCGAGAACATCGAAGCGGGCGTTCGGATTTTCATCCGGCGCCCGTTTTCTCTTTCGCGCTACTCCTCCCCGCGGGCGAGGTTGCGTTTTACGTCGCGCGCGCGGATTGCCTCGCGCTTGTCGCGCGTCTTTTTGCTCCGGGCGAGGCCGAGGGTGAGCTTTAGGAGATTCTTTTTAGAGAACGCCTCAAGCGGCACAAGGACAAGCCCCTTCTCATGAAGGCGGCCGGTCAAGGCCGCGATCTCTTGCTTCTTTAGCAAAAGACGCCGGGTGCGGGCTGGGTCGTAATCGGCGGGGGCGTTCTTTGGTTGATAGGGCGGGATCTGGGCATTCACGAGCCAGGCTTCGCCGCCGCGGATGATGGCGAAGGAGCCCGCGAGGTTCAGGCGTCCGTTACGGATGCTCTTGACCTCCTGGCCCGTGAGCGACAAGCCGGCCTCGAATGTTTCGAGGATCTCGTAATCGAACTTGGCGCGGCGATTTTCGGCTAATGGAGTCATTTTGGTTCGCTACTATTTAACTATGAGGCACGGCGCCGAAAAAATCCAAGGGCCCGGTCGCTTTAGCAACCGGGCCTGGGGATGAGGTAGAATGGAGCAAGAGTGGCCTGGCGTAACGGAGGAGCGTTACGCGGGGGGATTGCCTTTGCTGGCGGTGGGGTCCCCAGGGGAGAGGAGTTCCTGGGGGGGCGGGGGCCAGAGCCACTCAACGGAATAACTGTTTCTCATGATACGCCAAGAATCTAAATCTCCAAAGAGAAGCGAAACGACCCTCCGGGAGCGTGTTTTTGCCCATGTCCTGAAGGTGGTGCCCAAGGGAGCCAAGTTCGAGGTTGTCGTCTCCCCGCGGCCGGAAATGGGACATTATGCGACAAACATTGCCCTGCGCCTGGCCAAGGAGGCAGGGCGTCCGCCGCTCGCGCTTGCCGAAATGCTCGCGAAAAAAATTGCCGCCGGGGCTCCCAAGGGATTTTTTGAAAGCGTCACTTCCGCCGCGCCGGGATTCGTTAATTTCAAACTTTCTGCGGCAACCATCCGAGCAGAGTTTGGGCGCATCGTGAAAGCGGGAGAGGCCTATGGCCGGGTGAATGTCGGCCGCGGCCGGACGGCGATCGTGGAGTACGCCTCCCTGAACATCGCGAGGCCGTTTCATGTGGGATATCTGCGCAATATCGCCATCGGCGATACGCTCGCGAATCTTCACGACGCCTTGGGTTATAAAGTAATACGCTGGAATTATCTGGGCGACTGGGGGACGCAATTCGGCAAGCTTATCGCGGCCTACAAGATGTGGGGCAAAAAAGAAGACGTGGACGCCAATCCCATCGGCTCGCTTCTTGACCTCTATGTCCGTTTTCATGATGAGGCGAAGTACCGGACCGAGCTTGAGGAGATCGGCCGGGACGAGTTTCGGAAGCTTGAGGCAGGCGATGAGGAAAACCGAAAGCTCTGGACATGGTTCAAGGAGGAGTCGCTCAAAGAGTTCGCGGTCACGCTTAAAAAACTGAACGTGAAGTTCGACGTTGATATCGGCGAAAGCTTTTTTGAGGGAGAGATGAAGCCGGTCGTCGATGAACTCACCGGAAAAAAGATCGCTGTGCGGAGCGAGGGCGCGATGATCGTGCCCTTGGAGCAGTTCGGCTTGCCGCCCGCGATGGTCGAGAAGACCGGCGGGGGGAGTTTGTATCTCACCCGCGACCTGGCCAATTTGAAATACCGCGTCCTGACCTACGCGCCGGCAAAGATCCTCTATATAGTAGGCAACGAGCAGTCGCTCCACTTCGAGCAAGTTTTCAAGGTAGCGAGTCTTTTGGGACTGGCGCCCCAGGCGGAGCTCATGCACGTGAAGTTCGGCTTGGTTTTCGCCGAGCGGGGCGCGAAGTTCTCTACCCGCGAAGGGAACATCATTCTTCTCAATGCGGTCTTTGCCAAGGCGGAGCGCCTGGCCCGAGATATCGTAGAGAAAAAGAACAGGGACCTATCACCTAAGGAGAAAGACGCCGTGGCAAAGCAGGTGGCGCTTGGCGCTCTGAAATACGTGAATCTGCGGGAGAATCGCAACTCCGACGTTATCTTTGACTGGGACGCCATGCTTGATTTCTCGGGCGACTCGGGGCCGTATCTGCAATATACCTACGCCCGACTGCGGAGCATCGTGCGAAAATCCCAAATTACAAGCACCTCCGCCAAAGGCGGATCCGCCTCCGGCGGAAAATCCCAAGCACCAAATCCTAAAGACGGAGTAGTGGATTTGAAACGCCTTGAAACGGAAGGAGAATTCGCGGTCATAGAGAAGCTCGCGGAGTTTCCCGAGGCGGTCCGCGCGGCCGGAGAGACATACGCGCCGAACCATCTCGCGAATTATCTTTATGAGCTAGCTAATGCCGTGAACCGTTTTTACGAATCGACACCGATACTTAATGTTAAATCCCAAGCACCAAATCCCAAGCACCAAACGGCAACTAGCGGGGAAGATGACGATAACGATATCGTCCGCCGCGACGCGCGGCTTCTGCTCGTTAGAACCGCCGCCGGAATATTGAAAAGCGGCCTCGCCCTTCTCGGCATCGAAGCGCCGGAGAAGATTTAGAATCATAAAAAGTACTACGCCCCCGATTGGTATCAGGGGCGCGTAGGTGATGAAATTGGCGGCTAGTGGATGAGAATAACCAC
>JBBUDB010000044.1:0-14641 GCA_038057515.1 Patescibacteria group bacterium | reverse complement strand
CCCGGGGATCATTCTGACCCACGGGGCGCGTTGATAGCTCGTTCAAGAAGAACTTCATATTCGATGGAGATCTCGGGATAGCGCCCATTCTCGCCGTAGTAGTTCACGAATCCGCGCAGGCGCCCTTCGCGAGTCGAGGCGTAGCCGTTTTCGGCGAGGAACTTCATGGTGGAGAGGAGCGCGTCGGCGCCGCTCCCCACGAGATCAACACGCCCGTCGCCGTCGCCATCCTCGCCGTACTCGTCGAGATTGAACGGCATGATCTGGGTGATGCCGATGGCGCCGGCCCAGGAGCCCTTGATCTTGAAGCAGTCGAGGCTATTCTTCCCGCAGTAGACGAGAAGTTCGACGAGCGAGTTCGCGGCCGCTTGCCATCGCGGCGTGGGATTTTTGTCGCTCACGGGCTTGGCGCTCAAGCGGGCAGTTTTCGTGTAGAAAATGTCCACGACCACCGTGTGCGGGTTTTTCGGGTTGTAGAGATACGACCCGAAGGCACTCTCGATCCGCGCAATCGCGACCGCCGATGTTTCGAGAACGCCGTAGCGTTCGCGGGCGCGGCGGAGCGTTTCTTCGTGCCGCCGGTAGTAGGCCACGCCAGCGACGACCGATGCGGGCGCGACCATTTGGTTCCGGAGCGCGTCCCAGTCGGCCTTTTTCGTGCCGTTCTTAGTCGCGCGCCGAGGGTAAATCCTTAGTCGAGGATCGGCGAAGAAGGCGGCGATTTCCTCTTTGGTAAACCCGAAAGAGCTCATCCGGCGGCGCAGATACCCTTCGCGCTCGGCAGGGATGGCTCTCCCAACGAAAACGGGAGCGAACGGATCCCGCCGACTTTCGAACGTATAGTAGTGTGGCTCTGCGCCAGCGAGGGCCAGAACCGCCACGAGTGCTGTCAACATGGGCGAACCTCCTTTTGGTTGGCGCACGGGGCAATGTCCTGGCCCGAACTACTCATATTGTAGTCCTCTTATCATCGGCCGCGCAACGATGCCGTGGTATAATGGGGTGCATGAAAGAAGATTTGCCGCCGTGGTCCGAAGCCGCGAAGGCCGTTCAGCCGGGCATTTACGAACATTTTAAAGGCGGTCGGTATCGAGTTTTAGGCGTGGCGCGTGGAAGCGAGCAATTTGAAGAACTTGTTATCTATCAACACCTCGACGGGGCCCAGGGCCTCTGGGCTCGTCCGGTCTCGATGTGGAGTGAGGCCGTCGACCGCGACGGCTACCAAGGTCCGCGTTTTCGATATATCGGCGCCGAGCAATAAAGATAGCGCCGTATCGTCATCTATCTTATAAATAGGGGAAGATAAATATGCAAAAACGCTTTCCCGTAGTAATTCTTGGTGTTTCTCTCGTCCTCCTTATCATCGTTTTCGGCGGCATTAGGAAGAGCGCGATGTTCGGCGTCCCCAATGATGTCGCGCCGACGTCCACTCCGCCTCAAGGCGGCGCGTATCTCGCGCCGAATCTCCGGAACGTATCTATTAAGGCGAACGATCTAATTTCTAGTCCGCTCGTCATAACCGGCGAAGCGCGCACGTGGTATTTTGAAGCGTCTTTCCCAGTCGAACTTCTTGATGGCGCCGGTCGGCGGCTCGCGATCGTGCCGGCAGAGGCGCAAAGCGATTGGATGACGACGGAGTTCGTGCCGTTCAAGGTGACCTTGCAATTTGCGCCGCCGGCGACAGCCGAGGGAACGCTCATCCTGCGGAACGATAATCCTTCCGACATGCGCGAAAAAAACGAGATAGTGCGCCTCCCAGTGCGCTTTACGGAAGCAGACAAAAGCGCCTGCCGAAAAACCGGCTGTAGCGGCCAAATTTGTTCGGATAAAGATACTGTTTCGACCTGCGAATTCCGCGCCGACTACGCCTGTTATCAGGCGGCCACGTGCGAGAGGCAAACGAACGGCCAGTGCGGCTGGACGATGACAACGGAACTCGAGGCCTGCCTTAAGGACCAGCCGCCCTTGCAATGAGAATTACCGTGACCGTAAAACCAGGCGCCAAGCGTGCCGCCGTAGCGCCATCTCCTGATGGCAGTTTCGTTGTCTCTGTCTCCGCGCCCGCGAAGGAGGGCCGGGCAAACGCCGCCGTGGAGCGGGCTCTTGCCGAACATCTCGGCATCGCTTCGAGCCGGGTCTTCATCGTGGCGGGCAAGACCAGCCGAAAAAAGATAGTGGAAATAATCAAATGATCAAACGCGCCGCCGCGGTCATCATCAAAGACGGCGAAGTGCTTCTTATGCGCCGCGTGAAGGCGGGGGAGGAGTATTATACTTTCCCCGGCGGCACCGTCGAGCCCGGCGAGTCGCCCGAGGCGGCGGCTATTCGCGAGCTTGAAGAAGAATTCTGTATTCAGATCGACATCGACAGATTTCTTTTTGAGGCCTATGCCGACGAGAGGCGGTCGTATCATTTTCTGGTGAGCGGCTTCACCGGCACGCCGACCTTGGGCGGGGAAGAACTGCGCCACATGACCGAACATAATCAATATCATCCGGCCTGGGTGCCGCTCGCCGACATTCCGGAAATGATGAATTTTCATCCGGAAGAGGCGCGGCAGAAGTTCGAAAGCATTCTCTCATCTCTCCATGGACCGGCGATCTGGAATCATTCATAATATATGACGATGAAAAACGGCACGCTTGCGCCAGATTTTTCTTTGCCCGATCAGAACGGCAAAACGCATCGCTTGCGCGACTATCGCGGCGAGTGGGTGCTTTTGTATTTTTATCCCAAGGACATGACGCCGGGATGCACCGCCGAGGCCTGCGCCGTGCGCGACGAGTGGCCGCAGTTCGAGAAGTTGGATGTGCGCGTTTTCGGAGTGAGCACCGATTCTGTCAAAAGTCACGCGAAGTTCGCCGAGGCCTACGACCTACCCTTCTCGCTTTTGGCTGATACCGAGAAGGAAGTCGTCACGGCCTACGGCGTTTGGGGCAAGAAAAAATTCATGGGCCGGGAATATTTCGGCACGAAGAGAATGTCTTTTTTGATAGACCCCAAGGGCAAGGTGGCGAAAATTTACGAGAAAGTGAAGCCCCGCGAACACGCGGCCGAGGTGTTGCGCGACCTTGAGGCGCTCGGAGAAAAGACATAAAAATTAGTTGGCCCCTCCTCGCGCGCGCGGGAAGGGGCCGATGTTTGGACGAACCCGTCCGCAGACGACGCGGACGAGCGACCTAGGCGAAGGCGAGGCGGTAATCGGCCCGCGAGCCGCCGCACTGGAAATTGCTGACGGCCGCCGAGGTGGGCTGGAAGTTGTTGCCGGTCGGGGTGGTGGTGACGGGCCGCATGGCGAGGGCGACGACGGTCGCCGCCGCGATCATGCGATTCTCCTCGCCCCGACGCTCGTGGCGGTGGGTAACCTTGTGATTACCCTCGCGTTTCCTGCGCTCCATGCGCAGGAGGCCATCCACGGAACCGACGAGCTTTTTTTCGACAGACCCGAAGGTCCGTGCGACATAGTTACGGCTCGCCATCGCCATTCCTCCTTCCGGTGCCAATCGCCGGACAGTGTTCTGTTTTCCATTATGCCACCGTGATAGATTATGTCAAACGTCCGTTTTAGCGGCTGATTCATGGCGCTAGGCGCCGCAGGCCGACGGAACGATTCGCGCGAATGGGCGAATGATGGTGAGAGTATTTTAGCGGTCGAAAATCTTCCCGAACCCAGCGTGCACCATCTTTGTTTGATGATTAATTGTTACAATTATGCATGAATAGTATGAGACAAATATTCCGTCGTCTTCCTGCGGCGATTCGGACGGCTATTGATATTCGCGAGCTATGCGTTGCCCCTGAAGCTATGCGTGCTTTGCGTAGCGAGCTGGAACGGAAGCTTGGCCACTATGTTGTTACCTACCGCCGAGCAGTTTTTCGTAAAGATATTCCGGCGAAAGGTCATTTATGCGCGCATCTGAAAGGAGCGCGACTTAGTAAGAAACAGCAGGCAATCCTTCGTGAATATGAAGCGGAAGCCATTCCGCGCGGTGTTAGCTTCGTTGTGTATCAAAAACCGCTGAAAACCATGCGGCCGAGCGCCAGCGCGGTTTATCGATATCTCCATCAACGGCGAGGGCGGTAAGCATATCGGGCATAGAAATTTACCCCGAGTCACTTGCGGTATAATCAAGAGACACGTCGTTTTCATCAACCTTTTACCAATCATCAAATGAAGCACGAACTGCCGAAACTCAATTACGCCTACGACGCTCTCGAGCCGTATATTGACGCGCAGACGATGGAGATCCACTGGTCGAAACACCACCAGACTTACGTTAATAAACTGAACGAGGCGCTCTCCGGATATTCTAACCTTCAGGATAAACCCGCCAAGGCGCTCATCGCCGATCTCGCCGCGCTCCCGGACGCCGTGCGCGGCGCGGTCAAGAACTTCGGCGGGGGACACTTCAATCACTCATTTTTCTGGACAGTAATGGGGCGTGAGGGCCGCGGCGAGCCAGGCGGTGCTTTGGCTGAAGCCATCGCGAAAGACTTCGGCGGCTATCAAAAATTCCGCGAAGAGTTCACGAAAGTTGCGAACGGCGGCTTCGGGAGCGGCTGGGCCTGGCTCGTGAAGGATGCGGGCGGGAAACTTTCTCTTGTGTGGACGACTAACCAAGAGAGCCCGGTTTCGGCGGGGCTTACGCCGATAGTGACCCTCGACGTCTGGGAGCACGCCTACTACCTCAAGTACCAAAACCGCCGCCCGGAATACACGGAAGGCTGGTGGAATGTGGTGGATTGGGTGTCGGCGGGGGAGATTTTTACCGGCAAGGAGTTCGTCATTTGACGCTCGGGGCGGAAAAGAGATAAAACTATATCCAGCCGCCGCGCTTTCGCGCGGCAGAGGGGAGGCCCCATGAACGACTCCGTTCTCGGTATCGTCGGTCAGTTCGACGCGCTCGCGACCGTTCGCAGTGTCCGCGCCAAAAAGTCGGGCGGGAGCAAGGCGACCGATGCGGTCGTCGAGCGCGTGCTGGGACTGGGGCGCGACCTCGACCCGCTCCCGCCGGCACTCACGGCGCCACCCGGGGCGGAACCGCCGACGAGACCCGCGCTCAGCTGGTTCTCGCCTGGCGAGACAGACCTCTTCTAGCGACAGTACCCCATCGATAGCGCCCAGCCGAGCTTTTGAGCTTGGCTGGGCGGCTCAATTTTTTAGGACCCTAAAACAAAAGCCCGCCGAGAGGCGGGGGTTTTTGTTTTGTTCACTAGCTCGATGTCTACTTCAAGATAATTATTTCGGTGTAGTTCGAGCCGAACTTTATCGCTTTCTCTTTGCTATCCATCCAAACGTCCACGAAGTTGGTCTTGCGGCGGTGCATGCGATCTTCGACCACGAAGATCTTGTTTCCGAAAAGAGCCGGAATTTTAACCTTCGTGCCAAAGGGGAGCATGTTCGTGGCGATAATGCCGTCCCGAACTTGGGTGCCGAGAGCCGTGGTGAAGGGCGTCGAGTCGGTTTCGTCTTCAGAACTCGAATAGGCCGTCACCCAGACCTTCCAGGCCTGGTCGACCTCCGACTTGGCTTCCGCCGCGATTCGAAGTTCTCCGCCGGAGGCGGACCCGCCTTGGGCGGGGAAGTCCGCTTTCGTGACGCCCACGGGCACCGGGTAAAGACCCGAAACCATGAGGACCGTCATGACGAAGAGTTTTACCATGGGGTTTTGGTTTTTAGCCGTTTCCAGCCAAAACACTTACTTTTTTTGAGGTTATTGGTTTATTCAACCTTTCGCCTATCCCGGGTAAGGCCCGGTTTCCCAATAAAAAATGCCCCCTGCGGAGCATCTCTTATGGAATGTGCTTATCCTAGCATGAAGGACAAACCTTGTCAAGACACTAAACATTTATCGTGTCAAGAGGCCGAAAGACCCCTAAATTTGACATTATATTAATAATGATATATAATTGAGCCTGAAAGTAGGGCCCGGAGAACTGGGGCGGAGTTCTTTCAAACTCAATCGACATTAACGCCCCAGTTCTCCGGACTTTTACTTTATCGCTCTTTGTTAGTTTGGTTTACGCCCGCGAAAGCGCGGGCAGAAGGAGAGGTGCATGATGCGCCGTTTCTTGATGGCGGTTCTCGTTCTCGCGTTCCTCGTGGCCGGTTCCGTGGCCTTCGCGGCCCCTTTGGCCGAAAAGGCGATTCCGGATGGGGTCCGTCTCGGGAGCTACCCCGAGTTCAGTCGGCCGCTCACGATCGGTGAGCAGGCCGACTTCGGCCTCCACCCCGTCCGGCTCTCGGAGCCGTGGACGGGATACAACTTCCATCGCAAGGTGGAGGGCGGTCGGTACGTCTTGGAGACGCTCGCGACGGGGACGCTCGTCCTCGCCGACGAGAGCGGCAACCCTATCTACAAGGCCGACTGCGGCAACCGATTGGGCTCGCTTCCGGTTTGCCCTGCCTGTCCCGCGACTAGCGCGGCGGGTGGCGGAACGCTTCCCGAGACGTTTTCCGATGCGCCGCTTCAGAGTCGGTGGGCCGGGTTCTGGCACGGGGTCGGAGCTCTGGCGAAGGCGTTGGGATGGCTAATCCTCGCCTTGCTGGGACTCGCTCTCCTCGCGGCGATCATCATTGCGGGCGGCGCGGCGTTGCGGTCGCTTTGGCGCTCGACGAGGGGTTCCTGTTCGCCTCCGGCGCCCGCGCCGACCACCACCGTCACGCCTCCCGCGGTCGTGCCCGCGGAACGGGCGAGTGCGACCCTTCCGTTGCCCGCTCCCCCTCTTGCGCCACCCGCGCCGAGCGTCAGCTTCACCATCGGCCCGAGCCGGGTTTTCCTCCCGGCGGGCGCGTCGGTCGAGACCGAGCGCGACGGGAGGATGACCATCTTCATCGGCGGCGCGGCGCTCCGCATCAAACCGCTTCCGAGGGTCAGGCGTCGGCGTCCCGACGCCACGCCTTCGGCGTAGACCACAACATCTCGACAAGGGCCCCGTACGCTTCATCGCGTCCGGGGCCCGAACAATTTTCATACTAATTTTTAGGCGTGATAACATAATAACGATGGCTAAGCATCCCATTATCGGCGCTCATGTTTCTACGGCAGGAGGACTGCCGAACGCCGTTCTCCTTGCCCGCCACATCGGCGCCGACGCCATTCAGATCTTCGGCTCCTCGCCGCGGCAGTGGGAGGTGCGCTTGCCAAGTGTCAAGGACGCGAATGCCTTTCGGAAGGCGTTCGCCAGCTCCGGCCTCAAGGGCGTCTTTCTTCACGCGCCTTATCTCATCAACCTCGCGAGCGAGGATCGGGGAATGTGGCGGCGGTCGGTCGCGGCGCTTGCCGGGCACCTGAAGATCGCGAACATGATTCGGGCCAAGGGCGTGATCGTTCACGTCGGTTCGGGCGTGGGCGGACTCTTTCAGGCGCGCTCAATGGAGCTCGCGGCCGCGGGCGCAAAGCAGGCACTGCGGCAGGCGGTCGGAAAAAGCGCGCTCATCATCGAAAATTCCGCCGGCGGCGGAGAGAAGATCGGCAAGAATCTTGCGGAGATCGCGGAACTTATCCGCCTTATTGATTCTCGCCGCGTCGGCGTGTGTCTCGACACCGCCCATTCTTTTGAATCGGGAATGGTGAATGATTACGGCAAGGATGAGGTTGCGCGCCTCGCTGTCGAGGTAAAACGGACGATCGGCTGGAAAAGATTAATGGCCATTCACGCGAACGACAGCAAAACGGCCTGGAACTCGAAACATGACCGGCACGAAAATATCGGCGCGGGGCACATTGGCCTCGATGGATTCAAAAATTTGCTGGCCAATTCAGAATTCCGGAAGATTCCCTTCCTCCTTGAAGTACCCGGATTCGCGAACGAGGGACCGGACAAGAAGAACGTGGATATTCTTAGAAAACTAGCTGACTAGAAAGCTAGTGCCTGGATGGTTAGTGACTAGCGAATTAGGGACTAAAAATATCCCGACTATTCTTTAACCTACTAATCGCTAATCCACTAGTCTCTAGGCAACTAACTTACTAGCATGGGTACGCCCCTTGCGTGCTATAATCAAAGCACGTTTTGTTTTACACAGATATTTTTTTCACATAGATGACTGCCGGTCTTTTCGAATTGGCGATGGTGGTGCTTGTGGCGGCCATTTTGGGCTTCGTCGCCAAGGCGTTTCGCCAGCCACTCATCGTGGCCTATCTCGCGACCGGAGCCATCATCGGCTACTTCAACTTTTTCAACATCGCCGACCAGGAGACGTTCCGGGTCTTTTCCGATTTGGGGATCATGTTCCTCTTGTTCCTCGTCGGTTTGGAAATCAATTATTCTTCGCTCCGTAGCGTGGGCAAGGTGTCGCTTGCCGTGGGTCTGGGACAAATACTATTCACCTCGCTTTTGGGCTTCGTTATCGCGTGGCTTTTCGGTTTCGACGCCCTGCCGTCGCTCTACATAGCCGTCGCGCTCACGTTTTCGAGCACGATCATCATTGTCAAGCTTCTTTCCGAAAAGCGCGACCTGAACAGCTTGTACGGCAAGATCAGCGTCGGCATGCTCTTGGTGCAGGACTTCGTGGCCATTCTGCTCCTCGTGCTCCTCGCCGGATTCGAGCAGGGTTCCCCGCGAGAGGTGACTGCCGGAATCGCGATGACGGTCATGAAGAGTATCGGCCTTTTCGCGCTCATTCTGTGGATCGGCAAGCGCGTTCTTCCCGCAATCGCGGATAAGGCGGCGAAATCCGCGGAGCTGTTGTTTGTCATGAGTTTGGCTTGGATGTTTCTGCTCACCGCCATCGCGCAGCGCCTGGGGCTTTCCATCGAGATCGGCGGGTTTCTCGCCGGCCTCGGTCTCGCGAACGCCACCGAGCACTACCAGATCTCCGCGCGCATCAGGCCGCTTCGCGACTTCTTCATTCTCGTTTTCTTCGTCATTTTGGGATCGTCATTCGTGCTGAATGCCGACATGGCCGGACTCGCCGCGCCGGTGGCGGTATTTTCACTCTTCGTGCTTATCGGCAATCCTTTTATCGTGCTCATCATCATGGGGCTTATGGGCTATCGCAAACGGACGAGTTTTCTGACTGGTCTTACTGTCGCGCAAATTTCCGAATTCAGCTTGGTGCTCGTGGCGCTCGGTAACCGGCTGGGCCACGTGGGCAACAATGTCGTTTCGCTCGTGACGGCCGTAGGCATCGTGACGATCACGCTTTCGACCTATCTTATCCTCTATGCCGACCGGATCTTCCCGCGTATTACGCGCCTCCTCGCGATTTTCGAGCGCAAGACAACCGTGGAGGACGGCTGGCGGAACCGCGAATTTAAAAAGCCCGTAATTCTCATCGGCGCCCACCGCACGGGGCAAAGTATCGCGATGAGCGTGCCGAAAGAGCAGTTGCTCGTCATTGACTTCGATCCGGAGATCATCGCCGAACTCGCCCGACACGGATACGATTACATCTTCGGCGATATTGCCGATCCGGAAGTGCTCGAGCAGGCGAACTTCGCCGCGGCCCGGCTCGTTATTTCGACGAGCCCGGATCCGGAAGATAATCTGGCCCTGCTTACCGTGGCGTCGCGTTTCACGCCGCGCCCGAAGATCGTTGTCCGCGCCGACACCGAGGCCGACGCGCGCCTGCTCTATGTCCGTGGCGCCGACTATGTGATTTTGCCGAATATTACCGCCGGCCAGTACTTCGGGAAGACCGTGGTCCTCGATCCGACCCTCCGCGTCTTAGAACACCTGCGCCAGCGCGACATCGCCATGCTCGCCAAGCGCCATCACTTTGCGATTACCAACTAAAACTCCTCATGCTCCCATTTCAGTTGAATGATTTATTGCGTCTCATCACGCCGAATGCCTTGGGGGCCGTGTTCGCGCTCATGACCGCCATTTTCGCGGCGGTGAGCTGGGTGCTTCTCTACCACTGGAGCCGGTATGGCTACAATCCGACGATGATCGGTCGCATGCGGGCGCTCTATTTTTGGGGAGCGGGCGTCTGTTTCGCGCTCATGACCGCGGGCATTTTGCTTTTTGAATCATGATCTCACTTCAACCCGGAGAAACCGTCGTGGCCGAAGTCCGGCGTCACTGGTACGTGCTTTTTGCGGAAACCTTGGGCCTCTTCATCCTGGCGCTCATGCCGATTCTGGTGATCGTGATTTTTGACGTCTTTGATCTCGCGACCCTGCCTAATTTTATACCGCTCACTCTTTTCGGTTCCGGGCTGTGGTTCCTCGCGATCTGGATTATATTTTTCATCGTTTGGACCGATTATTACTTGGACGTTTGGGTCATCACTTCGAAACGGATCATCGACATCGAGCAGAGAAATCTCTTCAGCCGGAGCACTTCAGAGTGTCGGATAGAAAAGATCCAGGATGTTTCCGTCGAGGTGCACGGCTTCCTCGCGACGTTCTTGCGTTTCGGTAACGTGAAGATCCAAACGGCAGGGGAGTCGGGGAACTTCACCCTGAAGAGCGTTCCCGATCCGCACCGGGTGAAGGACATAATTTTTAAAGAGCAGGAAAGACAGGCGGGCGAAAGCCGTCGAGGAGGCCAAGTCGTTTCGTCACCGCTTTCGTCTGGGGTCGTGTAGCCTGATGAAAGATCACGCGAAAGTCGGCAATCGTCCCGGGCGGCCCGCGTACCGCACGCCAGCGCTCTTCCGTTTGCGAAAGATAGCGGCGACACGCCGGGCGAAGGCGGTTAGGAGCGCGTTTGCCCCCGGCATCCATCAATGCCGACCAGGGTGACGCGCTCTTCGTTTTATTTTTGTTTCATTAAGAAACGAAAATAACCCCCCGAAGCTCGTGGGAGCGAAGGATGGGTTTCCTCGGCCTAGTTGACTAGTCGACTAGTCACTAGTTAACTAGAGAGGCATGTTCGAACTGATCTCAAAAAATAAACCCGCCGGGGACCAGCCCCAGGCGATCGAGGCGCTGGTTCGTGGCCTCAAGAAGGGTTTTCGCCATCAGACGCTTTTGGGGGTGACCGGATCGGGGAAGACGTTCAGTATCGCGAATGTCATCGCTCGGGTAAATCGTCCGACTTTGGTCATTGCCCACAACAAGACGCTGGCCGCCCAGCTCTGCAATGAGTTCCGGGACTTGTTTCCGCAAAACGCGGTGCATTATTTTGTTTCGTACTACGACTACTATCAACCGGAGGCGTACATGCCGACGACCGATACCTATATCGACAAGGAGGCGATGATAAACGACGAGATAGACAAGTTGCGCCACGCGGCGACAACGGCGCTCCTCACGCGGCGCGATGTCATCGTGGTGGCTTCGGTTTCGTGCATTTACGGCCTCGGTGCGCCGGAGGCGTATGCCGAAAACATCTTTCATTTCAAAGTCGGCGATCGGGTCGACCGCGCCGCTTTCGCGAAGAAACTCATCGAACTGCAGTTCAACCGGACGACCGTCGACCTCACTCGCGCCACTTACCGCCTGCGCGGCGACAACTGGGAGATAATGCCGACCGACAGAGAAGTTATTTATAACTTCGAGCTTAAGGACGGGATCATCCAGAAGATTTGGGAGATCGACCCGGTCGAAGGGTTCGTGGTTGGAAAGACGCCGAGCGTGCCGGAAATTTTCATCGCGCCCGCCAAGCACTTTGTGACCCTCGCCGACGACCGGGAGCGAGCCATAACCTTGATCCGCGAGGAGCTCAAAGGACAGCTCAAGAAATTCGAGGTGGAGAAGAAGTTCCTTGAGGCCGAGCGGCTCGAACGGCGCACCAAGTTCGACCTCGCCATGATCAAAGAAGTCGGCTACTGCCACGGCATCGAAAATTACTCGCGGCACCTCTCCGGACGGGCCGCCGGGGAGCCGCCGGCGACACTTCTCGATTACTTCCCCAAAGATTTCTTGACCGTCATCGACGAGTCGCACGTGACCGTGCCGCAGATCCGGGGGATGTACCGCGGCGACCGGGCGCGCAAGGAAACGCTCGTCGAGTACGGTTTCCGCCTGCCGTCGGCCATCGACAACCGCCCGCTTACCTTCGAAGAATTCGAGGCGCGCGTCGGCGAAACGATCTACACCTCTGCCACGCCGGCAGATTATGAACGCGCGAAGTCAGACCCGGCGACCGGATCGGGCCAGATCGTCGAGCAGATCATCCGGCCCACCGGTCTCGTCGATCCGAAGATCACCATCTTGCCGGCCCGTGGCCAGGTCCAGGATCTCATTCCGCGCATTGAGGCCCGGGTCGCTCTGGGTGAGCGCGTGCTCGTCACGACGCTCACGAAAAAGATGGCCGAGGATCTTTCCGAGTACCTTAAGGAGAAAAAGATTCATCCCGTTAAAGGCCGCCCCGCCGAAGGCGCGGCTACGGCCACCCCGGGGCGCCCTGCCTCTAACGGGATGAAGGTCGCCTATCTCCATAGCGACGTTGAGACGCTCGACCGCATTCGGATTCTCACCAAGCTCCGGAGGGGAGAGTTCGACGTGCTCGTCGGCGTGAATCTGCTCCGCGAAGGCCTCGACCTGCCCGAGGTGACGCTTGTCGCCATCCTTGATGCCGACAAGGAGGGTTTCTTGCGCAGCGAGACGGCCCTTATTCAAACCATCGGCCGGGCGGCGCGCAACGTGAGAGGCGAGGTTCTGCTCTATGCCGACAATATCACCGGCTCCATAGAACGAGCGGTGGGCGAGACCGACCGGCGACGCGAACGCCAGATAGCGTATAACGCCGAGCATGGCATCACGCCGAAAACAGTTTGGAAAGAAATTAGGGATATTTTGCCCACAATAGAGAAAGCGCTGAAGCTTGAGATAGCGCCGATCGGCCGTTCGGCGGCATCCATGGAGGCGCTCGTGAAAAACAAGGAGGCGGAAATGCGCGCCGCCGCCAAGGAACTTGATTTTGAGTTCGCGGCGCTCTTGCGGGACGAGATCAGAGCGCTCGAGAAAGAACTCAAGAAGCTCTCGAGACCCGCTAAAAAGGCAGTTGGGCGCCATAAATCCTAGATTTTGGAAAACGCAATCGGTTATCAACAGTTAGGGACATGGTTGCGCACCGACTATGCACTGTTTTGCTTGCATTTTGCCCTGGGCGCGTCACTATGGAAACAGGTCTTGTTCCGTGCCGCGGTCGTTTCCCTTGATTCATTATTTCATCGGGTCCGAATGTTTTCCGGCCCGAGGGCCGGGAGCGACGGACACCACGTGTGAACTGTAACGCGGAAATCTCGATCGCTCTCTGCGGAATCAGGACCGACACCCCGGGGACGGGGGAGGAGGTCCTCGCGAAGAGCGGGGATTTCCTTTGGCCAAATTTTTTATTATCTAGCGAGCGCGTAAAGACAACATTCCTTTTCGATAACCGCATAATCACCTCCGAGAGCTTCTCGAAAAGGAATATTGTCTTTTGCTTATGGGTTAACACGGCCACGTTTTTCGTTGTCTGATTTTCTGATATTCTGTTTACCCCGTGAGAAATCGCACCCGCCCCGTTAGAAAACCCTGGCGCTTTTCATGTGCGAAGAAAAACCCTCCTTTTCTAACGGGGCCCGCGCGTAAGCGCGCCCAAGGGGCTTTGGGCGGGCTATTTCTCACGGGGTGAATCTGATACAATCGATAGTCATGCAATGGTTTCACGCCGCGCTCTTCGGCATTGTCGAGGGTATCACCGAATTTTTGCCGATATCTTCGACGGGCCATCTCATCCTCACGGCTCGCTTTATCGGTTTCGAGCAAACGGAGTTTCTGAAGAGCTTCGAGATCGCCATTCAGTTCGGCGCGATCCTTTCGGTCGTCGCGCTTTACTGGCGCACCCTGTTTTTACGTAAAGAAGTTTTGGCTCGGGTGGTCGTGGCTTTCGTCCCCACGGCTGTTATCGGCTTCGTCCTCTATAAAATCGTGAAGGCGGTGTTTTTGGGGAATGACGCCATCGTGCTTACCGCTCTCTTTCTGGGCGGCATCCTCTTGATCATTTTCGAACGCTTCCACCATGAAGGCGAAAATGCCGTCACCGACCCGGGCGCGCTCACCTACCGCCAGGCATTTGCGATCGGCGTCTTCCAGTCCTTCGCCGTTGTGCCCGGCGTTTCCCGTTCGGCGGCGACCATCTTGGGCGGCCTGCTTTTGGGCGTTAAGCGAATAGCGATCGTGGAATTTTCGTTTCTCCTCGCCGTCCCGACGATGCTTGCGGCGACGAGTCTCGACCTTTTTCGGACCGCGCGGATATTTACTAACGACGAAGTTATTCTGCTTCTGACCGGTTTCGTGACGTCGTTCCTCGTGGCCCTTTTGGCCATCAAATTCCTCTTACGCTACATTGCCCGCCACGACTTCACGGCCTTCGGCGTCTACCGCATTATTTTGGCCGTTTTGTTCTGGTTTTTCGTGCTCTAGGCACGTTCTGCGGCGCTATGTCCAGGTTCAGACACATAGTGACCACCTAGGTTTGTAAGGTAATAACGTCTTTCGATGGCAGCCGACCGTGCTGCCATTTTTCGTAATATTGTCTGGGGGTTAGGTAATCAAGAGCTTGATGGGGCCTGACTTCATTCCAAATTCGTTGCCATTCTTTGAGCCTCTTCCTCATCATCTTGAAGTCAAAACAAACATTGCCTTGCTGATAGAATTCTCGCTCATCCGCGCCATGTGATATCTCCACATAGGTGTTCTCTTTGGGACTGCGGGGATGGGTGAAGTAGTGGGGCAGTTTCAGTTCCTCACAGCGCCGC
>JBBUDB010000043.1:0-6089 GCA_038057515.1 Patescibacteria group bacterium | reverse complement strand
TTATATGAAAAAAATCTTCATCACTCTCGTCGCGCTCGCCGTCATCGTCACGATCTTCGCGCCGCTCTCTGTTCGAGCCGAAGCCATCAGTATCTGGTCGGGAGGTTATTGGGCGCCAAATGGTCTTCTGGTAGCGTGCGATGCCACTTCTGACGATCCGTTGAAGAAGTGCGATTTTTGCAAACTCCTCGAAACAGTCAAGCGCATCATCTACTTCGCGATGTCGCTTCTGATTTACGCCCTGGCGCCACTCTTCCTCGTTGTCGGCGGCGTCATGATCCTTTTCGCCGGTGCAAATCCGGAGCTCATCTCGCGGGCAAAGAAAGTTCTCACCGGCACGGTTATCGGCATCGCGATCGCCCTGGCTTCGTTCATGATCGTCGACCAAATTTTTTCGGTCGTGGCCGGGCTCAGGCGGACGAATATCGATTGGAAAAACATTCAGTGCGATGCCAAGTCCAGGGGGATACCCGGTCTTTAACTCAAGAATTGCCCCCGGGCCAATCTTCATCATCCGATGACCCGCCTCGTACTGTTCATCTTAACGTTCATCGTCCCAGGCATTAGCTTTGCCGACAAGGCCACTCTCCCTCCGAACCCCGAAGGCGCGCCAGGTCCCTATACCGCGAACCCCCTGGACTTTATCTCGGATGTCTATCGCTTCGGTCTGGCCCTGGGCGGTCTTCTCGCTTTTGCGATGATTATCTACGGAGCGGTGCAGTACACCGTGGCGGCCGGGAACTCCTCGGTCCAGAGCGACGCCAAAGACCGCATCACCCAGGCCCTGATCGGCCTGGTGCTCCTGCTTTCGGTGGTGCTTATCCTGAACACCATTAGCCCGGCGATACTCCATACGAAACTGCCGACGATGGAGGAGATTGCTTCGGTTGCCGAGCCGATACCAGCCCCGCCGAAGTGCTCGAACCTAGCCGGAGTAGCGGCGAACAACAGGCCGCCAGTGCCGTATCCGAAGACGAACGATCCCAATCTGACCGAGCTCATCGGTTGCATTGAGCGGAGAGCGGCCGAGCAAAATATCAATCTTGGCAGTAAGTTCACCTATGACATAAGCCACCCGACATGCAACTACACGCGAGGCTTTCCACTGTGCGACAATAAATGTTCGCACGGTGTAAATTCTTGTCATTACGGAGGCCTAACGGGAAGAGGAGGAGCTCTGGCGGTGGATTTCGGCATGGGTACGGGTGCGGGGGATACCTGGGGCGCGGCGACGGACAAAACGATGAGAGTAATTATCGAGGGATGTAATCCTGGCGCGTTTGTGATGTACCACGACGGCCATCTGCACGTCAGCCATTCGTCGTGCGTCGGCAATTGATCAACAAAGCGGGCTCATGAGAAAAATCACTATTTTGATCGTCGCCGTTCTTGGGCTCGCGCTTCTTGGCGTCTTTGTTTTCTTTGTGAAGCCGAAATCATCGGTTCCCTCCGGCGGCGCCGGGCCCATTGTCGGTTTCAATGAATTCGACAGCACGTCATCCGCCCTGTCGCAGAGCGACATACCTCCCGGGCCAAAGCTCACCCTCGGCACGCCCGGAGGCGGGGTCGTTGTGAATAACTTCTATCGCGACGCCGTGCGGATCGTCGAGCGGTCGTATGTGGTTCTGCGGGAAGAGGCCGGATACAACGTCGGCTATTCCCGGGTTGACGGGCGGTTTATGATCACTATTTTAGCGGCGCCCGTTGGGGAAAATCGGGAGGCCGCCGAGCGCGCGCTTCTCGCCGTGCTTGGCATCGGCCAGTCCGAGGCCTGCCGCTTGCCGGTTTCGGTCACGGTGCCGGTTTCGGTCGATCTGGGGCTAGGCGGGAAGACGACGGGTTTGAGTTTTTGTCCTCCCGGGGTGTATAATTGATGGCAATGAAGCAGTTGTTTCTTTCTGGTTCGTTCTGGGCCATTGGAGCGGTTCGTGTTTTTGCGAAAGATGAAAATCCTCCCCGGACCGGCGGTCTTACCATCACCAACCCCTTGGGCGACAGTACCTTTCCAGCCGTTGTCGCGGCCGTTTCCGAGGCGCTGGCCCAAATAGCCATTCCCATCGTCGCCGTGATGGTGCTCTACGGCGCCTTCCAAATCATGACGGCCGGCGGCAAGCCCGAGCAGGTCTCGAGCGGCCGGAAGACCATTCTCTACGCCGTCATCGGCTACGCCGTCGTCCTTCTTGCCACCTCCGTCGTTCCGCTCCTCACAGAGATTCTTGGGGGAGGCAGCGGTTCCGAGGGAACAACACAGGCCGATCAATGACAACCATGCGAAAGCTAATTATTACTTTCGGGATTCTCGCGATAGTTCTCGCGCCGGTTTTTGTTCCCGTCGCCGCCGGCAAGCCGATCTTCGAAGACACAAAAGCCGTTACGGCCTTCGGCGATCGGGTGGCCGGATTTATCTATAACCTCGCTCTCGTTGTCGGCATCATCGCCATTCTCTACGGGGCCTTTCGCTATATGAGCGCCGGCGGCGATGCGGCCCAGATAGCGGAAGCGAAAAAAGTGGTCACCTACGCGATCGTCGGTCTCGCCATCGCTATTATCGCCGGCGGCGTGCCGGCGCTCATCAGCGATATTTTGGAACCAGGAGCTTGAAATCAAGAACAATAAGGTCGTCATTATTCATGCCTCCTAAAAACCAACTCACAGGGAATATGCTCACCTTCCTTTTCCGCCATCGCCGATCAATCGCCGCAAGCATTCAACTCGCCGTTTTTCTTTTGCCGGCATTCGTTTTTGCGGCGACCAATACTCTGCCGAAACCGATAACAAAAGTCGGTGATGTCGAAGAAATCATATGCGATGTGGCCAACTTCCTTTTCGGCCTGGCCATCGTATTAAGCGTCATCTTCGTTCTCTATGCCGCGTTTCTCTACCTCACCTCGGGCGGTGATGAGAAAAAGGTTAGCGAGGCGAAAAGCACCCTCACCTATGCCGCCGTCGGTGTGGCCGTCGCCCTTCTCGCCGGCGGCATGCCACAACTTATCGGTGGCTTGTTTGGCGAAGATATCTCGAGCCAGTGTGGTAGTGGTAGTGGTGGTAGTGGTAGTGGTGGTAGTGATAGTGGTGGCGAGTGGCCGTATCCAGGGGAAGGTTTGCCGCCGCGATGATGGCTAAAAGCACCCCCTTCTTGTTCTCCGTCGGGGCCTGTGATACGATTTTGGTAAGTAAGATTTATCGAAAGGTCGGAAAATCACTATCTTCCATGCGTCAGAATTTCTTGAAATACGGTTTCAGCGCGGCGCTCTTCGCTCTCGCTCTTGTTCCGCTTATGGCGGCGGCCCAGGGAGGGGCGCCAAGTTCGTTGCCCACCATTGGCACCACCCCTACCGGTTTGATCGGGATTTTGTGTGGGCTCGCGAACTGGATGTTCACGTTCCTCGTGGTGCTCGCGGTCATCTTCGTAATCTACGCGGCCTTCAAGTATCTCACCGCTGGCGGTGAGCCGGAGAATGTCGGCAAGGCGAGTAGCATGCTCATCTACGCGGCCGTCGCAATCGCTGTCGCGATTCTCGCAAAGGGCTTCCCGCTCTTGATTGGTAACCTTATGGGCGCGGGCTTCAGTGCCGGCTGTCAATAACGGCCTTCCCCCTCCCTTTCCATCGCCGTTGTCCTAACCGGATTCCCGTTTGCGTTTGTGAAGAAAACCCCGATCGTTCGGGGTTTTCTTGTTTTTCTTGGCAGGGAAAAACCCCGCCCGTCCCGCTTGTCCCGAATCTGGTCGAGGGGCCACAATACGGAGGTAGTATAAATCAGTTGTCCCGAAGCGAAGCGAGGGGCTGACATTCGCATTATTAGCGACCACTCTCTAAAAAGTCGAAACCCGCGCAAGGCGATGGCCAGGGCGGGTTCGATTGATGCTTCTCCTTTCTGAAGGCTACATTGGGTTGATTGGAATTAAGACTTCTGTGCTGTTTTTGTTCTCGATGCGAAGTCCCGTAGCCCGTTTTGTAGATTTGGTTCTTGTAAAAGCGCTTACATGAACGCTCTCTTCGGTGATTGGCTCGCCAGTATCCGGGTTGATCTTGCCGAAGGCTTTTCGGACAAGCACAAGTTGTTTTGGCTCAATCCGGAAGCCAGGCGCCCAGCGGCCGTCGGGCATCTTGTCGGGAACTGGAATCCATCCGCTCGTGCACTTGGGTCCGAGCCGATAGACAACGCCCCCGATCGGCATTGGCATTTCCTGCTCGTTCCCGTTGCATCCGAGCAGGATTGTCGGTGGCGGGGCTGGTGGAATGGGCGGCGGGGCCTCAAAGAGAGACACGGCTTTCTTCGCGAGATCCTTCCCTGCGGCCTCCGCTTGGTTTGAGGTCCTGGTTACAAGCGACTTCCCTCGGTCGCTGGCCTCTCGTCGACCGCCGAAGAAAAGACTCACGACCAAGATGACGATGGTCGCAACGAGTGCTCGCGTACCCCACTTCTTGACGAGCACCGACCAGTAGCTGGTGTCGCCAGCATTCCAGAGGTACGCGACCATAACGAGGCCGAGAACCATGGCGACCACGAAGGGGTCGTTGTGTACGGGTCCGAACGCGATTCCGAGTCCGACGGCGAGCAACCAGCCGATGGCGTGAGCGCTCGTTTGGAGCGCGCTCTTCGCTTCAGGTCTTGCTTTCACCACGCCTCCGGCAATCGCGAAGATCGTCGGGAACCAGACGAGACAAGCGCCGAGCGCGAGAAGTGGCATGAGCCACACGAACCACCTAAGGCTGTCGGCCCAGTTGTTGGCCGAGATGGCGTACAGCGAACCCAACCAGATGGCGATAGGCCCGGTTCCCCAGCCCCGGCCCCCCCGGTTTCCTCCGCGGTTGACGATTCGCGCGGACCTTAGGATCTCCTCTCCGGTCTTCCTACCGAAAAGGAGGACGAGCACGAAACCCAGAAACGAAGCGACTCTCGGATTCATCACTTCTCCTTTTCGGCGTTAGCCGAGGGCTTTGATGGCCCAGACGACGATGGCCATCACGAAAATCATGATGGTACAAGTGGCCACGATGGTCTTTTTGCGACCCTCACGCTTCGCCCATTTCAGTGGTGACTTTACCTCTGGAATCGGCTTGGCGTACGACCAGTTCTCTTCGAGCCACTCGTTCACGGAGCGCAACTTGGCGGCTGTTGCGGTGTCTGCCGTCCTGATCTCGTCGGGGACCATTTTGAGGACCAGAACGAGTCTTCGGAAGTACTGCCGCACCACGTCGTGCTGCAGGGCCATAATGACGGCGTCGAACTGTTCGGTCTTCATGTGGCCGAGATCAATGAAGAGGCGCGTCCTCTTTTCGATCTCGTCGGCGGCGCTCAGGTACATATAGAGCTTGGTTAGCCCGTTCATGAGCGCGACCTCATCGCCCGGCTCGTACGGTTCTTTGTCGCCGTATGATCTGGAGCGGCAGAACTGGCGGTCCTCGATGCGTCGACGGATAGACTCCGACGCGACGCGATCCTCAAGATCGACCACGAACTGCACGACCTCGGCTCGATGTTCTTCAAGTGACTTCTTCACTCCTTCAACGATCATGGGCGCTCCTCCCGCCCAGATCTTCTGCAAGATTGGGTGGAGTAGAATGTCCTTGATCGTTTCGATGGTGAAGAACTTCAAAAACCCCATGTTCATGACTTCTCCCTCAGTCCTCCTCCGGAGGACCATATAGGTTACGGCGCTCGGTGACGGGCGAACCCACCACCAGGAACTTGAGTCGCATCTGCGGCTTCGTGAACGACACGTCGAGTTGAGCGGTGCCGTTCTTCGTGGCAGCGATGCTTCTCCGGAACGTCAGGTCGTCGAGATCCATAACGAGGATCTCGGCGTGGGCCGGGGCGTTGTCTTTGGTCAGCACCTGGAGATTGATCTGGTAAACGCCAGCTTCCCCAGACTGATGAATGATGATTCGCGCCGGTCCAATGGGACCGACCCCCTTGCGTCTGGTCTTGGCCTTGAGCTTCTTGGGGCTCGCGGCCTTTTTCACGGTCTTACGTTTCGCTTTTGTCACAAGACCTCTTTTCGCGCTCGTGCGCAGGTTAACTTAATTTCTCAGAAAGGTGTCAAAGAACTTTCGTTTGAGCAGGTTGATAGGCCTCTCAAACGT
>JBBUDB010000042.1:2077-6743 GCA_038057515.1 Patescibacteria group bacterium | reverse complement strand
TCCTTTTGAAAAGGCGCGCCATTGTCGGTCTGCACTGCTCCGACCGGGAGCTCAAACTCTTTCCGGCACCAATCGAGAAAATCTCTTCCATTCCGCGATGATTGAGAGGGGTAAAGTTCCAAGACCCGCTGTTTGGTCAAGACATCAACGGCCGTGAATTGATACCACTTCTTACCCCCAGGCAACATTATGTATTTGGTGTCCATTTGAATCATGTCTCCGGGGCTGGATATCTTCATTCCCCGAGGGAATCTGGCCTTGGGATGCTTGGCTGACCGTGATCGCTTCCTGGATACGCGCCGATCAATCAATCCCCGTCTCTTGAAGATGCGGCCAACCGTGCTTACCGAGGTTTTGAGAGTAACGGGCAGTAACGGCTGAATTTTGTATTTTGACCAGGCGGGATATCGTTTCCGCAATCTCACCACTTCGTTCACGATATCCGGCGACACGTTCGGCTGTCTCAAGCGATGCGGTCTGCGCGAGCGGTTCTCGAGCCCACGAAGACCTTCTCGGACGAGTCGTTCTCTCCACGTTCTCAAGAGTCTCCGGTGTATGCCAAAATGCCGCGCCGTGAGGCTAAGATTGTTTCCATGAGCTCGATGCCAGTCCAAGATATTGATCCGACGTTTTGCTTGCGCGCTCAAATTGCCTGCCAGGAAGGCTGAGCGCGCTATTGAAGCCGCTCCTGGCAGAATGTTGGCGTAGATAGTCATACGACAACCAGCGTATCGTCCTTTCATATGATTGTTGAGGTGCTAAAGTGGACACTATCATATGAACCAGTACACGCTATTGACCGACGAACTATTATATAGTATAATCAGGGATAGCACCGAGCCGACGGTTTTCGGCATCCCCAAGGAGGAGAACCATGGACGTCAAGTGTTGGGTCGCCGACAATCGCGTCCACGCACTCGTCGTGGCGGGCGACCAGTTTCTGGTCGTCGACGCCGACACCGAGGAGGCCGTACGCGAGCTCGCGTACGGGGCGTTTAAGGATCTCTTGAACGGCGTGTCGCCCGCGGACGGCGAGCCGGATCCGTTCTGGATCGACGATCGGGCAATCGCCCCCGACCCGGGTGAGTTCTTCATCGACGAGCCCGATGGCGTGAGCGGCGAGGATGTCTTCGTCGTTGACGCCTCGGATCTCGAACCGCTCGACGCCACCGGGCTCGTCGACCCGGACCTAGAATCGTTCGCTCATCTCCTCGCCCTTGAGGACGAGGAGGCATGAGTATCCGTACGGGGGAGCGGCCAAGCGGCTCGCTCCCCTGAAGTTTTTTCGAGTTCCGTATTTTGAATGATTGACGGCCGCCCGCGCGGGCGGTAGAGTTACCCTCGCGCACCACCCCCCAGGGATCTTAACCCGGGGGCGGTTGCCGTCTTCTCATGCAAAACAAGATCGTTATTAAAGGGGCGCGCGAGCACAACCTGAAGAACATCGATCTCGAGCTCCCGCGCGAAAAAATGATAGTTTTCACCGGCCTTTCCGGTTCGGGGAAGTCGAGTTTGGCTTTCGACACCATCTTTGCCGAGGGTCAGCGCCGCTACATTGAGTCGCTTTCCGCTTATGCGCGGCAGTTTTTGGGTCGGCTCGATAAGCCCGACGTGGATGAGATCGAAGGTCTTTCGCCGGCCATTTCCATCGACCAGAAGAGCCACTCGGCGAATCCGCGTTCGACCGTGGCCACGATAACGGAAATCTATGATTACTTGCGCGTGCTCTTTGCGCGACTTGGCACACCGCACTGCCCGCAGTGCGGCCGCGAGATCAAGAAGATGACGATTGAGGAAATAGTCGATACTGTGGCCGCCATCGCCAAAAAGAATACCGCCGGAAAAAATAAGAACCTCATCATCCTTGCGCCGGCGGTCATGGGCCGGAAGGGGGAGTACTATCAGCTTTTGTACGATTTTTTGAACAGCGGTTTTCGCGAGGCGCGTATCGACGGCAAGTTCGTTTCGCTTCGCGAGCGCATCGAGCTCTCGCGCTATAAGACGCACACCATCGAGGTGGTTATCGACCGCATTCCGGCCGGGGTAAATTTTAAAGAAAAGGAAAACCGTTTGCGATTGGCCGAAGCGGTGGAGAGCGCCCTAAAGCACGGCCAGGATGTAGTGACCATCATCACCGACACCGAGACGTCTCTTTCGGCGAAGTTCACCTGCCCCACGGACGGTTTTTCGTTCCCCGAAATCGAACCGCGCCTTTTTTCATTCAATAGTCCCTATGGCGCGTGCGCGGCCTGCCACGGCCTGGGCACCGAAGAGCTCTGGTCAGAAAAGATCTGCGAGATCTGTCTCGGCAAGCGGCTTCGACCGGAGGCGCTCAATGTTTTGATCGAAGGTAAGAACATCACGACCGTGACTTCGGTCTCGATCAGCGAGGCCTACACTTTCTTCGGGGAACTGCAGGTCGATGGTTCGGCGCGTCTTCGCGAGATCGCCGAGGTGCCGCTTCGCGAGATCCGGAATCGCCTCAAGTTTATGATCGACGTCGGGCTCGACTATCTTACTCTCGAACGCAAGGCGGGGACGCTCTCGGGCGGAGAGTCCCAGCGCATTCGGCTCGCCTCACAGATCGGCTCGCGCCTTGTCGGGACGCTCTATATTCTCGACGAGCCGACGATCGGCCTCCATCAGCGCGATAATGCAAAGCTTATTCAGACGCTCCATGACCTTCGCGATTTGGGGAACACTATCATTGTCGTCGAGCACGATGAGGAGACCATCCGCTCGGCCGACTACCTCGTTGATATCGGCCCGGGCGCGGGCATCCACGGCGGGAAGATCGTGGCCGAGGGCTGGGTGAATGACCTGCTTGCCGCTCGACACGCAAAGAAATTGCCACCGTCTTCGACACTCGACTATCTCCGCGGCGTGAAAAAAGTTCCGGTGCCGGAAGGGCGTCGGCGCGTATCAAATCCGCCAGCTGGCGGACAGGAATACCTGCGTATTAAGGGCGCCACCGCCAATAATTTGAAAAATATCAATGTCGAGATCCCGCTTCGGCGCATGACGGCCGTGACGGGCGTCTCTGGTTCGGGCAAAAGTTCGCTTGTCTATGATGTGCTCTTCAAAACCCTTTCGAATAAGTGGAATGGTTCGGGCTACAAACCGGGGGCGCATAAGGCCATGACCGGCACGGAATATGTGAATCGCGTCATCAACATCGATCAGTCGGCGATCGGCCGCACGCCCAGATCGAATCCGGCCACCTATGTGGGCGCTTGGACTTTCATCCGCGACCTCTTTGCCGCGACCGACAACGCGCGCGTGCGCGGCTACAAGCCCGGCCGCTTCAGTTTCAATGTGCCGGGCGGGCGGTGCGAGAACTGCGAGGGCCACGGCACGATCGCTATCGAAATGCACTTCTTGCCCACGGTCTACGTGGAGTGTGAGATCTGCAAGGGGAAGCGCTTCGACCGTGAAACGCTCGAGGTTCGGTATAAAGAAAAAAACATCTACGAGATCCTGAAGATGACCGTTGAGGAGGCGGTGAAGTTTTTCGAGGATATTCCGTGGTTGTATGATCGGCTGAAAATTTTGGAAGAAGTGGGTTTGGGCTACCTCCAACTTGGCCAGTCGGCGACGACGCTCTCGGGAGGCGAGGCCCAGCGCATCAAGCTTTCGGCCGAGCTCGGCAAGCGTGACACGCGCCGGACGCTCTATCTTCTGGACGAACCGACGACGGGCTTGCACTTCGCCGATATTGAACAGCTCTTAAAGGTTCTTCAACGTCTCGTGGACCGGGGCAACACGATTGTCGTTATCGAACACAACCTCGACGTCATTAAATGCGCCGATTGGGTCATCGACCTCGGCCCCGAGGGCGGCGAGAAGGGCGGCCAGGTGGTGGCCGTTGGCACGCCAGAAGATGTTTCGCGCCGCGCTGGCAGTTCGACGGGGGAGTATCTGCGGAAAGCTTTAAAATCATAGGCCCGGCAGGTCCACTGAATCCAAAAGCGTCTGTCAGATCGTGTTTGCTATCCAATTTGACGGCCGTAAAATTGGATAGCAAAATTAGTGCCATGAGGCATCGTGACCCAACCCCATGAAAGGTTCTGTTACTCTTGGAATTCTCTCAATGCTTGCCGAGACGGTCGTGGAGGCGAGCGTTGTTTTCGAAACCATACTTCTTGCGCCATATGGCTCCTCAATCGGCAAGCTTCAAGCAGTTGAGCGATCCGTGCGCCTTGGACGTATGCAAGCGAAACAAAAAAGAGAGCAAGGAAACAGAAGCTATAATTTGCTTTACAAGCTTAAGCGAGACGGCCTGATCGAAGAGCGTAGTCGGTCAGGGAAAATTGTGCTGGGACTGACTCGGAGGGGCGCGACAAAACTTGCAGAGCTTAAGAAGCGCAGCGAATCTCGATACCCGGCGCCAACATACAATGGTCAGGAGAGCGACCGCTTCACCATTGTGGCCTTCGACATTCCCGAAACAGAGCGGAAAAAGCGCGCTTGGCTCCGTTCGGCATTACAGAGATTGGAATTGCGGATGGTGCAACAGAGTTTGTGGATGGGGAAGAGGAGGATTCCCGCGGAGTTTATCCGAGATCTTGGCAATTTGCGCCTTATAGAGTACGTAGAGATATTCGAAATTACCAAAGCGGGCAGCTTGCGCCACGTGGCATAACCGCAAAGAAGCGCTCCTTCTTGT
>JBBUDB010000042.1:0-1977 GCA_038057515.1 Patescibacteria group bacterium | reverse complement strand
GTACATATTGTGGACATATCAATGCTGGGCGTATTATTGCTATCCGATTGAACGGCCGTTCAATCGGATAGCAATAAGCTCTTGCGGGTTTTTAATTAATATGCGAAGTTGCATTTCGGTGTCCGCATTGATGCGTGCTTGGCATTGAGAAGCAAGAGATGTGTTGTATAATACAAAAATGATAAAAATTGTCGGTAACGATCTGTATCGGGGCGGAGAAAAAATCGGTTGGCTGGATGGGCGCTATGTTCGCGCCCACGACGGCGCGAAGATGGGATATTTTGACAACTCGCGGGTGTATGACGAGAACGGCAATAAGCTGGCTTACGTGGAGGGCGATTATCTTTACTCCTATAGCAGTGGTGAAAAGGTTTCTCTCAATAAAGTGGCCAAAGAGGTTGAGGGCGGCATCGCGCCCGGGATCGAGAAGTGCGCGGTGTACACCATTTTTGGAACTTAAGAGCTTAGAAAACGAATATGGCTTCCCGAGCAAAAAAAGTTAGCGGTCGGAAAACCGTCGGGCTGGCGCTCGGCGGCGGCGGCGCGCGCGGCCTGGCCCACGTCGGCGTGATTCGCGCTCTCCGGCGCGCCGGGATCCCAATCGACTATATTGCCGGCACGAGCATGGGCGCGCTGGTGGGCGCCTTTTACGCGGCGACACAAGATACCGAAGCGCTTGAAGCGGCGTTTTTGCGTCTCGACCGACGCGACGTGATGCCGATCGGCCGCATTCTCGCGAAGAAAGACGGCGTGCTTTTCCGCGACCCGGAAATCGCCGAATTTCTCGATAAGGCGTTCGACGAACGGCGCATCGAATCATGCGCGGTTCCCTTTGCCGCCGTGGCGACCGACGTCAAAACCGGCGAAGCGGTCGTTTTGAAAAATGGTTCATTGGCCGGCGCCGTTCGAGCTTCGATCGCCCTGCCCATCATCTTTCCGCCGGTCGCGCGCGAGAAACGCCTCCTCATGGACGGCGGGTTTTCGAATCCCGTGCCGGCGGATGTCGTGCGAGCCATGGGCGCCGATGTCGTCATTGCCGTCGACGTGACGAGCCGATGGGTGAACATTGCCGATGAACTGGTGAGCGTCAAGAACCTCTACGGTATCGTCTCGAACGCGCTCTCGGTCGTGGAATATCAGATCAGCCGACAAATTCTTAAAACAGCGGACCTGGTGCTTCGGCCGCCGGTCTTGCAGTATGGCTGGCTTTCTTTTGACATGGCGCCCCGGCTCATTACGGCGGGGGATGAAGAAGTGGGCATGAACATAGAGAAGATCTGCCGCGCCGCCGGCGTTAAAAGACCGAACGAAACGGCCCTCGATAAGTTTTTTGCTTTTCTGCGGAGCGGAACATGATCCCCGAGCGCGTCCGCGTCAGGAAGGGACGGCTACCCGAACACCCGGGTGTCTATCTCATGTACGGGTCTCGGGGAAACTTGCTTTACGTCGGCAAGGCGGCTAATTTACGACGGCGCGTGACGAGTTATTTTGTCCGGGCGAACGACGCGCGCATCGAGCGGTTGGTCAGCGAGATTCGGCGCATCAACTATCGCGAGACCGACACCGCCATTGAAGCGCTCATCTTGGAGGCCGAGCTCATCAAGAAATTCCGGCCGCCGTACAATGTCAAGGAGAAAGACGACAAGAGCTTTCTCTCGGTCGTTATCACGCGCGAGCCCTTCCCACGGGTACTCCTCGTCCGCAATCGGGATGCGACGCCGAAGGGCGATGTGCTCGTCTTGAGCCGCGCCGAAAGATTCGGTCCTTTCACTTCGGCCGGAAGCATTCGTGAGGCGCTCCGGATCTTGCGGCGTATTTTCCCCTGGAGCGAGCATGTGGGCGATAAGAAACAAGAGACAAGAGAGAAGAATAGACCCTGTTTTAATTACGAAGTTGGTTTGTGTCCGGGAACGTGTATCGGCGCGATAACGAAAACGGCGTACATGAAAAACATCGCCCGCGTACGGGCGATCTTTC
>JBBUDB010000041.1:10538-12924 GCA_038057515.1 Patescibacteria group bacterium | reverse complement strand
GAAACGCCTTCCTACTATAGACAAAGCGGAGCGCTTTTTCAACTAAAGAAAATGAGGTTTTATCCTGCTTCGCTCCTCTTTCGCGTTAAGCTTCTGGCGGACACTGTAAGGTTGCGCAGGATGCCCATCACAGACAGAAACAAGGGGGGCAAAAATGCGAGCGGCTCGGATCCCTCGAAAGGAACCCGAGCCGAGTACGAGATGTGTGACGCGCGAGAACTCGCACGCCGGACGAGAAGGTGTGCTTTAGTAGCGAAGGGGTCGCACGTGGACGAGCCGGACGCCGAGGCGCCGCAGGTCGACGAACCGCTCCTCTGCCAAGTAGTCGTTGGCCATCGATGGGCCACTGTACTGGATGACCGCTCTGGTCAGCGCGAAGGCGCTCACCTCCTTGCTCGGCACGAGCCGGGTGTCGGCGGTGACCATGGCCCGAACGACGCTGGCTTGCCCGAAGTTGGTCGGGAGCGCGCCGCGCGTGGTGACGATGGCCTGGACGAGGTCGAGGTCGACGGTGTTCGCATTCAGATATCCCACCCTGATCTCGTTGGCGGGCGGACCGCTGTCGGCCATCATCATGATGCCGACCAACGTTCCCGCGCCGATGAGCAGGGCTGCGAGACCTCTCAAAAGTCGCACAGCCAACCTTCTTTCTCTGGGGAAGTTGTGAACCCTTGGCGCCCCCAGAAAACACCTCGGGTTTGAAACTAAGGGTGATATTACACCAGTCGCTAATTTTGTGTCAAGAACCTCTAAAAATGTTCAAGGGGCCGTGCGCGTGGCACAAGCCCCCTGATGATGTACGTAGGCGCGTTTAGCGCCGCTCGATGACTGCTGTCCCAGCGGTCTTCCACCCTCCCGCTGGCCCTTGCGGATCAACCAGCACGAGGAAGTCCACCTGGTCGACAGCCGCTACCTCGAGGAAGCGCGTCCTGTGGTCCCGAAGGACCACCCCGTAGACCTCGTGGAAAACGAGGTCTCCGGTCGGCGCCGCGACGCTGACCGCCAAGCCGCCTCGGCGGAGTTCCGCGCGGAACCTCTTCCCCCGGGGGTCGAACCCCTGGGGCATCTCGACGGCGAGCACGCAACCACCGGTGTCATCGCTCGGGCACTCCGCGACAGGCAAATTCGCGACGTCGGCCTCGACGGTCGACGGCGAGTTACGGATCGCCACCACCAGGATGATGACCGCCAGGATGACGATCGCACCACCCACGACTTGGGCCAGCGTGAGGCGCCCGACGCGCTCGAAGACACGGTCTCCAAAGCTCATCTTTGGTTTTTTCATCTTTCTCCTCCACGAAACTCCTGAACCCCCTCGGCCCAGGATGCCAATGTGTATTATATCATGAAAACTCGTGTTTTGTCAATAAGAAGTATCCGAACGAAAAAACGCCCCGCGAGGGGCGCTTTTTCTGCTTGGCGAATAGAGAGAAATCCTACTGGAGTTCCACTGTCGCGCCGGCCGCTTCGAGCTTCGTCTTAAGCTCATCGGCTTCCTCTTTCTTCAGGCCCTCTTTCACCATCTTCGGAGCCGCATCGGCAACATCCTTCGCCTCCTTGAGGCCGAGGCCCGTCGCTTCGCGGATGACCTTAATGACGCTGATCTTCTGCTCGCCCGTCGACTTCAGGAAGACGTTAAAGCTCGTCTTCTCTTCCGCCGGGGCGCCGCCGCCTGCCCCTCCGCCTACGGCTACGGGAGCACTAGCGGAGATGCCGAATTTCTCTTCGAGCGCCTTCACGAGTTCCGAAAGTTCGAGAGCCGTGAGAGTTTCGATTTTCGTGATAAGGTCCTGATATTTTTCTGACATAGAAGTTGTGATTAATTTGATTATTGATTCGACCGTACTCTTTTACGCTGACGTTGATTGCTTCGCTTTCTGATCCAGAACGTAGAGTAACGAACGGACCGGCGCGGCGATCATGCCGAGAAGCTGGCCGAGGAGCGCTTCCCGCGGCGGCAGAGCGCCGATCATGGTCACGCGCGCGGCATCCATCGGCATCTTCGTCACGAGATCGAAACCGCCAAGAATCTTCGGCTTATCGATCTTCTTCTCCTTCAAGAGTCCGCTGAAGAACTTGTAGACAGAGCTCGAGGCCTGCTCCAGGTTCGAAGCGAAGACCGTGCCGACCGATGTCTTAAAGTCGCTGTTCGTAAACTCAAGCTTGTGCTTTTTGAGGATGATTCCCAAGAGACGCTTCTTCAGAACCAAAAGGCGGCTTCCGTCGGCCTTAAGCTGGGTGCGGAGATTCCGCAAATCCGCCGTGCGGACCTTCGAAAAGTCCACGAGAAGAACGGCCTGGGCTTTCAAAAAAAGCTCCTCGCCTTCTTTGAGCTCTTCCTGTTTTTGGGCTTTGGTTTTCATTATTTGTTGTTGATTATTTTTAC
>JBBUDB010000041.1:0-10438 GCA_038057515.1 Patescibacteria group bacterium | reverse complement strand
AGCTCTTCCTGTTTTTGGGCTTTGGTTTTCATTATTTGTTGTTGATTATTTTTACCGGACCCGGTTAGTACAACGACGATGGAATACAACCGAGCGCCAGTCGCCTGGAGCGTCGTCGTTGTCCTACCGGGGGACGAACGCTTGCCCGAGGCCAATGAGCGCGATGGTCATCCAAACAATGTTAAGCGTTACCGTCGGACGATCATTTTTACTCATGGCCTCAAGCGCGAGACCAATCGCGCCGGTGAGGTTCAGAACCAGATACCAAATGCTTCCGGGGCCGATAACGGCAAAGGCGGCGAGTCCATAGGCACCGACCACAGCCAGGACCCCGTACCACCCGAGAACATCTACGAAGCGGTTCATGGTTCTTTTAAACAGCAAATCCCGCGAAGACGCGGGACGAAACGGAAAGGCAGGTATTCCTCCTTTGCCGCTCCTCAATAGGTCTTCTGTCGCTCAAAGCGACCGCCTATCGTCTTCGGAACTTGCCGAGGCAGTGTACCGAGAAATGGCGGCTCCGTCAAGCGGCTGTATAAGTCCACCACCTCGCCCCCCACCCAGGCTTATAGGCTAATTCGTGCGAATTAGCCTATATAAGATAAAGATGAAGACAGCCCTTCGTAGCCTCGGCGAAGAAGGGTCATCAGTTTATCGCCGGAGCAATTCCGCCATCTCTCCCGCCTCGCTCTCCGGTAAATCCTCAAACAAGTCCGTCTCCGCATATTGGACGCGCTTGTAGATATCATCATCGAAGCGCCGCGGGATGACGTGGAAATGGACATGATCCACCTTGGTGCGATCCTGCTTTAAAAACGGGCGGTAATTCTGGCGGATATCGCACCCGTCGCCGAATGTCGGAATGAGCTTCTGTTCGACGGCGTTGATCAATTTGAAAATATCGAGCAGCTCCCCCTCCGTAAGCTCCCATGGCCTCTCGACGTGCCGCTTCGGAACGACAAGGCAATGCCCCTTCACTTTGCGGGGATCGCTCAAAATGACCGCGGCAAATTCATTTTCGAGAACGGCGCGACCTCCAAGATCGCAAAACGGGCAGGGCATATACTTACTTTATCTTTTTCAACTCGTACGTCCACCCTGGCTGCCATTTCCACGGCGCGGGAATGACTTTTTCAAGCGGGGTGCCCTTGATGATATTTTCTAATCCGTATTGCGTGGCGCGGTGGCCGATGATCATAACGCGCTTACCATCGTGGTCGCGAAGCAGATCGGAGAGAAAATCATTCATCCGAGCGGTTGTTTGCGTATAGCTCTCACCGTTCGGGAATGGCGTGGCGATGTGTTTCGGTTTCTCTTTATCAACCTCATCACTCGGATGCCTGGTGAGGTCGCCATAGTCGCACTCCCGCAAGCGCGCATCTTTAATAATTGGAAAGCGGTTTCCGAACCCTATTTCAGCGCTCCGATACGCTCGCTGGAAGTCGGAGCAAAAAACAGTATCAAACGAATCGTTCTCATACCTCTCACCCATTTCACGGGATTGCTGTTCGCCGAGCGGCGAGAGCGCCACGTCGTTGTGTCCCGAGGCGAGATGCGCCTCGTTATCAAGTGTCGTCCCGTGCGCCTCAAAAATAATGGTGACCATAAAAGCGGAAGGTAATCGACAACTCTCTGATTACTAATACGACGAGGTTTTTACGAATCCGGTGATGGTCCACTTTTGTGATTAATATTATAGCTGTTCTCCGGGAGAAAGGTAGCGGATGACGTTAGAACATATTTTAGAACAGTTCGGCGACACGGGCTATTTTCGGTGGCTGATTAACTTTCATAAAAACGGCGAGGTCTCGGAGTCTTGGCTCCGAGACCCAATGAAACGATTTGCGTCGTCTACTCCCGCCGAGCCGTTCAGGCCTCTCGTCTATCGACCCCATCCGCCGGCTCCCGATTCTGAATCCTTCTCGAACTGCTCCTTCTGTTTTTCCAGGAGCTGCTTCTGCTCCTCTTCGGCTTTCTTATCGCTTTCTCGGAGCGATTCCTGATTCTTTTTCTCGGCCTCGTTCTGACGCTCCTCTGAATCTTTTTCCAGTTCGTCTTCTTTTTCCTGGGCATCCTTCAACTCGCCGACGTTCTCGTGCACTCCTTCGAGGACTTTCTTGGCCTGCTTGGCGAAGCTTTTAGCCTCCGCGTAATTTCCGCCATCAAAGGCGGCTTGGGCTTTCGCGAGAAGCGCGTCAAACTCCTCGAATGCTCCGGCTGGCACCTCGACGCCCTCCTTGCCCGCTTCTCTTACGATTTCGTCTTTCTTCTTCCCGGCTTCCCGTATCTTTTCCTCCACCTCCTTCTGGTCGCTCATCTGCTCATCCAGTTTTTCATCTTCATCGTCGATGGCGTCTTCCTGCTCGTCTTCCTTGTCCTCCAGAAGCTTCTTCTGGTCTTTGAGGTCTTGAAGTTCTTTGGTGAGAGCATCCACTTTGGCTGTGTCTCCGGCGGCGAGCGCTACCCTGATGGCCGCTTTCAGCTCTTCCTGCTTTTTCTCTATGGCATCCTTCTGGTCTTCAAAAGTCTGCTTCAGAAGATCCTTGTTCCGGCCGACCTCGTCGCTCAAAGAATTAGCGAGCTGGCCGATATCCTTGCCCTTTGCTTTCTCTCCCGCCAAGATCTCTGCGGCCCGCCGCAGGTTGCTCTTCAGAGATTCTTCGGCCACCGTGATCCCGCCCGCTTTCACGCCCTTCGTATCAAGAATGACTCTTATTTCGGCGATTCGTTCGGCGGCAAAAGATATTTCCAGGCGGGCTTTCGCCTCGGGATTGAAGGTGAAAAATCTCTGGAGTGCTTCTCCGAAGCGGTCGAAGAAATACAGCGAGTTTTCCGGCGTAAGGCCCGCGCTCGCTACGGCCGATTGGCCCTGGCCGAACGCCAGGAAAGGGACGATGAGGGCCAAAAGCCCAGCTGACTTTATGATCTTCATTGGTTTTATTTTGGATATTTGGTGGATTATCGATTCAGTATACCATATCGCGGCCTCTGCGCTGTATGACGCTTGTCTGCGGCCGCTCTTACGGGTTTCGCCCCCCGAACAAAAAGAATGGGAGGTAAAAACGCAATCTCAAAACTCCCGCATCTCTCCGACTACCATGCCCTCGAATGCCACGCCGCCTGGCTTGAGCGCCAATTCAGGGACACGGTGGAAGGGATGGTTCGGTCCCAGCATGCCGTCGTGGATAGGGAAACAAACACGGGGCTTTACGGCGAGAGCGTAGTCGATCACCTCGGCGGATTTTACCCACGGAGCCACAACGGGTAGGGCCAGAATCTCGACCGGACGGCCGGGATTCGTGAGCGCATCGCCGGGACACAGCAAACGATCCGCAATAATATAGCCGGTATTGCGAATGGCCGGCATCGACGGATGTATCACGGCGTGATCCCTGCCGACAGCTTCGACGGTAACTCCCTTCACCTCGAACTTCGTTCCGCCCTCGACGATGGTGAAGGCGATTCCTTCTTTCTGGAGCACCGCACCCACACCCTTATTCGCAAACACTTTCGCGTTCGGGCTGTTTTTCAGAACGGCCTTCAACGAATCGGGCGAGAGATGATCCTGATGCTCGTGGGTGATGAGGATCGCATCAACATCTTTGGCATCGTTCTGCCCCGTCGAATAACTGCCGGGATCGAGCATGATACGTGCCCCGCCTTCTTCGACAAGCAGGCACGAATGGCCGAATTTGGTGATTCTCATTTATTTATTACTGGAGTTTGTCTCCAAGTTGAACGGTTTGTTTTTTGGTTCAATAAGCACCCTATACTGATACTAATCCTATCGCTAACGGGGCACAAGAACCGCTAAGCTCGCTTACTCGCTAAGCGAGTTCTAGTGCGGGGGCAGTAGGAATCGAACCTACATCGGCGGGAGCTGGAGGAATCGGACCTCCGACCGCGGTTTTGGAGACCGCTGTTTTGCCACTAAACTAAGCTCCCGGTTTTGGAGACCCGCCCGCCTCCGGCGGAAACGATGCCCCCTATTTCTAACGTTACCGTATCTGATTTTCTAGTCTTTCTGCCTATATGATTTCTTCGTCTCTATACGTCTTCTATTCTAGGCGGAAGGGACGCGATAAGGCAAGAAACGAAAACGGCGGCCTCGGCCGCCGTTCCCCTATTTACCGCCGAGGCGGGCTTCTTTGTGAACGGTGCGCTTGCGGCACCAATCGCAATACTTTTCATAGCCGAGCTTCCGCTCCACCTTCTTTTTGTTCTTGGCGGTGTAGTAATTACGGCGCGCGCAGGTGCCGCACTTCAAGGCGATCAAATTCTCCGTATGCTTGGATTTAGCCATGCTTAGATTTTGTTACGAATGAAGTGAGTTAGAAAATCTTGCACCCCGCCGAAGGCGTGGGTCGCCTAATGCAGTAGTTGCCGAAAGGCATTTCCAGACTTATAGCGCTTAATCTGCGCTTCCCGGCGCCTTGCTTCAGCGTAGGTACTATACTCCTCTATCCTAACGATTTCAAGGGGTATATGACGAAACAAGGATTTTGTCATGCCAGCGTTGTGTTCGCGCAAGCGCCGCTGAAGATTGTTGGTGTAACCAATATAGTAAAACCCTGTTCGCTGCGAACGCAAAATATAAACGCAATACGCCATACATCATTATGGTAGCCCCGCCAAAGGGGCACGTCTAGAATTGCACGAGCGGAGCGAGTTCGCAATTCTTATGCCCCGCCCTTGGCGGGGCACTGAATTTTTCTGCCAATCGCAAGCCGCCCTTGAAATGGGCGGCTGCTCTTGGGAAAAATTCGTGAGCCGTTGGCCGGAATTGAACCGGCGACCTACTCCTTCGCTTCCACCTCCGGTCTCTTTCTGCCTTCCGGAGGGCTAGACTGTATCTTCGGCGTATCCGCATCGCGCGGACGTAGCTTCCCTTGTCAGTCGTTCGGGCTTGTCCTCGAGCTTGTCCAATGGACCAGCTCCGACATTCGCCACGGTCTTAGCCGGGCATCGGCCGTTAACCGTAATTCGGGATTCATCCCGGGGTTTCCCTCGAGATGGGCGGGGCTTCTGCGGCCCACCATGGAGTTGCTCTACCAGCTGAGCTACAACGGCGGCCCCATAAAACTACATGGTTACGGGGTATTTTTCAAGCCCGTCCAATGATTTGCAACCAGCTCCTCTTGCCGGATGACGTCACGCTTTCATAGCAAATATTCATTCCAAGCCCTTCAAGATTATTTCTAAGCTCCTCGGGTGTGAAGTAGCTAAAAAATCTTGAGTATTCGTATCCATAATCGTTTTCAGTAACGATTCCTTCTTCCCTATCGCCCAGACGCATCTCTTTAACGGCGACGTACAGATGCCCGCCAGGACGAAGCTTTTTCGTGAGAGCGCGAAGAACATCCATGACTTCTTTTTTGGGAACATGAAGTAGAACGGCTTGAGCGAAAACCCCGTCAAAATCATTCCGCAGCTCGGTCATGTTTTTCATATCCATCACCGAGAATTTCCCCGAAGGCACGCGCCGGCTCGCCAGTTCGATCATCTTCTCGGAAAAATCGATGCCAGTCACCTGAAGGCCCTTTTTTGCCAGATATTCCGCCTTCACGCCCGCTCCACAGCCAACGTCTAAAACACTTCCCTGGGGCGGCATAAGTGAGGCGAATTTATCAGTACCCTCTACCCACCACGTATCTTCTTCGTGGTCTTTCTGCCAGTCCACAGCAATTTTATCGTATGTCGTTTTAAGATCATCCATGTGTCTTTGAGCCACCTCCCGGACTCGAACCGGGGACCTTCACTTTACAAAAGTGTTGCTCTACCAACTGAGCTAAGGTGGCAAATACCCCACCACCATACAAAAAAGCGGCCCCCTTGTAAACCCCGCTACAGGCCGATAAAAAAATAAATTCGGAGAAAAATTAGGCCAAAATCACCCCTGTCTTATTCTTTTTTGGAAGTACTCCGCTTTTCTGGCTGTAACGGGGTGAACGTTTCCTTCATTATCAAATCCGAGTACAATGGAGATAATTCCCATGGGCAAGTTCGTCCACCTCCACACGCACAGCCACTACTCCCTCCTCGATGGCCTGGCGAAGATCGACGATCTTCTCGCCCGCGCCAAGGAACACGGCATGGACGCCATGGCCTTGACCGACCACGGCGTGCTCTACGGCGCCATTGAGTTCTATAAGAAGGCCCAGAAGGCCGGCGTGAAGCCCATTCTCGGCATCGAAACCTACGTTGCCCCGCGGGACCGCTTCAGCAAGGAATCCGAGGAACGCTACTACCACCTCGTCCTCCTCGCCGAAAACGAAGCTGGCTGGAAAAACCTGATGAAGCTCTCGACCAAGGCCTTCCTTGAGGGGTATTACTACAAACCACGCATCGACAAAGAGCTTCTCCGCGAGCACGCCGAGGGGCTCATCGGCCTTTCGGCCTGCCTGGGCGGCGAGGTGAACCGGGCGCTCATGGAACCGGACGGTTTTGAAAAAGCGCAAAAGATCGCTTTTGAATACGAAGAAATTCTTGGCAAGGGTAATTTTTATCTTGAGCTCGGCGACCACCCCAACACGCCAGAAGCCGTAACACTCCGCGCCCTTGTCATTAAGCTTGCCAAAGAAACCGGCCTGCCGCTCGTCGCCACTCAAGATATCCACTACGCGAAGCCAGAGGACAACGAGTATCACGACGTCCTCCTCGCCGTCCAAACGGGCCGAAACCTGAGCGACACTGATCGCCTGACCTTGAAAGACGACGATTATTCGGTGACCTCATCCGAAGAGATGGCCGAAAAGTTCAAGGACGTGCCCGAGGCCGTGGAGAATACCGTGAAGATCGCGGCGCGATGCAACCTGACACTGGAACTTAAAAAAATCCATCTCCCCAACTTCCCCAAGCCACCCGGAAAAGAGAAGAACGAATACCTCCGCGAACTGGCCGAAGAGCGCCTCCCCGAAAGATTCCCCGGCGCGAAACTCACTCCTACTGTCAAAGAGCGTTTCGAATACGAACTCGACGTCATCCAAAAGACCGGTTTTGCCGATTACTTCCTCATCGTGGCCGATCTTGTTAACTGGGCCAAAGACCACGGCATCGCCGTCGGCCCGGGCCGCGGCTCGGCCGCCGGAAGCTTGATTTCCTACATCCTGCGCATCACCGATATCAACCCCCTTGAATACAATCTTCTTTTCGAGCGTTTCTTGAACCCCCAGCGCAACGAAATGCCGGATATCGATATCGACTTCGCCGACCGGCGACGCGACGAGGTGCTGGCTTACGCGCGCGAAAAATACGGCAAGGACCACGTCGCCCAGATCATCACCTTCGGAACAATGGCCGCCCGGGCCGCCATCCGCGATGCCGGCCGAGCCATGGGATTTGCCTATGGGTTTTGCGACCAACTCGCGAAGCTCATCCCCTTCAACGTCGACCTCGCCGAGGCCATCAAGACCGTGCCGGAACTAAGGGAATTGTACGAGACCAACGCCGACGCCAAACGCCTCCTCACGACCGCCGAACACCTTGAGGGCGTTGCCCGCCACGCCTCCGTCCACGCCTGCGGCACGGTGATTTCCGAGCTTCCCCTCACCGAATACCTACCGCTCCAGCTCGCGCCACAGGACAAGGACAACGTCATCACTCAATTTGAAATGCACTCGGTCGAAGACCTCGGCCTCCTCAAAATCGACTTCCTCGGCCTCAAGAACCTCACCATCATCGAAGACGCGCTTCGCCTCATCCGCGACCTCCGCGGCGTGGACCTGAAGATAGAAGACATTCCGCTCGACGACCAGAAAACTTTTGACCTTCTCCGGGCGGGCAACACGACGGGCGTCTTCCAGTTCGAGTCGAGCGGCATGCGACGCTACATGAAAGATATCGAGCCAGAACATCTTGAAGACCTCATCGCGCTCGTGGCCTTGTTCCGCCCGGGTCCGATGGACCTTATCCCCTCCTACATCAAGCGCAAGCACGGCGAGGAAAAAATTACCTATCTCCACCCCAAGCTCGAACCGATCCTCGCGAACACCTACGGCATCGGCGTCTACCAAGAGCAGATGATGCAGATCGCCCGCGACCTCGGCGGCTACACGCTCCCCGAAGCCGACACTCTGCGCAAGGCCATCGGCAAGAAAATTAAAGAACTGCTCGATGAACAGAAGGAAAAGCTTACGAACGGAATGATCAAGAACGGCATCGACCCCCGCACGGCCTCAGCTATTTGGGAGCTCTTCCCGCCTTTCGCTCGCTACGGCTTCAACAAGAGCCACGCCGCCTGTTACGCCTTGATCGGCTACCGCACCGCCTACCTCAAGGCCAACTATCCGGAAGAGTACATGGCGAGTTTGCTGAATGCCGACTCCGGGGATGTGGAACGCATCGCCTTCCTCGTCGCCGAAGCGAAACAGACCGATATCGAAATCCTCCCGCCGGACATCAATAAGAGCGGCGTCGACTTCGCGCCCGAGGTAGAAGCAGGAACTACGGGACAGCGGATCCGCTTTGGTCTTCTCGCCATCAAGAACGTCGGCGAGGCCATCACGCGCACCATCATCGATGAGCGCATCGCCCGCGGGCCATTCCGCGACTTCGCCGATGTCGTCGCACGCATCCAGCACAAAGACCTCAACAAAAAATCCATCGAATCACTCGCCAAGGCCGGCGCCTTCGATTCGTTCGGCATCGACCGCAACGACATCCTCCAGAATATGGACGATATTTTGAAATTCGCCATGGTCGCGAGAAAAACGGGCGCGGGGGCGCAAGCGGGCAACTCGCTCTTCGGCGCCTCGCTCCCCGCGACTTCGCTCAAGCTGAAACCAGCCGAGCCCGCCACCTCGGCGGAGCGTTTGGCCTGGGAAAAAGAACTGCTCGGCTTTTATCTTTCCGACCACCCCCTGAACATACACAAGGGGGCCATCGAGGCCGCTAAGTGCCGACCCATTGCCCAGTGCGCGGAAATTAAAAACGAAAAGCTCGGCGTGCGCATCGCCGGCTGCGTGACAACGGTGAAGAAGATAGTCACCAAAGGCGGCCAGCCGATGCTTTTTGCGACCATGGAGGACTTTTCGCCGCAATCCATCGAAGTCATCGTCTTTAACAGCGTCTTACAAAAAACCGCCGACCTCTGGGTTGACGGCAACGCGCTTCTCGTCGAGGGCCGCATGTCCTGGCGGGACAACGAACCGAAGTTCGTGGCCGAGAACGCGCGCAAGCTCTAGGACACGTCTCCCGGCCGGGGAAAAGCCTGGTCGCTCAACTTCTTCTTCCGCAAAACGGCTGTGTGATGGCTCTCCGGCTTGTGCGCCGTAGCCGCGTGCACCTCGAGGAACCAGGGAAATTCGCCGAGGCGCGCTTCAAGTTCGGCCCGAAGTTCATTCTGATCGTAGCCGACGACGACGACATGCGGCCGGTGGCGGCGGATCACTTGCCAAGTGCCGGACTCCGCATCGCCCAAAACCGCCTCATCGACGTGAGATTCGCGCGTCAGGTGTTCGATGCGATCTTCGGCATGCATGTCGGGCGAGTGTCCCTTCAGATCATGCACCACTTCGTCGGGAGCGACGACGGCGATCAAGTGGTCGCCGTGACGCTTCGCTTCGGCAAACAAATGCCGGTGTCCGTCGTGGACGCCGTCGAAAGTACCGAAGATCATTACTTTCCTCATGGGTCGCTAGTCACTAGTGACTAGTTAGCTGGCTTTCCTCATCAGCGGAAAGAACACCGTCTCCCGCACTGGCTTATCCATGAGGACGGCGAAGAGTCGCTCGGAGATGCCGAATCCCGCCGCGGGCGGCATGCCGTACTCAAGGGCCTCAACGTAATCTTCATCCAGTTGCTGGGCCTCCTTATCCCCCGCCGCGCGGAGGCGCATTTGCTCCTCAAAACGAGCGCGCTGATCGACGGGGTCATTGAGCTCCGAAAATCCCTTACCAAGCTCCGTGCCCGCGGCAACGATCTGCAGGCGCTCCACCCGGCGCGGGTCTTTAGGACTGCGCTTCGCCAAGGGCTCGATCTCGACCGGCGGGTCGATGAGAAAACAGGGCTCTACGAGCTTCGGCCGCGCGGTTTTTTTGAAGATGAGGTCGATGAGCCGTCCGCGGCCGAGGCCTTTCTCTGGATGCAAGCCGAGCGCTTCGGCCTTCGCGAAGAGTTCCGCATCCGTGGCTGATAATGGATCGAGGTCGCTCCCCTTTTTAAAAACATCAACGTAGTCCACCTTCGCCCATTTCTTGCCCCAATTTATCTTCTGGCCTTCATAGGTGCTTGTGAGACCGCCGGTCGTCTTTTTGATGACCTCTTTATAAATACGCTCGAGAAACACCATGAGGTCGCGATAGTCGTGGTAGGCCCAATAAAACTCGATTTGGGTGTAATCCTGCAAGTGGTCCTTGTCGATGCCTTCGTTGCGGAAGATGCGGCCGATCTCAAATACTTTTTCATAACCAGCGACGAGTAGTTTTTTCAAAGGCAGCTC
>JBBUDB010000040.1:0-7524 GCA_038057515.1 Patescibacteria group bacterium | reverse complement strand
AATCAGCTCCAGTTCCGAGCATTCGCGTTGCGAACGCCTCCACGACCACCAACCACAAGGGAGGACAACTTGCACATCAGCGACATCGACAAAGCCATCGTTGAAGGGCTTCGCCAGTTCGGCGTACTACGGGACGTAGACGGCCATCAACTGAACCAGCGCGACGGCGCGATCGTCGTCGCCTGCTCCGATGGCGACCAACTCCACGACATCTTCGCGAATCACGCGGCACTGCAGTCCGCAAGACAGAATCCGCGTATCCACCTCTTGGGCGGCCATGGCGGCGCTCTGAAGATCCCTGAGAAATCGCCGATCTTGAAGCCGGGGCGGACCACCGACCTCGACCTCATCGACGAGATCTTCGAGGCCCAAGACCTGAAGGGCATCACGACCGTCGTGCTTTACACGCACACGCCGTGCGGGAAGGCCTACGGCGTCGACCTCAACTTTCTGCAGGTCATCGCCCTGCAGATGGCGGCGAAGAGCCGCCTCAAGGCGCTCGCCGCGGAAAGCGGCCGCGCCATTAAGGTGGCTTGCTTCGCGCACGTCCACCACGCCGATGGTCGGCGTCGAACCTACTACATCTGCAAGGAGGCCTGGAAGCGCTTCCAGCCCGCCGAAGATGACGGCGACCGAGATTCCGCTGAAGTCGCCTGACGCTCCGCTCCCCTCTCATCATCTCGAGCCCCTTACGCAACTAATCGCGTCAGGGGCTCACCGTTTTTATCATAAACCCCAGCGAAAAATTTTTATATCTTCATACTATTCACTATCCTTAAGTTACAATTGTAATTTAAGGATAGTAATTTTGCGGCAAGCCAATATCATTGGACGCGCCATCTGCGATACGAAAAGCGAACGACGACCCCCCGATGTGGTTGGGTCGTCGTTTCTTGATCTTCATGATGCCGCGTCTCTTGGCGGCTACTCGCCGCCGCAAGCCTTCTCGATGGCTTCTTGGAACTCGACCATCGAGAACGGCTTTTCGAGAACGGGGAAGCCGTGATCTCTCGGCTTCAGCGTATCCGCGTCGTCTCCGGTCATGATGATGATTGGCATCCTCGGACGCAGCGCCCGGATGCCCAGACCGAGCATCGTGCCGGTGAGACCAAACGTACGGTAGCCGGTGATGACGAGGTCGAACCGGCTTCGGCTTTGCTCGAAGATAGCCAGGGCCTCCTCGCCGCTTGACGCTTCTTCGGTCACCTCGTGGCCGAGGGCCTTGAGCTGCTCTCGTACTAATGTGCGGATTATCGACGCGTTGTCGATAATCAATACGCGTAACTTTCTTTCCATGGAACGGCCTCTTTTCTTTCATGGGCCCGAGCCCATGCACTATTTTCATGATAAATCTATTATAGAGAAAAGTCAATGGATGCCTCACGCGCCAATATTTTCCCCAAAAGAATTGATTTTTCAGCTATTTTCTGCGACAATGTTTTCTGCATCAATCAACTAACCACCCATGAACGGCATCGATTATCTCTTGGACGTCAACGCGCGTCACTCGCAGGAATTCAAATCGCCGAAAACATTCCTCGACCGCAAACTGTACCGGGAAAAGCACCCGCTCGAAATTAGCGCCTTGAAGTGCATGGATGGCCGCCTCCACCTCCCGAAGATTACGAAAACGGCGCTTGGCATCATCCAACCCTGGCGGAACGTGGGCGGCAAGTTCGACCTCGGCTGGACGGGATTCAAAGAAAGCATCTCTGGCTGGGTCGAATACTCCATCAGCCGCGAAAGATCGTGCCTTGTCATCGCCACTTACCACTTCTCGCGCGGCGACAAGCACCGGGGTTGCGCCGGCTTCAATTACGATACCGACGCCGCCCGCGCCTCGGCGCTCGCTCTCCGGAATCAGTTCCAGCGCGTTTTTGGAAACGGTAATGCCGTCTATCCCATCATGGTCGGCATTGAAACCGATCTCGACGCGCTCATTCTTCACGGCGATGACGAGTCGCGCGCGCCCGTAGACCTCGCCGCCGTGACCGATGCCTCTGAGGGCAACCTGCAGAATATCCTCCGAGACCTCTACCCGGCCATGCCAGCGCAAATTATGCGCGACTTCATCCCGCTCGTTTCCGGAAACATCGAGAATGTTCGAGAGACCAAAGCGGCCAATCGGCCTGCGGCAGACACCCTGCACAAAGAGTGGGTACTCGCGGTCGGCCGAGGATTCGACTGGCTCCACGAAGCGAACACGGCCATCATCGTCGGCCCGTTCGACCCAGAGCTCAGATTGCCAATCGCGACCGCCGCGCGCCTGCTTCTTAGCAACCTGAACGAAGGCCGCATCCCGAAGGAGGACGGCGTGGTCTTGATGTCCTCGGCGCCCTATCGGGAGCTCGCCGGCTACGACCGTCCCGGAGCCGAAGAAAAGGCGAAGTGGGTCGCGCAATTCGCCCTCAAGGTCATCACCGAAGAAACTCCGGAACTCCTTCCCTATCTTAAGCGCCTCACCGCCACAATGGATATCAATACGCGGGAGTTAAACGTCCTGGAAAGAACCGACAAATAAAAACATGTCCGACCCCAAACCATACGAAAAAGCGAAGGTAAAAATAAAGAACGGCGAGGCCGAGATCGAGGCCGTCATTTCCGCCGAAATGATGCGGGCCCACATCGACGCGGTGCGCGAGGATGTGCGCCGGGAGTTCTCCCTCCCCGGCTTCCGCAAGGGCCAGGTGCCGGTAGATATCATGCGCCAGCATGTGACCGACGCCGACCTCATGCATGATGCCGCTGACCTCGCGCTCGGCGAGAGTTACCCGGCCATCCTCGAGTCCGAAAAACTAGAACCGATGGGCCGCCCGCGCGTCACCATCACGAAACTCGCGGCTGGCAACCCCCTGGAATTCAAGATCGAGGTTCCGGTCGTTCCTGAATTTTCGCTTCCCGACTATAAAAAGATCGGGAAAAAGATCGTTGAAGAAGAAAAACCCGTGGAGGTAGAGGACGATGAAGTGAACGAAACCGTCGAAAGCATCCGCAAAATGCGCGCGAGCTCGCCAGACGGCAAGATGCCGGAAACGCTTCCCGAGCTCACCGATGAACTAGCGAAAACTTTCGGCCACTTTGAAAACGTCGCTGACTTCAAGACAAAGGTTAAGGAAAGCTTGAAGGAAGAAAAGGGAGCTGCCGTAAGGCAGAAGCGCCGTGAAACCATCGCCGCGCGCCTTATCGAAGAAACAAAACTCACCGTACCCGAAAGCGCCGTGGCCGAAGAACTCCTCGCCATGGCGGAGCGCCGCCACGAGGATGCGAAGAAGATGGACGTCTCCATGGAAGAGTACCTGAAGCGCCTCGGCAAGACAGAAGCCGAGCTCATTAAGGACGAGAGGGAATACATCGAACGCCAAGCAAAAACCCGCCTCATCTTGAATCGCATCGCCCTACAAGAACACATCGAGATAGACCCGACCGAACTCCAAGGACAAGCAGAATATCTCGCCCGCCGTTATCCGGACACCGACCCCGAACGCGTCCACCACTATGTAGAGACGCTTCTCATGAACGAAAAAACGCTGGAGTTCATTGAAGGAAAGGGGCTGAAACCAGCTCCGGCGTAATCTGTAGAAGAGAAATAAGATAGCGAGAAGAAGAACAACGCGCCCGTGAGCCATACACGCTACCTCTCGGGTGCGTCGACCGCATACCGTAACAATACGCCCATGAGAACCGCATACCTCACAAAGCTCAAAGCGCGCACTCACGCGTCACCTCCTTTCGAGCTTATTCGGTTATATCACTCGATTGCGGCGAGAGCAAGCGCCTACTCCCCGATAAGATACGTGCACCCGTAGGGGCCAATGCGCGCCGCGTGCGTCACGCTTGCCGGAATGTCCATCCGGTCTCCGGGCGAGAGCGTCACCGAATCGCCGCCGACGGTAAGCACCATGTCGCCCTCGAGAATGACGCGAGCCACCGGCCCGCTATGCGCGTGCGGCGGATAAGACATCTCCGGCGGATCCATTCGCGCGTAGACTTGCGCGAACCCTTCGGTTTTGAGCTTTGCTTCCCATTCGCCTCGGGTCATGATTGTTATTATTGTACCCCCGCACAATGGCCTGTCTATAAAGACAAACGCGGCCCCCAGGGGCCGCGTTACACCTTCGCTATTTTCCAAGAACGCTCATATATTTAGAGGCTCACGTCGCGGACCACCGTCGCATCAACGGTCGTCGAGGAAACTGCGCCGTACACGCGCACCGTGTGTCCCACCGCAATATTGCCAAGCGATGTGCGAATCCAGGCATTATTCAGGGTCGCGGTATCGGCCGCCACGTTCACCGTGTAGTCGGTGCTACCCACGGTGAGCACGAAGCTCGTCGGCGCGGTGCTCGATGCCGGCGCGGTCTTCACTGCACCTTGAAGCGTCATCTTTTGCTCCTCGGGTTTTTCAACCGAGATACGCACCTCGTCGGCCGCAATGGTATTTAGGTTATTATCCCAAAGACCCTTCACGGCGACCTTTTGGTTCACCGCGATGTCGGCGAATGTTCCCGCAACATCACCCCTCTTAATCATCGTCGAGGATGAGACGCTCACTGTCTGCGCGCCTTGATTGCCCGTGTTCAGCACGAATTTCGAATTCACGGCATCGATCGAACCTACCGTCCCGGTGAGGGTTGCATTTTTCTTCTGGACGGACCAATTCTTGATGATGCGCGCGAGAATGGTCGGCTGGCTTTGCCCAGGAACCAAGATGCCCTGCACGCTCAAGATATCGCCCACCGAAAATTCGGCGAGCGTCCCGCGGCCTCCGTACTTCCGGATGATGTTCGTCGAACCGTCGGTCGTGATAACGCCGTTTAGGGTGTATGATCCCCACGAGAATGAGGCGTTTACGCTCGTCGGGTTAACGGCTGTTACCTTCGCCCCGCGAAGCAAAACCTTGCCATCGTCGAAAATGTGCAGTTCGAGGGTCGATCCCAGCTTTCGCACCTCCATTTCATGCTGACCTTTATTTTCCTTTTCTTTTTCTCGGCCCTTGCCGTTGTCGTTCTTTGCGAGCGCAAGCGACCCCGCAAGCATCGTGCCCACGGCGACGACCGCCACTGCCCCCGCGACCCTTTGTAATTTAGTCATTGGTTTGTGTGTTGATAAAATAGTGTTGGTTTATAAACGCCCCTGCGGCGGACATGGAACCTCACCGCCCATTTTTCCGCCCGGGTACCATATGTAACGGATGACCTCCCTACTTATGACATGAAAACCAACCTTCATCATTCGCCCATTCGCGCGAATAAGACAATGGAATAAAATAAAACCACGCATGGTCAAGGGCGTGGAATACCTACGACGACGGGCTCGGAACCGTTTTGACGAACACGCGGCGATTACTGCCCAAACCAAGTAATGAGCGTACGATGCTTATTCGCCGTGCGCCACAAGATAGGTTGCGATAACGGCCGCGGTTTCGGCCCGGAGGGTAAGCAACCCGAGCGAGGTAAAACGAAACTCGGCGAAGCGCGCGGCGGCGGCTTCGGCCTCATCCCAGCCGCCCTCGGGGCCGATCCAGACGTTCACCTCTTCCGCCTCGGAGATATCATTGGGCAATCCTGCCGCTCCGTCAGTATGAAAAAACAGATTCAGCCTCCCATCTTCAGCGGCCATATCCACGGCATCCTGGAAAGAAACGGGGGCGCGAAGGCGCGGCACGATGCCACGACCGGACTGCTCGGCGGCTTCCTTGATTATTTTTTCGAGTCGCTCCAGCTTCATGCCAAGCTTCACGGTACGACCCGTAACGAGCGGCACGATATCGGCCACGCCCGCCTCGGTGGCCTTCTGTGCCACGAACTCAAAATTCTCGCGTTTCAAAATAGCGCAATACAAAACGACCTGCCGAGCCGGCTCGGCAAAATTTCTCATTCGTTCCAAAATATCGAACTCCGCGCCATCTTTGGTGAAAGAACGCAAAGCCGCCACGCTCTCGTTGCCCGCACCGTCGGCGAGGACAACACGATCCCCCGCCTTGAGGCGCAAGACATTTTTCCATTGGCTCAAAAGTTCCCGGTCCGTAACGCGAAGCGCTCGCCCGGCAAGATCAAATTCACCGAAAAATCGCTGGAGATGCATTCTAATGTGTCCGCGATTCAAGCTCGAAACGCGCGATGGCCCCGCGAAGCAACGTTTGCGTCTCCGGCTCCTTGAAGCGAGCGAGTTCTCGCCGCGCGATGGCGACGTAGGAGTGTCCGATCTTCTCTCGTTCACCCTCCGTGAGCTCCAAGTATTTTACGGCGTCAAGTTGGGCGACGATCTTGCTCGCCCCGAAAAACTCAATGGCCGACCACTTCGAGCTTGCCCGTTCAGAGCTGTTGATCTCAGGACTCTTCCGCCCGAGGGCCTCCGTCGTCTCTTCCTCGACCTCGGTTGATTTCACCTCCTCTTTCGGCTCCTCGGGAGCCGGATACATCATCCCCTTGGTCTCGGTTTGCATGGCCCTACTCTACAGCGTGACGGGGCGCGCCGCAAGAGAGCCCATCTCAAAAATAACTTCTGCCCGAGCTATGCCGCTCGCTTTTGGCGCTTTTCTTCCGCCTTCTCGACTTCGCGCTCGTCCATGCCCAGAAAGTGCGCTATCTCGTGCCAGACCGTTTCGCGCACCACCTCGGCGATGGAACGGCCGGTCTCCCTGGCTTCATCCTCGTGGGCGTTCTGGAAGATAATGATGCGATTCGGCAGATGCCACGGATAGGCCTTGCGCTCGCCCAAGGTCGGCCCTTCTTGTAGTCCTAGAAGCGTTTCTCCTTCCGACGTATCGGTGTCTTCGAGATGCTCCACGCTCGGCTCTTTCTCCGCCAGAAAAACCACGTTTTCGAGCTTAGCCCGAAACTTTTCTGGAATGGCCTCTACTGCTTCGGCAACTAGTTCTTCAAATTTTTTATTCGTCATGCTTCGCATCGTCCGCGCCATGGTGGCGGGTGGGCGAATGAGAATCGCGCGGCGAGCCCATGAGGCGCAAACGATCAATGCCATGCGCGTGGAATTCGCGGCGATACTTCCGGCACGACTCCTTCACGCGGTCGGGCCACATGCCGGTTGCCTCGATGGCGCCGCGTTCGGAGGCGCTCGCCGTTTCCCAAAAATCCCGCTCACCCAGCTCCTGCTCCAGGCGATGCCAAAAGCGGTCTTCGTCGTACTCGTCCATAATGTCGAAACACTCCGCCTCCAATTCCTTGGCTGGCAGAAGGGCGTCACCTGTCGAGCGAACCAGGTTCTCGGCTTTGAAGTTCGGCGCAAAAGAGAAGAGAAAGCTCTCGAGGGGGCGCAGATCGTCCGCATTCCCGCCATCACGCTCCGTGGCAATCTCACGCGCGTACTGGCCGATAAGAAAACTTTTTATGATTTCCCGGTACTGCTCCTCGGTAAGTCGGATATCCATGAGTCCTCATCATGGTCGCCCGGCGGAGTTTTGTCCAGCCGCCGATTGAACTTCCGCTATTTCACCTTCCAAATCAAAAACTCCTGGAGACCGACGGGGTTTTTGCGTGATCTGCGCGAGAAACGATTAGTGAT
>JBBUDB010000039.1:0-8576 GCA_038057515.1 Patescibacteria group bacterium | reverse complement strand
CTCACCAATCAGCGTCCACTTGCCCCACGGGCGCTTTTCTTGCTACACTGAACGAAGTCATACAAATCAGCTGTCCCGAAGCGAGGGGCTACACTTACGCCCGTTGACTTCCATGCGCCGACCCGGACTTTATCTCGCCCTCATTATCGCTCTCGCCGTCCTGGGCGGCTTTTTTGTCTATCCGCAAAGTCCGATCGGTTCGAAGTGGCGCTCCTGGCGGCTCGGGCTGGATCTCGTGGGCGGCAGCCATCTCGTTTATCGCGTTGATCTTTCCGGTGTGCCCGAAGGCGATCGGCAATCCGTCCTGAATGGCTTGCGCGACGTTATCGAGCGAAGAGTGAACCTTTTCGGTGTTTCCGAACCCCAGGTTTTCCTGGCGAAGTCGGGAGATGCTGATGAGCTCGTCGTCGAATTAGCCGGTGTTCAAAACATCCGCGAGGCCATCGCCCAGATCGGCGCCACGCCGCTTCTCGATTTTCGGGAAGTGGAGGTCGTCGGTTCAAGCACTAATTTTTTGCCGACCGATCTCACCGGTCGCTACATTACCGGCGCCCAGATCTCTTTCGACCAAACAACGCAAAAACCGCAGGTCTCGATCGAGTTCAACGAAGAAGGCGCGAAGATATTTGAAACCGTCACCGAGCGGAATGTCGGCAAACCCCTCTGCTTCTTTCTCGACAACCAGATCTCGAGCCAGAACGACTGCCCGACGGTCAACCAAAAGATCACGGGCGGCAAGGCGGTCATCACCGGCCAGTTCACTCTCCAGGAGGCGCGCCAGCTCGTCGAGCGCTTCAACGCCGGCGCCCTGCCGGCGCCGATCTCGCTTGTCGACCAGATGACGGTGAGCCCCAACCTCGGCGCCGATTCACTGCACAAAGCCATCTTTGCCGGCGCGGTCGGCACCGGACTGGTCGTGGTCTTTATGATCGGCTATTACGGCCTCTTTGGCGTTTTTGCCGCGCTCGCGCTCGCGATTTATATCGTTCTCACGCTTTCGGTTTTTAAGATCGTGCCCATCACGCTCACCCTGGCCGGTTTGGCCGGTTTCATTATCACCATCGGCATGGCCGTCGACGCCAACATTCTTATCTTCGAACGCATCAAAGAGGAGCGGAAGCGGGGGCTGGGCAAAGCGGCCGCCCTCCACGAAGGTTTTCGCCGCGCCTGGCCGTCCATTCGCGACTCGAATACCTCCACGATTATTTCCGCTCTTATTCTCTATTACTTCACCTCAAGTTTCGTGAAGGGCTTCGCCCTCACCCTGCTCTTGGGTACCTTGACGAGCATGTTCAGCGCCATTACGACGACCCGTCTCTTCCTCGCTGTTTTCAGTCGCGACATAAGAAAATAAAAATGCAAATATCAAAAATCAAAGTGACGGCGCAATCGATTTATTTTTCCATTTTGATTTTTTATTTTTAAACTATGCTTAACATCATCGGCTATCGAAAAGCATTTCTCACCGTTTCGACTCTTCTCGTCGTTGCCTCTCTCGCCGCGATAATCGCTTTTGGTTTCCTCGAAGGCATCGACTTTAAGGGCGGCGCGCTTTGGAAGCTCTCGGTGCCGGGCGAAAACGTCACGGCCGCCGCGCTCGAATTATTCTTTAAGGAGGAGTTCAAGCTCACCGACGTGCGCGTCACCTTCGACCCGCAAAACAAGGCCTACCTCGCCAAGCTTCCGACCGCGGTCGAAGGAGATCGCCAGGCATATTTCCTGAAACTCCAAGAGCAATTCAAAGGAGCGGAGGAGTTGAGCTTCCAGTCGATCGGCCCATCGGTTGGCGCCGAGCTTCGGAATAAATCGTTCATGGCTCTCGCCCTGGTTCTTATCGGTATTTCGCTCTACATCGCCTTCGCTTTCCGGAAGGTCTTCCGGCCGGTATCTTCTTGGACGTACGGCCTCATCACCCTCGTTTCGCTCTTCCACGATGTCGCCATTCCAGCGGGCCTTTTGGCTTATCTCGGGTATTCCCGGGGCGTTGAGATCGACGGCAACTTCATCGTCGCTCTCCTCGTCGTTATGGGCTTTTCCGTCCACGACACCATCGTCGTTTTTGACCGTATTCGGGAAAATCTTGTCCTCGATCGGGGTAAGAAAAATTTTGCGGATGTTGTGAATGATAGCGTGAACCAAACGCTGGCCCGTTCGATCAACACCTCGCTCACCCTCATTCTCGTGCTTTTAGCCCTCTACTTTACCGGTCCGACAAATCTCCACTACTTTGTTCTCACCCTGCTCGTGGGCGTAACGGCTGGCATCTACTCGTCGATCTTCGTGGCGAGCCCACTGCTCGTCGTCTGGCAGAACATTCGAGCGAGGGGAGCCAAGTAGTTAAGATAACAGAATTCTCTAACCTATCTGGCCATCTGTTTTTCCGGTTCTCTGCTCCCTGATTTCTCGTCCCCCCCCTGTGCATAACCCATCCCGCTTGACTATTGTCTAGGGGTAGGTTATAATCGACTCAATTACTACCATGACATCAGCAACCAAGGTTTTCACGGAGCTCTGGAGCGAACTCACTCCCCGGCAGAAGGAGATACTCACCGGTCGTTTTGGGCTCGATAAGTCCGGCGAACGGCAGACGCTCGCCGCGCTCGGCGCCCGTTACGGCGTGACCCGCGAACGCGTCCGCCAGATCGAAGCCGCCGGCATCGCTCTTTTGAAGACGAAAATTGCGAGCGATATGACCTCCGAGGAAATGGTTGCCCGCACCCGGAAGTTCCTCAAGGAAAACGGCGGCGTGGCGCGCGAAGAGGCATTGCTTGCCGATCTCAATAAATTCGTTGACGGCCTCACTCGCAATCACCTGGCGCTCTTCCTTGAATCGTCAAAGTCGTTCTTCCATTACCCGGAAGACCGGCACTTCGCCTCGTTTTATTACCTCGACAAAGAACACCTCAAAACCGCGACGGCCTTCATTCAGCAGTGGGCGTCGGTATTAAAATCTAAGCGCAACGAGATCTTCGGCGGCCACTACGGCAAGGAGCTTGAGGCCTTCGTCAAGAAAAGCGGCATTCCGGCCATGCACGCCGCGAGCTGGCTCTCTATCACCAAGAAGATCACCACCTCGTCCTACGGCGATGTTGGTCTCGCCGAGTGGGCGGAGATCCAGCCGAAGACGGTGCGCGACCGCATCTATCTCACCCTAAAGAAAAAAGGGGAGCCGCTTCACTTCCGCGCCATCGCCAAGCTCATCAACGAGCAGGGTCTGGCCCGCCCGGCATCGGCGCCGACGGTACACAACGAGCTCATCAAAGACGAGCGCTTTGTTCTCGTCGGCCGCGGCACCTACGCGCTAGCCGAACACGGCTACGAACCGGGCACGGCCCGCGAAGTCATCGAGCGCATTTTGAAGAAAAATGGCGCCCTGCGCCCCAAAGACATCATGCTCGCCGTCCTGAAGGAGCGCTTCTTTAAGCCGAACACCATCCTCGTTAATTTGCAGAACAAGAGCTTCTTTAAGCGCCTCGGCGACGGTACCTACAAAGTACGCGAATCGTAGTACAATAGGGGGTAGTATGAGCGAAGCCCTCTATTCTCTCTTCGGACAACTCGGCGGCTTTCTTGCCCTCACCTGGTGGCTTTGGGCTTTTTTCCTTTTGGCGCCGCTCTCGAGTTCTATTTGGCGCTTCTGGCGGAACGAGCACTATTTAAGGTCGACTAATATGGTGCTTCTCGAGCTCCTTCTGCCGCGGGAAACCCTAAAAAGTCCGCGAGCCATGGAGCAGGTCTTGACCGCCATACACGCCCTGCGGAACTCTCCAGGAGATATCGTGGAGCAGTGGTGGGATGGTGAATCGCCGCGTACTTTTTCTTTTGAGATCGTGAGCTTCGGCGGGGAGGTTCATTTTTATGTTCGCACCTTCATCAAAACCAAGATGCTCGTTGAGGCGGCATTTTACGCAAACTACCCCGATATCGAAATTATAGAAGCGGACGACTACGTCACCCGTTTTCCCGGCACGTTGAAGGAGATGAACGCCCAGAACTACACCATGTGGGGTTCGGAGATTACTCTGGCAAAGGAATCCCCGTACCCGATCAAAACCTTCGAGGACTTTGAGTCGCCCGACGAAGAAAAAGAATACGATCCCATTTCGGCTCTTATTGAGGTTTTCGCCAAGGCGAAAAAAGAAGAAATCGTCGCTATTCAATTTTTAGCTACGCCGGTCGCAATAGGTTGGCAGAAAAAGTGGCAACCGCTGGTCCGGACCCTCAAAGAGTCGAAAGGCGCCGCGGCGGCGGTGGCAAAAAAACGCGCCTCGCGCTCCTGGGATTTTTCGACCGGTATCTTGCCCATCACTGAAGTCGTGGTCGGAGATTCAAAAGAAGACAACGCCATTTTCAAGTCGTTCATGCGTACGCCCGGAGAGACGGATACGCTGAAGGCCGTTGAAGAAAATCTCGACCGACCCGCTTTCGAGATGATCATCCGCGTGAATTACTTCTCGCCCCGGGAATTATTCTACGAAAGCTACGCGAAGCGCGGCGTCATGGGCTCTCTAAACCAATACGCGCACCAAAGCATGAACTCGTTCCGGGCGGTCACGAAAACCCTGGTCTATCCCGCAGGAAAGCCGTATGTCAAACCGTTTATTTTTGCAAACACGCGCAACAACTATAAGAAACAGCGCTTGATATACGATTACCGCCATCGCAATATCCAACCGGAAAACTTCATTGGCAAGGTTATCACCTCCTCGATTTTCGACTGGAACTTCAAGAAACAACCATTTGAGATTACCACGAAATGCTTCGCGACGATTTTTCATCCGCCGACAAGATACGTGACGACGACGCCGCACATTCGCCAGGTGGCGAGTAAGAAGGCGGGTCCGCCGGCGGGCTTGGCGATTTTCGGCGATGAAAAAGAGATCGAATCATATCAATAGCCGATACCACATGAACATTGACACGCTCATCACCGATCCGGCGCTCCGCAACGCCTTTGCCATCTTAAGGGTGGTCTTTATCGCGGCCGACGTCATCCTTGTTTTCTCTGGCATCTACGCCTTCGTCAAGTCTCTTGAATACCGGCCAAGTTTTTCGGGCGATGTAGCGCCCCAGAAAAAAGTACTTTCGCTTCAGGTGGCCGTACTTCGGGAGCGCTGGCAAGCGATCGTCAAGCGCTTCAAGGCCGGCGTGCCCGAGTCCACCCGCCTGGCCATTATCGAAGCCGATGCGTTTGTGGACGATATTCTGAAGAGGATGGGCCTACCCGGCGAACATATGGCCGATCGCATGACCCGCCTTAGCCCGGACGAAGTCACCACCCTGGAACGCCTCTGGCGCGCCCATAAATTGCGTAATGACCTGGTGCACACGCCCGGGTTCGGTCTCTCGCCGGCAGATGCGCAGGCCGCCATGCGCGACTACGAGGCCTTTTTGAACGAGATGAGCGCAATTTAAAAGAAATATATTATATGGCCGAACAACAACGCCCTCCGAATAATCCACCGACCAGGATCCAGCTCATCCGCACGGCACCGCCGCCGCCGGATTTGCCGGTTTATGGCCGAACCGACCCCGAGAAGGCGACCTTTTTCGGGCGCACGAACTATGTCGCCGCCCTTGAGGAGAAAAAATATATTTTCGGCATCAAGCGCGAAGATCGCCGCCGTCACATGTACCTTATCGGCAAAAGCGGTGTCGGTAAGTCAAAACTCCTTGAGCTCATGATCCGGCAGGACATCGCCCAGGGTCACGGCGTTTGCGTCATCGATCCGCACGGCGATCTCATTGACGACGTTCTGCCGGCCATCCCCGAGGAACGCATGAACGATGTCTGTATCATTGATCCTTCTGACCCGAAATACGCCGCCTCCTTCAATCCGCTGGCGAATATCGACCCCGGTTTCAAGCACCAGCTTACCCAGGGGCTCATCGAGGTCATGAAGCGCCAGTTCGCCGCCAACTGGAAGCCCCGCCTGGAACACGTTTTTCGCTTCACCTGCCTCGCGCTTCTAGATTATCCCCACGCCACCATGCGGGGCATGATTTCCATGCTTACCGACCGCGCCTACCGCCAGAAGGTCATAGAGTACATCGAGGACGACATGGTGAAGCGCTTCTGGGCGATCGAGTTCGCCGATTGGTCAGAAAAGTTCGACACCACCGCCATCATTCCGCTTGTCAATAAGCTTGGCCAGTTCCTTTCCGATCCGATGCTCCGCAACATCTTCGGTCAGAAAGAGAACAAAATTGATTTCGAAGAAATGATGAATAAGCAAAAGATCGTGCTTATCAATCTTTCGAAGGGAAAGATCGGCGAGGAGAATTCGAGTTTTTTTGGCTCCATGTTCATCACGAAGATTAAGCAGGCCGGTATGGCTCGGGCTCATATGCCCCAACGAGAAAGAAAAGATTTTTATCTCTACGTCGACGAGTTTCAGAATATCGTTACCGAGACGTTCCAGCATCTTATGGCCGAGGCGCGAAAATACGGCGTTTGCCTCACGCTCGCGCACCAATATTCAAGCCAACTCATCCCAACCGTCCGTTCGGCGGTTCTGGGGAACGTGGGCACGATCGTCATTTTCCGCGTCGGCGGAGACGACGCGGAACGGCTTGAGTCGGAGATGGTGCCCATCTTCAAGGCAAAAGACATGATCAATCTCGGTACGCGCGAGTTTTACATCAAGCTCATGATCGACGGTGAGTCCTATGACCCGTTTTCGGCCGAGACTCTGAAGGTCTTGCCGCCAGCGCATCCATCGTATGCCGAAAAAATTGCCGAGGCCTCGCATCGGCAGTATTCCATTCCATCTGACGATGCCATGAAACTCATCAAAGAAGAGGAGGCGGGCATCATCCGGAGCGCGAGCGAGAAAGCCATCATTACCGGCAAGTCGAAGCAACAGGATGAGGGCCAGATGCCCGAGCCACTAATTTAGTCGTAAGCGACAAGCGACATGAAACAAGAGACAAGGAATTGCCAAAATTGTAAGAAGGATTTCGTCATTGATCCGGATGACTTCGGGTTTTACGAGCAGATTAAGGTTCCGCCGCCAACGCGCTGTCCTCGATGCAGATTGATACGACGGTTAGGGTGGCAGGGGCAACGAATGCTCTATAAACGCCCCTGCGCGTTCACGGGGGATAATGTCATCACGTTCTACCATCCCGATTCCCCTCACGCTATCTACCGACAAGATATATGGTGGTCGGATAAATGGGATCCGAAATCGTATGGTCGGGAATATGATCCTGCGCGGCCATTTTTTGAGCAATGGAAGGAGCTCTTCGAGGCAGTTCCTCTGCCAGCCCTAAATACGGAACATACCACCATGGTAAATAGCGATTACTGTAATGCCGCCGCTAGTTTAAAAAACTGTTACCTGGTATTCAGTGCCGATAATTCAAAGGATTGCGCCTATGGTCGCGGAGTAAATGACGCAAGTGATACTATCGACGCTAAAAACGTGCACTTCACCGAACTTTGCCACGACGTTACCATGGTCGACAGGAGTAGTCGGGTATTCTCATCCCAGTACTGTGAGAGTTGCTACGATATTTATTTCTCGCGCGACCTTACGGGATGCTCTAATTGCATCGGTTGCATCAACTTGCGTAACAAGCAGAACCACATTTTTAACAAGCCGGTCGCTAAAGAAGAATTTCAGCGTTACGTTAATGATCTAGATCTTGGCTCGCGCGCAAAACGAGTAGCATTCCAGAAAAAGGCCGAGGTATTTTTTCTTACCCAGCCGCGGAAGGCGTTTCGTAGCATCCGTGCGGTTAATTCAAGCGGAGATTATCTTTATGATTGCAAAAACGTACGTAATTCGTATCTCGTTTATGGCGGCGAGAACATGCGATACTGTCAGTTTCAGGAAGTAGCGAAGACGGTGAATGCGTATGATTACAGCAGTTTTGGCCTCAATGCGGAATTAGTATACGAAGCGGCATGGTGCGGACTCTCTGTTTATAACGTGAAATTCAGCGTCTGGAACTACCACGCTCGGGACATTGAGTATTGCTTCGGCTGTCACGGCTCCGGCAATCTTTTCGGATGCGTTGGCGTACGGAACGGTGAATATTGCATTCTCAATAAAGCATATTCAAAAGATGAATACCTTTCCCTTCGGAATGATATTATTGCTGATATGAAATCGCGAGGCGAGTATGGTGAACTTTTCCCGGCGGAGCTTTCCCCCTGGGCATACAATGAATCACGCGGTCCAGAGGTTGCCCTTTTAACTAAAGAAGAAGCGCGCGCTCATGGTTTTGTGTGGCGCGAAGAAGATCCGCGCCAATACCGCGAACCGACGTCAGAAATTCCTGACCATATTAAAGACGTGCCGGACACCTTTACGAGAGAAGTTCTCCGATGTGAAGATTGCAGTCGTAATTATAAAATCATTCCCAGCGAACTCGCGTTTTATCGTCGTTTTTCCATCCCGATTCCGCGCCGATGTCCTCTGTGCAGAGATAACATCCGGACGCAACTCTTAAACCCCGCCTCGATTTACGCGCGCTCTTGCGCTAAGTGCGGCCAAGCCATTGAAACTTCCTACGCTCCCGACCGTCCGGAAATTGTGTATTGAGAATCCTGTTATAATGCCGAGGGT
>JBBUDB010000038.1:0-10561 GCA_038057515.1 Patescibacteria group bacterium | reverse complement strand
TTCACGCTTCTAGCGCCGTCGCTTCAAACGATCGCCGAGCGCCTGGGAGTTTCGATCGATCCCAAACAATGGCCCATGGCCGAAGAAATGATCTTCCCGCGCCTCGCGCCATTTTTCGAATTCTATTTTGCGAAAAGCGACTCCTGGGTGAATCGCTGGCTCGCGCGTCACCTGAACTGGCTGGGCGCTTCCGCGCGGGGCGGCCACCCGATGGAAAAATAATGATTTTCCTTCGCCCGACACCGGTAAAAAGGAGATTTATTTTGCTCCATCGATAGGGTATACTCAAGGCATACGTTTATGGAAAGAATCTTTATCGACAAAGACCAGGGCGTTGCCTCCATCGTGGAGCGCATTTTGGCCTGCCCGGGCGACGAGCTGGTGCTTGTCGTGCCGAAGAACGCCGACCTCAAATCTTCCATCAGTAATTTTCATATCCTGAAGCGTGAAGCGGCGGCGGCGGAAAAGAGCATTCTTATCGAATCCGTTGATGCGGAGATTCTGGCGCTGGCCGAGAAGGCCCATGTCGAGTCATTCCACCCGCTCTTCCGCAAAGAGACGGCTCGTTCGCTTTCCGATATCGTGCCACAGAGCGCTCTTGGCATTCCGGCGGCCGTTCGAGAAGGAGCCGCCTCGGTGCCCGTGAAAGTGAAACGAAGCAAGAAAGCCGCCGCCGAGGCGGAAGTGGCAACGCCGATCAAGTTTAACGTTGTTTCGTCCGAGGACAATTCGGATCGAGAAGAGGAGCAAGAAAAGGAAGAAATCGTTCCAAAGCGCCCTGCTTATGCGGTGGAAGGAGACGAGTCAGCCAAAGAGGAAAGGAACAAGACCGCTCATGATACTTACGACAAAGGAGAACCCCGGCGCCGGCTTCATCTGCCGCGCCTTAAGACGGTGGTTGTTCTCGCCGCCCTCCTCGCCATTTCCGCCACAAGCATTTGGGTCGCGGGCGCCTTCTTTGGTCGGGCCCGGGTGAATATCGAGTTTCGCATTGCGCCTTTTGAACTCTCCGGCGCCTTTACGGCGGGGAAGACGGTCACAAAAGTAGATGCCGCGGCGCACATCCTGCCGGCCGAGGTGTTAAACCAGAAAAAGACGCTCACGCAGTTTTTCCCGGCCTCCGGCCGGGCCACGGTCTCGCAAAAGGCGACCGGACGACTCACAATCTACAACGCCTACAGTTCGCAAGCCCAGTCACTCGTCGCCATGACGCGTTTTGTGACGCCCGAAGGCAAAGTATTCCGGCTGGACTCCGCCGTTACCGTTCCGGGCGCGGAGATAAAAGACGGGAAGATTATTCCTTCAAGCATGGAAACCTCCGTGACCGCCGATAAGGCCGGCGCTGATTATAATGTGGGCCCCGCGGATAAAATCACGATTCCCGGATTCCAGGGCGGTCCGAAATACACCGGCTTCTATGGTTCGCTAAAGAGTCCGACCACCGGCGGCTTCGTCGGCGAGCGAGCCACCCCCTCCGAGAACGACATCAAGACGGCGCGCGAGAAGATCACCTCACTCCTCGAGACGAGTCTGAAGAACAACTTCCTGGCTAACCGGCCCGACGACCTCCTTATTCCCGCGGGCGCCTCCGAGCTGACCATAACGAAGACCATCGTTAATAAGGCAACCGACGACAAGGGCAACTTCAGCATAATCGGGGAAGCCGAACTCAAAGCCATGGCCTTCCGTGAGAGCGACCTCCGGGCCGCCCTCATGATCTCTGCCGGCCGCGATCCGGAAACGGCGGTTTTCCGCGACCTCAACCTGAAGTATGAAAATGCGAAAGCCAATATCGGGAAGGGAGAGATGATCCTCACCGTCACGGCTTCCGGGCGTATTGCTCCGGCCTTTGATCCGACATCGTTTAAAACCAAGTTGCTTGGGCGTCCGGTGAGCGAGGCGCGTTCGCTCATTCTTGGGATTCCGGAGCTCGTCCGAGCCGAGATTTCCCTTTGGCCGATATGGCTTGGAAAGGTCCCAGAAAAAGCCGCCCGGGTCGAGATAATGGTAAATTAGGGTTTATTGACATCCGTAGGGTTAGCAGGGTATACTCGCATTCGCTGGTCATCGGCCGGTCGCTTTTTGCGGCCAGCCTGGTTCTTTCGTTTTATGAACCAGGTATCCCGAGTCAGGGGTCGGCCAGAGTGCTCGTTTCGGTACCCGACCCTTGGGGCCGTAGACCCGGAAGGCGGCACAATCCGTGCGAATGCACAATCAAACAAAAACCTCCTAATCGCGCATGCCCGCTCCATCCAATGCGGCGCCTCTGCGGCGCGAAGGAATCATCGATGAGGCCCTCGGCAGTCTAAAGTTCCGGATTCGTTTTGAAGACGGCAAGGAGATTCTTGGACATTTGGCCGGAAAGCTTCGGCTTCATCACATCCGCGTGGTGGCCGGGGACAAGGTGCAAGTCGAGATAAGCCCCGACGGTCGTTTGGGCCGGATCATTCGCCGTCTCTGAATCAGACACAAAGGATAGAAAAATTCAAAATGCAAAAATCAAAGCGCAAAATGACCGAAATTTTCCATTTTAATTTTTAAACTTTAAATTTAATTTTTATGAAAGTCCGCAGTTCCGTAAAGAAAATTTGCCAGAAGTGCAAGATCGCGAAACGCGGCGGGCGGATTTACGTTATTTGTTCCATTAAGAAACACAAACAGCGCCAGGGCTAAAGAAATGAGACTTTTAGGCATAAATATTCCAGACGAGAAGCGCGTCGAGATCGCGCTTACTTATTTTTACGGCATTGGCCTCACGCTTTCGCGGAAGGCCTTGGCAGCCGCGAACGTCGACCCCGAGAAGCGTACGAAGGCGCTTTCGGCTGAAGAGGTGAACCGCATCAAAAACTGGATCGAAAAGAACTGTCAGGTGGAGGGCGAGCTTCGGCAAGTCGTTCGCCGCAACATCCAGCGTTTGAAAGAGCTCCAGACCTATCGCGGCTCTCGCCACGCGCGGCGTTTGCCCGTTCGCGGCCAGCGTACCCGCACGAATTCTCGCAGCGTTCGCGGCAACGTTCGAAAGACCGCCGGTAGCGGCAAGCGCAAGGTTGATCTCAAGTAATTCCAAACATCACTTTTATGGGTAAGAAAAAGGTTGCCGAAGAAAAGCCGCAAAAATCTGCTCCATCCACCGGAGAGGGAGCGGTTTCGGCTGCTCCGAAGGCAGTTTCCGCCAAGAAGCCGAAGCGCGTGGATACGGGTCGCGTGTACGTGAATTCCACCTATAACAACACCGTTATCACCGTGACCGACACGCAGGGGAACGTCCTCACCTGGGCTTCCGCCGGCGCCATCGGCTTCGCTGGTCCCAAAAAGGCGACGCCCTTTGCCGCCTCCAAGGTTGTCGGCGTGCTTTCCGAAAAGATGAAGAACATCGGCATGCAGAACGTCGAGATAATCCTCTGCGGCATCGCCGGTGGCCGCGATTCGGCCATCCGCTCGCTCGTAAACCAGGGTTTCAATATTCTTTCTTTGAAAGACGTTACTCCGATCCCGCACAACGGTCCGCGTCGCGCGAAAGTCCGGCGCGTTTAATAATTTTTTTCGCTTTGATTTTTAACTTTTAAATTACTCACATGATGGGTCCAAAAGAAAAAAAGGAACGCGCGCTGGGGGAGCACCTCCAGCTCAAGGCCTTCCGTTCGGCATCCCCGAAGGGCGCCTTGACGCGCAAGCCCTACCGTCCGGGCGTGCACGGCAAATCCCGCCAGAGGGCTCTTTCTGATTTCGGCCGTCAGATCAAGGAGAAGCAGAAGTTCAAGCTCTCTTACGGCGTCGATGAGCGCAACCTCCGGCAGATCTTCAAACGGGCCGAGGAGCGCTCCGGCTCGACCGCCGAAAATTTGATCCAGCTCGTCGAAGGCCGCCTCGACAATGTTGTTTACCGCCTTGGATTCGCCGGCTCGCGCTCAATGGCCCGCCAGTTCGTGGTTCACGGCCACATCACGGTGAACAAGCGGATCGTTCGCGCTCCGGGCTTCGTTGTCCGGCCAAAAGATATTATTTCGATCCGTCCCGAATCAGTGGCGAAAACTTCTTTCAAGGAATTGCGGGAAAATCTCCTGAAGTACGCGGCGCCGGTTTGGCTGAAGCTTGATGTCGCGAAGCTTGAGGGGAGCGTGCTCTCGGCCCCGAAGGATATTGAAACGCCGTTTGAAATCAACGTCTTGGTCGAATCATTTAGCAAATAAAAAACATTACTAACAAACCACACATGGAATACTCCCACATCAGTTCCACGGTAAGCATTAAGACCATCTCCGAAGATGCTCGTCGCGGCGTCTTCGAGATCGAAGGTCTTTACGCCGGCTACGGGCTCACGATCGGCAACGCCTTCCGCCGGGCGCTTTTGTCGTCCCTTCCGGGGGCGGCCATAACATACGCCAAGATCAAGGGTGCCCCTCACGAATTCACGACCGTTCCAGGCGTGAAGGAAGACGTCGTCGAGATAACGCTCAATTTAAAAAAGCTTCGTTTCCGCGTTCACACGAATGAACCCCAGACGCTCCTCGTCAAGGGAAAGGGGGATGGCACCGTGACAGGCGCCGATATCAAAACGAACGCCGAAGTCGAGATCGTAAATCCAGAAGAGGTCATCGCCACTCTTTCCGGCAAGAGCGCCGAATTCGAAGCTGAACTCACCGTTGAGCGCGGCCTGGGATACTCGGCCGTCGAGTCCCGCAAGGCGGAAAAGCTCGCCGTTGGCCAGATCGGTATCGACGCCTTCTTCTCGCCGGTCACAAAAGTTAACTACACCGTGGATAACATGCGCGTCGGCGATCGCACCGACTACAACCGGCTCCGCCTCGAGATCGAGACCGATGGCACGGTGAGCCCATCTTCAGCCGTTCACAAGACCGCGAACATCTTGAAAGATCACTTCGAGAAGATCCTGACCGTCGAAGTTGTCGAGGCCGCGGAAGAGCCAGTGAAAAAATCCAAGCCAAAGTCAAAGAAATAATCCCTAGCCCAAAACTCCCATGCGTCATCGCAAAGTCGGTCGAAAATTCCATCGTGAAACGGGCCCCCGTCGGTCTTTCTTGAAGAACCTCATGGGTGACCTTATTAGCGCTGGACGCATCGAAACGACCGAGACTCGCGCCCGGGCCATTCGTCCGATGGTCGAGAAGCTCGTCACCCTGGCCAAGAAACAGACGCTGGCCGCCCGGCGCCTTGTTATTTCCCGCCTCGAGAACGCGGCGGTCGGGAACAAGCTCTTCGAGGATATCGCGCCCCGCTACAAGACCCGCGCCGGGGGATACACCCGCATCGTGAAGCTTGGAAAAAGTCGCAAGCGTGACGGCGCTCCGACGGCGACCATTGAATTTGTCTAAACCTGCATCTTTCGCTATCATTGCAACCCTCATGGAATACCGTATTGATATGAAAAATAAGCCGCTCGGCCGCGTGGCCACGGAGGTAGCTATTATCCTCCAGGGTAAAAAGCACGCCGATTATGATCCGAAGAACATCGGCAAGGACAGCGTCGTACTGGAGAACTGGCAACACACCGCTCTGACCGGCCGTAAGTTCACCGAAAAGCTGTATCACCGTCACACCGGTTACATGGGCCATTTGAAGACGCTCACTTTCCGCCAGGCATTCGAAAAGAATCCGCGTCAGGTTATCCGCGACACCGTTCGCCGCATGCTCCCAAAGAACTTTCTGAACCAGCGTCGCCTCACCAACCTGAAATTTGCAAACAATGATTAAAGCCGAAACCGCAGTGGCCAAGAAGCCCGCCGCAAAGATCGTCGCCGCCAAGGCGGCCGCTCCGGTTGAAGCTCCGGTGGCTAAACCCACCACCCATCCCGCGGAGTTGCGGGCCGGGAAGCACGCCGGCCGCTATTTCGAGGGTGTTGGCCGCCGCAAGACGGCAACGGCCCGCGTGCGCATCACGTCTGGCGCCCCACATGCCTTCGTTGTTAACGAGAAGAAGCTCGAAGATTATTTCCCGCTGGCGCGCTTGCGCGAAGCGGCTGTCTCGCCATTTACCGAGTTGAAGCTGGCCGAAAAGTTCAGCATGTCGGTGCGTGTTTCCGGCGGCGGCATCGCCTCCCAGGCGGGCGCGGTGCGCATGGGTCTCGCCCGGGCGCTCGTGAAGTTCGACGAAACTCTTTTGAAGCATCTCCGCCTGGCCGGTTTTCTTACCCGCGACTCCCGCATGGTGGAGCGCAAGAAGTACGGCTTGAAAAAGGCCCGTCGCGCCCCGCAGTGGGCCAAGCGCTAAAGAGTATCAAGTATCAAGTGTCACGAGACACGTACAAAAACCGCCGAAAGGCGGTTTTTTATTTTTTCCACACCTCGCATTCCGGCTATTTTCCTGCTATAATACCTTCGTTCCCGTCGCGGGACGTTTTATTTTTTTCCGCATATACTCTCTATCCCGCCAATCTCTAGCCCTCTAACGTACTCTCCTTATGGTCCGCTATCACTGTCCAAAATGCGATGAAGGGTTCTTTCGCGAGAAGCCGAACATCAACGAACGCCACTCCTGCGGGGAGTGGGCCAAGCTCGATTGGAGCTCGGAAATAAAAGACGAGAAGGGGGAAACGGCCGGCGTCTAGCCGGCTTTTTGACTTGCGGCGCTTCGTCCCCGGGTGTATAAATTATGGCAGTAGAGACAACCTGACAAAACGCCTAAGTTGCCCCGCCAGCAGTTTCTTGCGGCGCGGGTTTCCCGATGACAGTTCCGGATCACCAACGGAGGACTGAATGACGACAAGGTCGGGAAGTTCACGAGCGGTGAGGTGCGCGGCCGCCGAGGACGGCGTCTGCGGCGCGGAGCATGGTCTTATCCGAGCCTGGCAGCGCGTCGAGGTTCACGATGGGATGTCGTATCACTCCCGAGAGGATGGCTACAACTGCCGGGCCAAACACCTGGCCGTGGTTCCTTTCGTTCCAACCCGGGCCGCGTTCATCGCGCCAGCGAGGTCGCTCACCGCAACTTCCGCCACCGCTTGAGAGGGGGTGATCCACTATCTCCCACGCTCTCGGGCGTGGCTACGGAACAAGCCGTAGGGTCCGGCGCGACCGACGCGTCAAGCCGCAGGAGAACTCCTTAAGCGTTTGTACAGCGTAATCGCCCACAATCGAGGCGGCATCCGGAAGATCGGGTGCCGCCTCAAATAATTTAAAAAGACCCGCCCTGGCGGTATTTTTTATCGTCCGGGGAAAGCGAGCTTCATCACGCGTTCGTCGTTAAGAAAGTAAAGCGCGTTTTCGTTCAAATCATATTCGGCCTTGCTGGTCGCGGCTGCCGTTTGAAACGTTTCGAGCGAAGTATCCTCAAAGTCTAGCAGGGCCACGCGGTCGGGATAGTGGACGAAGAGGTGTTGGTGGTCGGCGTACCAGCTTAGTTTGCGGACCGTATCAATGCTGGGCAGATTGAAGCGCCAGTAATCGGTGCTGGTGAGAGAAAAAATTTCCAAACTTCGGTTTTCGAGAGCGGCGAGAAATTCGCCGCTCGCCGCGGCTACAAAATCTTTTACATCGTTCGCGCGCGGTGAAAGATCGCGTCGCCCAGGGTCATAGAGGTAGAGCGTGCCATTGTTCTGGAGGATGGCGAGGAGGCCGTTCGGCAGCCACTCGAGCTTCACCGTCCGGCCGACAATGGGGGGAATGCCGGTTTCCTCAAGGGCGTTGCGATTGTTCACGTATACGAAGAGTTCGGAGGACTGCTCTGTCTCGTGAAAAGTTATCCAGGCGGTCCGATTACGGGAAGAAGATATCTCGCCGATAGTTTTGGTCGAGGAGGCAGCGCCGAGCGTCGTGAGTCGACCGCTTTGGAGGTCGAGGCGAAGGAGTGTGCGCGGCAGGCGAATAAAGACGCGAGAGCTGTCTGGCGGGTCAACCAAAAGAGTCGCCGCTTTCTGCTGGGTGGCAGTGAGTCCGGCTCTCGCAATGATGGGGGTAAGGGCCGTCGAAGTCGGTGCGGCCAGGTCATTCCAAAAGTATTGATGTTTGGCTTCATCGAGCGAGAGCAGGCGATTGCCGTCGTCTGTCGCGCCGACGATTATATTACCTGGCAAGGTTCGGTCGCGCCAGATGATCTTCTTGTCTGGGGTCACCCGGATTATCTCGTTTTCAATAATTCTGAAGTCAGAGGTCGGGCCTGGGTTGGCGATGGTGGAGTTTTTTGGTATGAGCACGGCGTACTTTGCCGTTGTTACCACCGCGGGTTTAACGGTCAGTCGCCGCCGCCAGGGTTCGTAGCCGTCCTTCGTGATGGTTAGCCGGTAATCTTTCGGGAAGAGGTCGTTCACGAGGGCGCCGGTCTGGAAAAAGCTGAAGGTTCGCCGGATGGGCTTGTCGTTCAGGAAGATATCGGCGTCCGTAGGAGCAGTGCGCACGTAGATCGCCCCCACTTTATTGGCGGCAAAGGTACCCCAGTCAAGGCGCCAGCCCTGTGCATAGAGAGCGGCGCCAACGCCCGCAAAGACGAAGACGAGAACGAGGGAGTAAAAAAGGATACGGCGGGAGCGTAGGGTCATGTGGTATACTGCAGGTGTCCTGCTCTAAGATTTCGGATCAAATAATTCTTTTTGGGAGGGCGATATCATTCTAGCCCGTGGGCATGAATTGAGTCCACCCACCTGGTTCTACTCCGGGATTATCTTGAGCGGGATTCCCAAAAAGCCCTTTCGAGGGCTTTTTGCGTTTTTACCCCTCCCCGAGTTGCCTCTTTTTCCGGCTCATGTTAGGATATACCGGCAAAACCAACCGGAAACTCTCATGCGGAAGTGCGCTTTGTGCGAAAAAACATCAATGATGGGCGGGGAGCGGATCAAGCTCCGCGGCAAGTATAACCCCACGAACTGGAAGCGGAAATATCCGAACTTGCAGTACGCTAAGGTTGCTGGCCAGCGGACGCTGGTTTGCACTAATTGCATCAAGAAGATAGTGTCCGCCGGAGGCGGATCATCCCTGGGCCGAAAGGCCGCCGTCAAGAAAGCTCCGGCGAAGAAGGTTCCAGCCAAAAAGGCCGCGTAAGGTTCGCTTGTTTGGTAAACGGTCGCCCAAGGCGACCGTTTTGTTATTTACAAAACCCCTGTTTGCCGGTAGATTTAACTGGCGCGAAAGCGGGCCGTCGTATAGTGGTAGTACGCAAGGCTGGGGGTCTTGTTGTCGGGGTTCGATTCCCCGCGGCCCGACATCTAGAGTTGTCTTGGTGAGCGAAGCGAACCTAGAAACTCTTATGCCCCGCATCTTGCGGGACACGTGGAGTAAAACCAAAAACCGCCAGCTGGCGGTTTTTGGTTTTACTACTCCATTCTTACCTTCAACTTTCGGCTCTTCTTGCGATTCAGTTTCGGCAACTTCACCGTGAGGACACCGTTCTTGAACGACACCGAGGCGCTCTCGGGATCGACTTCCTGCGGCAGGATGACGGAGCGCGAGAAGCGGCCCCAGTAGCACTCCTGATAAAAATAGTCCTCGTCGCGGACGCGGCTTTCGCGATGGCGCGCGCCGCGAATGGTAATCGAGTCGCTCGAAACGTCGATGTCTATATCTTCCGGTTTCACGCCGGCGATAGCCGATTCGATGATGATGTCGTCGGGCGTTTGATAAACATCGATCGTGAGCTGACCCTCGGGTTCGTTCGAAAGCTCTTCTTCCCGGCGAGCCACTACTCTTGGCGCAGCGACGGTCGAGGCCCGGGCGAGTTCGGCGGTGGCCGGCTCGGCCTCATCGACGCGCGAGGCGGGGCCAAACTTTGCGAGATCCTCGAAAAACTTTTCTTCAGCGCTGTTCATTATTGCAGAGATAGTATATCATACCGGCTTTTTCCTGAACTTCTCAAAATCGCTCAAGACAAAGAAACCGATCGTGACAACGAAAATGAGCGCATAGCTCAAGTCCCTGTGGTTGATTATAAGATAGTTGAATACCGCGTGCAATACGGTCGCAAAGGTAAGGCCAACGAGCAATAAACGGCGCTCAAAAAACTCGCGGATATCCATGGCCCAGTAATAGCCCACGACCGCCGAGGTGAGGGTATGGAGGAGCGTCGCCCCGATAAATCTTAGGGAAACCGTCTGAAAGGCGATATTCAGGGCCGCGCCGGAAATGAGCGCCGTTTCCGGAAGGTTATTGCCCTGGAGGGCGCCGAGGTTTTCGAGGGTGGCGAAACCGAGCGCGGCGACGACGGCGTAGATCATCGCGTCAACTGGTTCATCAAATTCGGGGTTCTTGTGGACGGTTATCCAGGCGGCGCCGAACTTCGTGATCTCTTCGATGGCCGCCATAAGGATAAGGGCGATCGTCGAGAGCGAAGCCACGCCGAGAGGCTTTAAGGCGTACTCCCCAAGAAGAGTTTGCGCGAAGTAGGCGATGATGCCCGAGAACGCTCCGGCGAGGAACGTGAGCACGATAAGGCGGGCTGGCTCGGGGTGGCAGTCCTCGCGGAGATAAAAAAGAAGCCAGACGAATCCGGGGAGGAGCGAGAGGACGAGGATGATTAACTGCATCGTGCGTCTTCTTATTCTAACACGACGCTCCGAACGGTGTCTTTCCCGAAAACCGCGATCCGGATTTCTTCGAGCAAAATCCGGTCGCTGCC
>JBBUDB010000037.1:2096-5397 GCA_038057515.1 Patescibacteria group bacterium | reverse complement strand
CCGCCTACGCCCGCCGAACCGAACTGTCCTGCCGTCACATTAGCCGCCGGAGTCGAGGTGCCGCCGCCGCCGCCGGCAACGGTTTGCACGCTTCCGTCCGGGAAAACGAAGCCGCCGGTCGCGGCTTCAATATAGCCGGCCACCCGGAGTGTTGACGTAGCACTAAATGAACTCGTCGCGATACTCACCTTGCCGTCGTTACGAACCAAGAGCAACGGCCCGGCGGTCCTGCTAAGCGCGTCGAATGAAAAATAGCTCGAATCTGTCGTCGACCCCAAGACCATGAGACGCACGGTCGAGGAGACCGTTGACGTACCGATCGCAACATTGTTGGCCGCATCGCTCGCCACCGCCCCCGCGCCGACGCCTCCCGAGCCGGATGGCCCAGTGAACGCGCCCACCCAAAGGGTGGCGTACAATCCGCCCAGGGCGACGATCGCGCCGACAACGACGAAAGTTATTTTTCGAAAAACCAGCATGGTCATTTATAAATAATCATGATTCTTTCTCTACGACAATAAGGCGGCCGACCGGACCATTTTTCGGACCGCCGCAAGAGGCGCAGTAAAAAACAAAATCCCCCGTCGTGACCGCCTGGAACTCCACCACAAAGCCCACCCCCTTTCGAATGGCACCCGAGAGGCCGTAATCCGGTTGAGTGAAATCATAATTTTTGTCCACGGCTAGGAAGTTCGCGTGCACAACTTCGCCGCGATACGCGATAATCGTGTCTGGCTCAAACTTGTCACCGACAACCTTGATCTCCTGAATATTGCGCCTATCGACTAATCCTCCGGGCATGGTCGGCTTGACGCCTTCGGGTTTGGCTACCCCCTCCGGCACGGCTCCGCCCGGTTCCGGCACCACCACGCCCGGCAGAACGTCCGCCCGCGTCGGAACGGGAACACCATCGGTCGCCGGCAAATTCCCGCGACGAAGCGGCAAACGATAGGCAAGGGAAAAAACAATACCAAGAGCCAAGAGCGCCCCGATGGTCGCAAATATCTTTCGTCCCCATTTCTCCCAAAAAGCCATAAATTCATTCTATCGCACGTGCCCTGTTCGGCAATGATGAGTTATGAACAGGACGCGACGGGGGTCGAAATTAGCTTGCTTATCAACACGGCGCTGACGAGCCGTCGAGGCATATCCAGGCGTAGGTATTCGAGGCGTTTTTCATGCATATTGCGAGCGCGTCAGTCGCGCTCGGCGACGCCGGAACGAATTCCAGCATTCCCCGAACCGCGCTCGTGCACGATCCGTAGGAAAACCCCGCGCCCTGCAGGTCCTTCATGAGTCGAAGCCCGCCATTCACCTCGAGGCGATCGTTCGGAGCCGATGCGCCGATGCCGACGTTGCCGCCCGACGCGAGGAAGATTGTCTGGTTGATCGAATCCCACTCCCCCGCCCCGCCGACGTTCAGCGTGTCGGCGTTCAAGGCCCGGAGATCGCCGTCGAAGGTGACGGCCCGGATCGCGCCGGCGGGCAGAAAGAGGACCACCAGGATGGCGTTCAAGAGGCCCGCGGCGAGAGCCAGGCGAAGCAGGAATGGGCGCCTTTCAAATTCTTCAGGGCGATCCCGAGTGGATCGAATGGGTCGAAATCGAAGAGATATCTTCATCATAATTAGAAAACGGTGAGCCAGTCGTAGGCGCCGGCTGACTGTCGGCAGACCCGCAGAATATCATTCACGCCGCTTGCGCTCTGCGTGTACCAGAGGATTCCCCGGACCGTCGCGTCGCAGGAGGGAGGCGTCGCCGCCGTATTGAGACGCACGCCTCCGTCGACCTCGAGCCGCGCCGCGGGGGCGCCGTGCGAAGAGCCGATGCTCACGCTCGAACTGGCGTAGAAATGAATGATGTTGTTTATCGTGCGCCACTCCGCGGGCTGTAGGCCAAGGCGGTACGCGCCCGTCGAGGACGAGCGGAGGTCGGTATCGAAGCTGATCGCGCTACCCGAATCTGGCAGACCGAGCACGAGGGCGGTAAGAACGGCGAGGGCGACGGCGCGGCGAATGATGCGGGAGAAGGACATGATGGTCAGTAGAGCGTTCCCCAGACATAGCCGTCTGAAGTGTTTTTGTAGCAGACCGAAAGCGTGTCCTTCACGTCCGTCCCGCCCGGCGAATACCAGATGGTCCCCCGGCGCGTCGCGTCGCAGGTCGAGGTTCCGCTCGCCCCGATGAATCGCAAGTTGCCGGCGATGTCGAGCTTCGATGTCGGATTCGGCGTGCCGATGCCGACGTTGCCGTTCGTCGAGAGGAAGATGGTCTCGTTGATCGAGCGCCACTCCCCCGGGACGCTCCCGATTACGTTATTCGCGGGAGGATCAAGGAGGTCGGAATCGAACGGCACATTGCCGCTCCGCGCGATGGAAAAATTCACCGTCTTGGCGGCCTGTTGTTGCGGATTTTGCGTGACATAGTTCATCGTGAAGGCGACGATAACCGAATCGTGGCCGGGAGGATTTCGCCTCCGGATGAAACTTACATTACTCAAGTTCACCCGATCCGAGGTGAGCCGCTGGGACGGGCCAGCGCTTTCCGTAAAATACAAACCGGTAATGCCGCTTGAGCTCGCCGCGTATATCACCGTCGGGTCGGTGCCCGTTGGCATGCGCAGGGTAAGCGTTGTCGTCGCCGTATCGGCCGGAATGTCGATGAGATACGAACGCTCGATGCGGTACTGGAGCGTCTGAATGAGGAACTGCGTCTGCTGGTTCACCTCCGCATTGCCGGTTTCGCGAAGCTGAATGCGCATAATCACGAGCAGTATCGTGATGAACACCAGCGACGTCACGGCGAAAATTGCGGAAAAGAGCAAAAGCTCAATGATGGTAAGGCCCGCCCGGTTAGTATAATGGCGACACTGCGCGCGGCGCATAGGAAGATCTATGCCTTTATTTCTCGCTGTGGATTTTAGGAAAATCATCGCCATTGTACTACCGGGCCGGACCGCCTGGATTTTATCCGCGCGAAGCCGGATAGGCCGCGCCTCGAAAAATTAACAAGGTGATGGGGCACGCTTCTATTATATCTTATTTCTTAATTCTACTCGTGCTCACTCTGCCGCCTGCTTCTTGAGGAAAAGTTGGGTAGACGCTAGAAACCGGATGAGAGAGCGGGTTTTATTCCGAGAAGCTCTCGGAGGCGTCTGTCGCTTGGTGTCCGAAGGACGACAGACGCCGAGAGGCAGCGGACGAATACCGCCGGAGGATTCGTACCGCGATTCTCGGAATAAATACCGCTCTCGGCTCCCCTATCTCGACGTCTTGTATCGCCCTTTGGGCGTTACCCAAAAAC
>JBBUDB010000037.1:0-1996 GCA_038057515.1 Patescibacteria group bacterium | reverse complement strand
TCTCGGCTCCCCTATCTCGACGTCTTGTATCGCCCTTTGGGCGTTACCCAAAAACCCAGGCGCGCCCGGCCGCCGATGGCCAGCCGGGTTTGCGCCTCAAGCGCGGGCACGCAACCGAAAAGAATGAGCGTGAGCGGTAGGAACGCCCATTGCACGAAATACCAAAAGTAGCGACTGCGGCCGAAATCCTGCGGCCGAGGCGGCAGAAGGATTAAGCTCAAGATGGCCGAGGTCGCCACGCCGATCATGGAAAGATTCACGATGAAACGCGTAATCTCCGGCAAATTGTAAGAGAGCAGGGTGTCGTTGAAGGCTTTGCCGCCCAAAACAACGGGTAGCCAGCCGAGCGCGAAGATTATGATGGCGTTCGTCGCCCACGAGTGGCGCCCCTCAAGATCGGTGAACGCCCAATAGAGCCGCGTGCGCATCGGTATCTTTGATGGTTTGCGGAAAAAGCCGTCGAGCAGGTACGGCGTGTTCTCGACGCCCCAGGCCCAGCGTCGCTGTTGTTTATAAATATTCTTCATGGTCTGCCAAAACTTCGGCGCCACGTTCGCATCCATCGAAACGGGATAAAAAAGCGGCACGCAGCGGAAGTCGCCTTGATAGCGCAGATATCCCTGCCAGAAAACGCGCGAGTCCTCCGAGACGACGTTGACCTCCCAGAAACCCATATCCATGAGCGCCCGAAGCGGGATGGCCTGCGAAGAAAAAGATGTCAGCCGTTCGGGGCGGGACTGCTGCATCATCTGCCAGAAGGTCGCCGAGAAAGAAACGACCCGGGCCAAGGCGGGCGCCTCAAAAATGTTGTTGGTGAAAAACGGGATTGGCTGATAGATTGTCCGCAAGCGGTTCGGCGCGCCGAGAAAGGCGTGCGCCAGGCGGCCGAAGTAGTTCGGAAACACCTGGGTATCAACGTCGAAAACCGAGACGAGCACCTCGTCCGGCGAGAGATTCCGCTTATCCACAATAAGCTTCTTCGCTTCGCGCGCCGCCCAGGTCTCGTTCGAACCCTTGCCGGGAAGTTCGCCGGAAAGACCGGCCGGGTGCGCGACAACGAGCAGTTCGCCGAAGCTTCCGGCGAATTCCGCTTTTATTCTTTCGGCGGTCTCGGCCGCCTCTTTTCCGGCTCGCGCTTCGGTCGCAAGGACGATGAAAACTTTTTCTTTCGGATAATTCGTTTTCGCCAAACTCTCGAAAGTTTCCCGAACCACCGCGTAGGGCTCGTCGTACATCGGCAAGACCACAAGATGATGTATGCCCTCCCACGTTCCCGCAAAATCGCGCCGCAACTTTTCGAGCCAGTCGAGCGCCAAGTTGGCCCTCATTTGCGAGAAGGTCGAACGCAAGTGGAACGACAAATATACCGTCTTCAAGAGCCAGTAGATGTCGAACACAATAATGAAAATGGAAACCGCCGTGGGCGTGAGCCACGAAAGGACAACCATCAAGACGAGCGTCAGCCAGGCAAGCGTTGCCGGCAGGATTTCGAAAAAGCGTTGCATCAAGTATTTTCTAGAACCAACCGAGGGCGGCGTCAAGCGCCCAGGCGCCCGAACCCAAAGTGGCGAGGGCCGCGGCGGCGGCGAGGATCAGGAGGTCTTGCTCCATGCCCGCGCTAAGCTTTTCGTGACGGAGCAATCTCCAAATGATGATGACGACGAACTGACCGGCCACAAGAATGGCGACGTATTTCGCGCCCAGGCCGAAGATAAGGGCAAGTCCCCCGCAAAACTCCACGGCGGCCGCGACCGGCCCCCATAACCATCCCGGACGAAAACCGACCGACTGAAACCAGGCATCCGTACCGGCGCGATCCTTCACCTTCGGCCAGCCGTGCTTTGCGAGAATGATGCCCAAGACCACGCGCAGAAAGAAAATGGCCTTGTCGCTGAATATAAGTAGTAATGGGTACATGTGGTTTTTGTTAACGAGGAACGAGTTTAGAAAAACCCATGTCCCGCCATCTGCGGGACTCCCCCCATTTCTAGGTTAG
>JBBUDB010000036.1:0-14948 GCA_038057515.1 Patescibacteria group bacterium | reverse complement strand
TGCACACGCGAGTCCGCGAGCGTGTCCGAGGCGCGCATCATTGGTCGTCAGGGTTTAATTCAAAATACATTCGAACTTCGTCCAATACACACCGCATTACCAAAGAACGATGTCCCTTGCGGGTATCGTTCTTTGGTATAGTGATGGAGGAATTCGAACACGAAAGGGGGTCGGCAAAGCTGAGCTTAGCTCTGGGAAAAGCGCCAGGGTTTCCCCGCTTGGGGTGACGCCGAGTAAAACGAGGCGACAAGAGGGCGGAAGCCTTATTGGGAGGAGCGAAGCGACGACGTTCGATTGCCCTCCCATCCATAGATTTGACCTTTTGTTATCTATGATATACGCTATCTATCGTAGATAGTAAAAAGACTAATCAACGCCAACGAAGCATGAGATCGGGTAAATACATCCAACAACTCAAAGGAGATCAGAAATATAAGGCTTTTATGCCGGAACTTTTGCCGTTTCCGCTTAAAGACGATCCCGTATTGCAAAGCTTACTTTCAAAAGCAGATTTGGCCGTTGGCAGGCTGGACGGCATTACTGAAATTTTGCCAGATGTTGATTTTTTTATCCTCATGTATGTACGCAAAGAAGCAACACTCTCTAGCCAAGTTGAGGGAACACAAGCGACATTCGCCGATGTGTTAAAAGCCTCTGCCAGGATTGAAGATGATGAAACTCACAAAGATGTCGATGAGATTTTGAATTACATCAACGCCATGAATTATGGTTTGGATCGTTTGGAATCTTTTCCGCTTTCTATGCGACTAATAAGAGAGATTCACGAAAAATTACTCAAGGGTGTTCGCGGTGAACATAAAACGCCTGGTGAATTTCGTATCTCGCAAAATTGGGTTGGCGGTCCAACGATAGAAACCGCGACATATGTACCACCCCCACATACTGAATTATCAGAACTTTTGAGCAATCTCGAAAAATTCCTACATGACGGACCGCAGGCACCGGCTTTATTAAAGATTGGCCTTGCACATGCCCAGTTTGAGAACATCCACCCTTTTCTTGATGGTAACGGCAGAATCGGAAGACTGCTGGTCGCTTTTTATCTGTGCCAGCAAGGTATTTTGAGAAAACCCCTGCTTTATCTTTCGGAATTCTTTAAGAGCAATCGTCGTGAATACTATGACAAATTGCACGCCGTTCACGAAAAAGACGAGATAGAAGGCTGGCTTAAATTTTTCCTAACTGGTGTTGAGAAAACCGCAGAAAATGCGGTGATCACCGCAAGAAAAATTATTAAATTGCGAGCCGAAGATACTGAAAAAATTGCTTCGTTGGGTAGATCGACAGAAAAAGCTATGAAGTTGCTCAAAACCTTGTATAAGACACCACTAGTAAAAGTTTCGGATGTCGAGCGTATTGCCGAAGTTAAGAACCCGAATGCATTGGCGTTAGTGGCTAAGTTTGTGCACCTTGGAATACTCAAAGAACAAACTGGGCGTAAAAGGGACAGAGTTTTTGCCTACCAGAAATACATTAATCTTTTTGATTAAATCGAGTAATCCACTTCATTTTTACCCTTATCCGACTTCGGTTTTGGCACCTCAAACCACTCAGGATGAGCTTTATACATAGCCCTTAATTCCTGAATACTCTTATCAGGGGGCCTGAAATTAAGCCATTTCCTTGGTTCAAAGTTCCGGCAATCGTCCCCGCCAATTAATCAATATGTCATTACTTATTGATGTCAGAACGCCGGAAGAATTCGCGGAACGCCACGCTAAGGGAGCCGTGAACATTCCGCTTGGCGACATAGAAAGCGGCGAGATAGGGATGCTCAAAGATGCGCCGAAAGAAACTCCCCTTGATCTCTATTGCCGGTCTGGCGGCCGGGCCGGCGTTGCCCGAAATTTGCTTATCGTGCTTGGCTTCGCTGACGTTAAAAACCTTGGCGGGCTCGACGATCTCTAGCCACCCCAACTCCGATTTTCTTAAGGAGAATATGGGAATAGCATGGCGCTGGGCCAGGGCCGACTTCGCTCTTTCGGCGGTTTTTTGGCATGATACGGGGATGAACATCAGGTCGGCGGTTTTCGTGAAAGGCATCGTGGGGGCCGACAAGGCCCTCGAGGACGGCAAGCCCCAAGTCGCTTTTATCGGCCGCTCGAACGTGGGGAAGTCGAGCGTTATCAATTCATTGACCGGTCAAAAAGAACTCGCCCGAACCAGCGCCTTCCCCGGGCGCACGCGGGAGATAAATTTGTTCTTGATAAACAGATCTTTTTATTTGGTTGACTTGCCTGGATATGGGTTTGCCAAGGCGTCGCGGGCGGGGAAGAAGCGGCTTGAGGGATTAATTTATTGGTACTTTTTTGACTCGCCTTATACCCAGAAAAAAGTGGTGCTTATTATAGACGCGCTGGTTGGCCCGACCGAGGGCGATATCGAGATGCTTCGCGCTCTCGAGGAGCGAGGGAAAGATATTGTTATCGTGGCGAACAAGATAGATAAGATAAAAAAGGCGGAATATAAAAAGAAGCTTCAAGGCCTCGCGGGCCTTTTGGGCGAGCACAAGATCATTCCTTATTCCGCGGAGAAGAGGATTGGCGTTGCCGTTCTCGCGGAAGAAATTTTGAGGAAATAAGGGCGCAGAGGGCACTGTAATGGCGGTAATGCCTCGCTCGTCTTATCTTTGTTATACTATCCCCATAAACAAGAAACCAAACATAACGCTTATTATTGCGCTCGCGATACCGGTCGTGATGATGGTCCTTCTCGCCGGGGCGATATACCTGCCGGGAATCTGGAACAAGCCGGCATACAACTTTGTTTACACCGACGGCGCCGATAGCTACGCCTATGCCTACGGTATTTCTTACCGAGTCGAAAACGGGCGCGTGGTGGAGCAAAACGTGCCGTATCCGCCGGAATCGAAAGACGAGCTCGGTGTTCCCATAAGATATCCTTATCCATCACCCAAGGCGCCAACGCCAAAACTTTATCTCTACGACATTGTCTCCGACTCGGCAAAAGAAATTTCGTATGAAGACGCCCAGAAGCTCAATCTTTCCGCGAACCAGGTCTCGCCGGACGGCTTCGAGTTATCGATGGGGAATCAGGGCGGAGGAGTATTCCCGATATTTTTTAACGGCGGCTACGATTATGGAACGTACTACCTAAAGGGCCATGGCGCGGCGAAGAAGCTCAACCTGCCCATAAACACGAATCAAAACTATTACGGTCGGACCGTTCGCCTCCTGGGCTGGATAATCAAATAAAAAACACATGAATAAAGAAGAGCTTCTCGCGCAGGTTCGGAGCGGAATGGAGACGGGACTTCTCACTAAAGAAGATGTTTTCGGAGCGCTCGGCGGCACGCCGGTTCAAGCGACACCCATCATGCCATCGCTTTCTTCGTCGGCGGGATTGGCGAAACACATCGGCATCGCCGAGGTGCTCTACTTTATCGGTGGGGCCATCGTCTTCCTCGGTATCGCTGTTCTCGTCGGCCAGAACTGGATGGACTTGCCGGTTGCGGCGCGCGTCTTAGTGACGCTCGGATCGGGATTGGCCGCTTACGTTGTCGGCACCCTGCTTGGGAAAGAAGACCGGTTTCTCGCTATCTCGAGCGCCTTCTTCCTCATCTCCGGACTTCTCGTGCCGTTCGGTTTGGGTGTGGTGTTTGATGCGGCGGGATGGGATGCAGGCGGAAGCGGTGTTCAAGCGCTTATCGCCTTCCTTTCGCTCGCCATGTATTTCACGTCGTATCTTCTGATGCGGCAGAGCATCTTTATAATTTTTTCCGTCGCTTATGGAACAGCTTTTTTCTTCGCCTTTACCGACTATTTCATGGGCGGGTCCCCGTATCTCTACTCATGGCACTTTAACGAGTATCGAGTGCTTATCGTCGGGATCACCTATCTTCTCCTCGGCTACTATTACAGCCAAACGGAACGGAGGGGGCTCGTCGGGCCGCTCTATAGCTTTGGTACGATTGCGTTTCTGGGTGCGGGCATCGCCCTCGGCGGCTTTTCGCCGAATCAGAACGTCTTTTGGGAACTTATCTTTCCGGCGCTCGTCTTCGGCATCATTTTTCTGAGCGTCTATCTTCGGAGCAAGGCACTGCTCACATTTGGCTCGCTCTACCTTATGGGCTATATCCTGAAGATCACCGGCGAATATTTCAGCAAGAACATGGGTTGGGCCTTCGCGCTTGTTGTCGCCGGACTGGGCCTTATGGCCGTCGGGTATCTTTCGGTGTACTTGAATCGGAAATATCTTCGCGCCCCGGCGGCGCAATAATATGAAAAAAGGATACAAAGGGAATATCGAGAAATTAACTCTGGAGAATGATAACTTTCGGGAGGTGCTCTACACAGCCGAGCATTGCCAGTTGGTTTTGATGTCGCTCCGTCCCGGAGAGGAGATCGGCCTCGAAACGCACGAGGGCGGAGATCAATTTTTCCGTTTTGAGCGTGGCGAGGGGAAGGTCGTTATAAATGAAACAGAATATGTTGTTGGCGACGGCGATAGCGTCATCGTCCCGTCCGGCGCGAGGCATAACGTCATAAATACCTCGGCAACCGAAGCGTTGAAGCTCTATACCATCTATGCTCCGCCGCATCATGAGGACGGCATCGTGCGCGCCACGCGCGCGGCGGCAACGGCCGACGGGCCGGAGTTTCAGGGTAAGACGACGGAGTAACGGAGCTATTTTGGTGAGTATTTTAAGGATATTTAGCCGACCAAGCGGCTGATTGACAAGCACCTTTTAAAGTGCTATACTCAACGGTTAGAAAGAGAGGTGATAGGTGGATGAGATCGGTCTGGCGATTTTTCGTTATTTCGCGATTGGCGCCGCCACCGTTCTGGCGGTTCCCGTCGTAAACTGGGTGGGGCGTGTTATTTGGGGGTCCCTTTCGGTGGATGACCCCTGGAAGCGCCTAAAGAGGCGCGGAGAGGAGAGGGCGCTTCGGAGGACGAAGGCTCTCCGCGAGCAACGAGGAGCCTCCCTCATCATCAGGCGGCAATGACCGCCAAAGACCGGTCGCCTTAGGCGACCGGTCAAAATTTTGAGCAGCTTGGGGATAATGGGGATCTTCCCAAGAAATCCTCCGGCTCCAAGAACGAAAATACGCATCTTTTCAGAATCGAAAAGAAAGATAATGGGCCTCGCGAGATAAAAATAGGCGGTCGTGAGGCCGGGAACGAGGAGGCGCTTCATACGGTGATAAATATATCACAGGGGCTGGCTGGATTGAGGCGGCGACAGGGGAGGCGGGTTGGGGATAACCATGCTTATTGACGGTTTTTGTGCCCACAATATAATAATAAGGAAACAAAGGTACATAAACCAATTTCTTTATAAATATGCCGAGGAAGCGGATATTCGAGAAGGAGCAGGTTTTGGGCGCCATCGAGCGCTGGCTCGTGAAGGAGGGCCAACCGCCGACGGTTGACGAACTCCGCGCGGAGCTCGGCCTCGGATCAACGAGGACGGCCCTCGGATATCTCGAATGGCTCGAGGAGTCGGGCGACATCGAGCGTTGGCCGGGAGCCCGCGGCATACGACTTTTGAAGCGGCAAAACGTGGGACTGGAGACCGTGGCGGTACCCTTGATCGGCGAGGCGCCAGCGGGTCCCATGATGGTGGCCGAGCAAAACTATGCCGGCTGGGTGCGCTTGCCGAAAAAATTCCTGAAGCCGATTAGCGGCAAGTTTTTCCTCCTCCGGGTGCGGGGTAATTCGATGAACAAGGCGGTGGTTCTCGGCGAGGCCATCGAGGACGGCGACCTGGTGCTCATCCGGCAGGAGAGCTCGGCCTCCGCGCAGGATATCGTGGTGGCTTTGATCGACGGGGCGGTGACTATCAAGCGGCTTATTGGCCGTCCGGGGCACTGGATGCTGAAGCCCGAATCGACCGACCAGAACCATCAGCCCATCATCTTGGACGAGCGTTTTCGCGTCCAGGGCATAGTTTGCATGGTCATCAAGAATGGCGCGGAGCTTTTAGAGGAATAGGCCCGCGTCCAGGGTCTGTTTGCTCACTTAAGTTAGGGGTCAAGCGAGTGTGCTATTATTAACTTTCCACAAATCAACATACAACATAACAAATATCCCCATGAGTACCACAAACAACAAAATGGCCGAAAAAGAAATGAGGGTCGCTATTAATGCCCGCGTTCCGGATTTCGAACTCGAAGCGTATTACGAAGACGACTTCAAAAAGATAAAATTGTCTGATTATAAAGGAAAATGGGTCGTGCTTATTTTCTACCCGGCCGATTTCACCTTCGTCTGCCCGACCGAGCTCGAAGAGGCGGCGATGCACCACGAGGAGTTCAAGAAGCTCGGGGCGGAGGTCATGAGCGTGAGTACGGATACGGCCTTCGCGCACAAGGCCTGGCACGACACTTCGCCGGCCATCGCGAAGGTAAAATATCCGATGCTGGCCGATCCGACCGGGAATGTCTGCCGCCTCTTTGGAACCTATATCGAGGGCGAAGGACTTTCCCTTCGGGGCACTTTTATCATCGACCCCGATGGCGTTTTAAAGACCATTGAGATCCACGAGAACTCCATCGGTCGAAGCACGAAGGAGTTGCTTCGCAAGGTTCAGGCGGCGAAGTTCGTGCGCGAACATGGCGGGAACGTCTGTCCCGCGAATTGGGAGCCCGGCAAAGACACCTTAAAGCCCGGCGCCGATCTGGTCGGGAAGATATAGAATTAGTCTCGCCGGAGGGCATGGAACATCTGAAATACGGCGCCGAAGATATTGCTTGGCAAGAAAAGCTCGTGAATAAGTTTCGGGAGGAATTTCCCGAGACGAACTTCCGCGATGACGAGGAGTATTTTATCTATGACGTCCCCGGCGGCGACGGGAAGATGGCAGAGGTGCATACGCCAAAATGGGAAAAGATGCCCCTTTGGGAGAATGGCCGCCAGATTGGCCGTCCGGCAACGGAAAAGTTAATGCGCCTGGAGATTAAAGCGCGTTTCGCGCACCCCGGAAAACCATTCTCGCTTATTGAAGCCGCCCGGGAAGAAGGATTATTTAAGTCTTCAGAAGATATTGTCGGTTAGCCGAGCTTCTTTGCCTCAAGACAAAGGAACATCGGTATCTCCTTGCGGATGCGGTCTTCTTCTTTGGCGCGCGGGCCGGGCGAGCTCGTCTTTGGCGAGATCCACTCCTCGATTCGAGTGATAGCAAAGCCTGATTTGACGAGCGCCTTCGCGTACACCTGAAGCGGGCGGTGGAAAGAAATAGTGTGTTCGCCATTCTTTTTCCCGGGGTGCATCTCGATTTTTGCGCGTGCTTCGGAAAGATAGCCATCAACACGGCGGTACTGCTGTTCGGCCGCCTCGTCCCAGCCCCAACTGGTTTCTCCGGGGATGCGAAAGGCGGGATGATTCATGACGAGAATCAAGCGCCCGCCGGGCTTCAGAATGCGAGCCGCCTCGGCAAGCGTGCCCGAAAGATTCTCGATATTTTGGATTGCAAGCGCGATGAGAGCGATGTCTGCTTCGCCTGTTTTTATCCCTTTCAGATTATCCGCAGGCGCGACGTAAAAAGTTATCTCCCGCGGCGAATTTTTCTTGGCGATCTCGATAAGCTCGGGCGCGATGTCCGCGCCCACGACGCGCGCTCCGGCGCTAGCCATGGCGCGGGCGAAAAATCCTTGGCCGCAGGCGATGTCGGCGATCGTCATGTCGGGCCGAGGCGCAACGATGCGGAGGAGGTTGGGGAGGATAACTTCTTTTTGGTATGTGCCGGGCACGTCTTCAAGCAGGCGGTCATACCACTTGGCCACCTTTCCCCAGGATGTCTTTTGCGGGTTCATGTTCGAATTCCTCACTCCTTCAACCTTATATAAGTTTGGGACTTTATTCAACAAAATCGGGTTTTCGGGCTCGGCGTGACTCCCATTTGCGCGTATTCTGCGGGCGTGCGATTATGGAGTAACATCAATAACCAAAACCTAAATAAAAATGAGCGACGAACAACAGGCGGTGCCAGCAAGCAGCGAGAAGATGAGCCAGAAAAAAATGATGACGATTGCGGGAATAATTATTGCTGTCGTAGTTATCGGCGGGGTAGCGAGCCGATTCGCCGGTAAGTCGGCCTCGGAGCGGACCCTTGAGTCGCTAACGGGCGGCAAAGTAAATGTTGATTCCGGAAGCGGCGAGGTAACCGTGAAGACCGACGAGGGAACGTGGGTCGGCAGCAACAAGCTACCCGCTGATTTTCCTTCTGATGTGCCACTCTATCCTGGGGCCAAAGTGCAGAGTTCGGTGTCTGCCGCGCAAGAGCAGGGAGGCGGCAATTATGTTGGGCTAGAGACGAGTGATGCCGCCGCTAGTGTGGCGAGTTGGTACAAGGCAGAGATCGTGGCCAATGGCTGGAAGGTGACCCTAAACATGGATGCGAGCGGTAGCTCTCTTCTGGGCGGTTCGAAAGACAACCGCGAGCTGATGGTGACCGTCTCGGAAGATGGAGGCAAGACGACCATCGGGATAGCGGTATCGCAGAAGTAGTATCCCCGAATACAAAACACGCCATCCATGGGTGGCGTGTTTTGTATTACGTGGTGCCGAGGGTGGGGATCGAACCCACACGGAGTATTACCTCCAAGGGATTTTAAGTCCCTCGTGTATACCATTTCACCACCTCGGCGAACTTTCACATCTTGAGGTGCCGGTGGGAATTGAACCCACGCATAGCGGTTTTGCAGACCGCCGCGTTACCACTTCGCCACGGCACCGATCCGCCTAAGTATTATCTTTTAGGAGCAATTTTTCAATCTCGGCGGCTTTGGCCGGACCTTCGTCAAGCTCAAAGCGGAGATGCGGCATGGGCTTGATGTTTATCTTGCGGAGCAGGAGATACTGGAGATCGAGCACGCGTTCGGCGAGGATGGCAAGGACCATCGCGGCCTTGGGCGCCGGAATAACGGAGACGCGCACTGTGGCCCAATCCATTCTTTTGTCGACCTCGACTTCGGTGATGGTGACAATTGCGCCGGGAAGCTCGACCTCGCGGAGGATGAGGCCCGAGAGCTCATCCCGGATGAGGTTTCCGACACGAAGGGGGCGGAAAGTTTTCACCCCGTTAGAAAATGGCGGGTGAATGAGTGCAGAACAACGACAATTTCTGCTGAGAACAAGTGATTTTTCGATCGTCGAGAGTTGGCAACATTTTCTAACGGGGTAAATTACTGCGCTAAGAGCCGGTCGCCCTTCAGAATGGCAATGTCGCTCGAGACGAGGAGGCCCGCTTCGTTGCCGGCCCCGACGCTCGGAGTTTCTTTTTTCTGCTGTTGGAGATTAACGATGCGTCCTCGGCCGACGATGGCGCCAGCGCGTTCGATCTCGAATGGAACGCGGTTCTTCACCGCGCCGTCCGTTACCTTACCGCCCACGACTTGCTTCTCGAGCTTCGTTTGGTTGAAGATGGCGAGGACTTCGAGAACACCTTCGGCTTTGGGCTTCAGAGCCCCGTGCATCAGATCTTCGGCGGTTTTCACGAGTTCATAGATGACTTTTGCCTCGATGATCTGGACCTTGTTCGCCTCGGCGAGGTTCCGGGCCGCCTTATCGGTGCGGCTCGTGAAGGCAAGGATGGTCGCCTTGGAAGAGATGGCCATTTTCACGTCGTTGTCGCCGACGTCGCCGACGGACTCGGCGATGATGCGCGCGGGCGGCTCGCCAGGAAGCGCTCGGATGATCTGGCCGAGGGCCTCAAGCGAACCGGCGTCGCCGGCCTTCAATATAATGCGGACGGATTTGTCCTCGCCTTCGGCGGGGATGACGACTTGTTCTTTTCTTGTTGCCTCTCGCTCATTAGTCGCACCGCCGACCACGAACTCCTCGCCGACCGTGGGCATGGATTCGAAGCCGACAACGAGAGCCGGAGCAGAAGGAGTGATCTCTTTTGCGGCCTTGCCCAAGAAATCTTCGAGAATCTTGACCTTGCCAGCCGTGCTCACTGTCGCGATGGCATCGCCGAAGCGGAGCGTGCCGTTCTTGACGATAAGGGTGGCGTGGAGTCCGCGCTGGCGGTCCATGGCCGTTTCGAGGATGTAGCCGGAAGCGGGCGCGTCGGGGTCGTAGGTTAGGTTTTCCATTTCGGCGGTGAGCAGGATAAGGTCGAGGAGGTCGTCAATGTGCTCGCCGCTCTTCGAAGAGACGGGCTGGAAGCTAACCTGGCCGCCGTATCCTTCAAGAAGGACTCCGGCCGCCATGAGTTCGCTTTTTACTTTTTCGATATCCGCGCCGGGCTTGTCGGCTTTCGTGATGGCGACCACAAACGGCGTATTCGTGGCCTTCAAAATGTCGATGGATTCTTTCGTTTGCGGCTTCACGCCTTCTTCGGCGGCGACGACGAGAACGGCGAGGTCGGCGGCGGTGGCGCCCCGCGAGCGCATCTTTGAAAAGGCCTCATGGCCGGGGGTGTCGATGAAGGTGATGCGCTTCCCCTGGTGCTCAATTTCATAAGCACCGATCGATTGGGTGATGCCGCCGGCTTCCCGCGAGGCCACGTTCGTTTTGCGAATATAGTCGAGGAGAGAGGTTTTGCCGTGGTCGACGTGCCCCAAAACCGCCACGATGGGTGGACGAGGGAGGGCGCGCGATTGTTTCGTTTCGGAGGCCATAGATGTTGCCGAAGTATAGTAGAATTCCTTGATAAAAACAAGAGTTTTCCGTATTATAGGGAGCGTGCGGAGGAGGCGTGGCCGAGTGGTTGAAGGCAGCATCCTGCTAAGATGTTAACCGGGAAACCGGTTCGAAGGTTCGAATCCTTCCGCCTCCGCAGTGACACTTTATTATCGGATAAACCCGAGTGATCGGGGTTGAGTTGTGACCCGCATGCCCGGCGTAGTCTTGTTTCGCGCTCGCGAAGTTAAGTCTTTGCCGATGTTCTAGTCGGATTTTGGCGTGGAATAGGTTGCAAAAAATCGTCAGCCTGAAGCGCTGACGATTTTTTGACTTACATATTGGAGGACTTTTCTTATAAGAGATACATTTTTTATGTACTCTCGAAAGAGCATTGTATCAAAATCTAGAGCGAGTTCAGTATTCGTAATCTCTTTTTTAAGCTTATTTATTTCTTCGTCGATCTCCGCCGTTGAAAGACAGATATTATCATCTTTGGCTATCTTTCTAAGAATCAAACCTAAGCGCGCTCGGCGATTGGCTTGGGGTAGGATTGTTTGGCGGATATCCACGATGGACTTTTCAGAAGATCGAAGAAATTCGTCGAGAGAATGTCCTTGGCGATTCATCTCATATGATAATTCTTCCAACATCTTCTTGGCTTCAATATCCACTAGGGATTTAGGCAATTCAGGTATGTCTGCCCGGCTTAGTAAATATTCGCCAATAGCATGTTCGAGCTTAAGGACATCCGATGTTGGCGGCACATGACCATCTTTCCATTCTGCCAAGCGAACAATTGGAACCATAAATATGGTAGCAATGATTTCTTCCCCATTTTTTGTCTCATCAAGCTCAGCAAAGATAAAATCATCGACACCCTCCTGCACGAGCACTGATTCGAATTCATCCAGGATAACTTTTTGGTCCAAACTTGCCGCCCCTGAAGTCATGCGGATTCGTAAGATATTCTGGGTTACCCATTCTTTATCAGTTCGCATTTTTTTGGATCATAGTGTCAACATAATACACGAATATATTGACAATGTTAGTTTACTATTATACAATGCAAATCACACAACATGTGGTTCAGGCGCCCCCAAGGTATCGTATTCTCAGCCCACATAGGCACTCCGAGGGAAAATATTGGCGATGTGCTGAGTGCCAGGGCCATTGCACTTTTGGAGCGCGGTGAGAATACCCGACTTTTTGCTTTACCTAAAGACATCGGATCATCAGCGAACATCAATGTTACTTATGGCGGTGGAGGAATGGTTCGTCCCGGATTCGGCCGCAGGGAGGTATACCGCGACTTCCTTCTCCGAAATACAAGGTGGCCATACAGAATCTTCGGCGTCGGATTAAACCAAGACGTTGGCACACCATCCTTCTCAGAACAGGATATCACAGCGCTTAATGATTGGGTATCGCATGCCGCTTCGGTTACGGTAAGAGATTCCGCGACAAAAGAATTTCTTGCGCGGTTTGCCGCGATAGATATCGCAATAAGGCCATGCCCGACATATTCAATACTTGTCCAAAAACATACACCTCAAAACATCGCTCGATATGAAATCGGTGTTGTTGTAAGTTTTGGCCATACGGTTACTTACAAGAAATTTTTGCCGCAAGTGGAGGCGCTAGTGGCAGGGCTCTGGACAGAGGTTGGTGATAACAATATTTTGTTAATTTGTCACGATGAGGCCGATCGTACATTTGCAAAGAATAGATTCCCTGAGCTACAGAATGTAGCACCAAAAACATTTGAAGAGGTTGCTCAAGCGTATAGTTCTGTGAAGCAGATCATTAGCTTGCGAGGTCACGGTGTTGTTTTCGCCGCTGCGCTTAGGATTGTTTGTTCTCCAGTCTTGCTTTGCGATAAGATGGAGACACTTTATAAATATCATTATGGGGTAACACCGCCAAGCTTAACATTTGATGTTCGTCGGCACCTCGATTACCTTCGTCGAAGAATAGTCCCCATTAATCTTTTACCCATCCCGGAATATGCCGAGATTACTAGATAAAGTTGTTTTCATCACTGGTGCCTCGGGAGACATTGGCTCTGCCTGCGCGGAACTATGTGCCAAAGAAGGAGCCTTGCTTGTTCTCCACTCGTATCGGCACCCAGAGAGAGTTGAGCGTTTTTTAGAAACCCATCCGACCGTAAAAGCGGTTCATATCAATTGCGATGGTGCTTGCGAGAGGTCTATTGCCGTCGCGCTTCGTAGCGCTCTCCGTAGGCTCAAGCGCGACCACATCGATGTTCTTGTGAATAACGCTGGTGATCTTTTAGAGCGCAGAGCAGTACAGGCACTTGACTGGGAATTTGTGGAGCGCACTTTAGCAGCTAATGTTAAGCCAGCCTTTTTCTTCACGAAACATTCTTTACCATATCTTCGAGGTAATTCTTCGTTGATATTCATTTCTTCTCTTACCGCCCGATGGGGAAAGGGAGACCGTAGTAGTGCATATGGTCTTGCAAAAGGGGCTGTGATGGGTTGGGCAAAAAGTCTTGCGAACGAGCTTGGTCCGAAGAACATTAGGGTTAATGTGATAACCCCAGGATTTATTCAGGGAAATTTTCATAAGAAATATACTGCTCGCACTGTGGCCAAGGCGCACCGAATGAAAAACCCTCTTCGTCGACTTGGCCTTCCAATCGATGTTGCTGGAACCGTTGTTTTCTTGGCTTCTGACGAGGCTTCGTACATCAACGGTGTCACCATAGACGTATGCGGCGGCGATTATATCAACTAGAATATAGCTATGCGCGATTTCGGGCACAAGATTGGAGATGGACCAGGCACTGAATGGGTGCCGAGCGAAGAAGTGGAGGTCGCCCATCCGGAACACACCACCACCATCGCAGAATTGCTTTCCGACTCCCACTACGATGTTTTTGTGCGTTACGGATACGCCCACTCTCTGGTTGAAGGAAGACTGGATGAGGACTATATGTTTTGGAAAGCAACATATGACAAGATGCAAAATCGTCGTATCGGCGTTTCTCATCGGGATCGATTCGACGCACTTATTGCTCGGTTTGAGGAAAAGGGATTCGAGGGCCAAAAGCCGATCGCGGCAGACCCGGAATATGAGCTCTTAGACGGTTCGCACCGTCTGGCATGTTCTGCCGTGTTCGATATCAGGCCCAAGGTCATTCTTTTCCAATCGACCTCTCATATGTACAACCGGGAGTGGTTCGAAAAACAGAATTTCTCAGAAGAGGAATTGCAGCAGATAGATAGAACAAAAACCTACCTTATGGAGAAATTCCGGACTCTCCCAGAAAGCAGCTCGGTGGGGGTAGTATGGGGGGTCGCGCTCGAATATTGGGAAGAGATTGTCGGGACCATTCCGGCTCCACAGCTACGCCGGGCGTTCATTCGCGATTTTGAAAAGCAGATAGAGGACTTTATCAAGGAAAGCTACGTTGGTGATGGGATGAAAGACAAACACATTGAACAAAAAGCAAAACGACTGAGCCTAGACAGTTCGAAGGTGGGTTTGATTGCGGTCGAGGGAGAGGAAGAAGAGATCAAGGAATTAAAGGCAAAGATTCGCCAGCAGATATCCGCCAAGATGAATAAATATTTTTTTGACAACATCCTTCACATCATTGATGATAAAAGGACAGGCGAATCACTATTAAACAAGTATAGTCCAAAGAAGTAATGGCACAGAGCCTTCCCATCGCAACGCATATATTTTTCATCAATAATGACCGTATTTTCTTAATGCGGCGAGCCAACACGGGTTTTCGCGATGGAGAGTGGTCAGTTCCGGCAGGAAGACTGGATCCAGATGAGACCATTACTGCGGCTACAATCCGCGAAGCATCTGAGGAGGTGGGCGCGGAGATATTGCCAGAGAATTTAAGCAGTCCATTAGTGATGCACCATAAGGATGAACGAGGCCAGCGATTATATTTCTTTTTTATTTGCACGAAATGGGGTGGGGAGTTACGGAATCTGGAGTCTGATAAGTGTAGTGAGGTCGGCTGGTTCGATTTTAGTGCGCCTCCGAGCCCGATGATTCCACACATTAAAGAAGCTTTTGAGAAAATGCGGGCTGGGACAACATATTCTGAGTACGGGTTCGCCTAATCCTGTTTGGTGCGTTTTGTAATATGGAGTTGATTATTCTGATGAATATGGTATTTTCCATTTCAGCAGTCTTGATCTCTAGCTAGAAAGGAGTCACTAATGGCTTCGGTTTTTGGCCTGGACTTTGGCACGACGAACTCGGCCATGGCTCTGGGAAAAAACGGAGCCACCGAGATTCTGCGGATAGATCCGCATAGCCCTTCGCCGAACATCCTGCGTTCGATCCTC
>JBBUDB010000035.1:0-6337 GCA_038057515.1 Patescibacteria group bacterium | reverse complement strand
TACGTTTTCCGGCGATCTACCAGCCCGCTTGAAGCGAGCCGAGGGTGTTCAGGTAGTACGGAATGACTATTGCCAGGCCGATGAGCGGCAAGATAAACGTTATGACCCCGGCCACAAACGTCCAAAAAAGATACCGGCGAATCTTATCGACGGACTGCTTAATAAGCTCAAGTTTCTTGTCCTGTTCGTCGATTCTCGCAACCAGTTCGGGATCAATCATTCTTGGCGTTCTTGATACTTGTTCGATTCCGCCGCCTCTCGGATGCCCGCCGGGCCCGTTCGGAAAAATCGCGAAATTCCGCTTCGATCCGTTCGAGTTCGCCATCCGAAAGCTCCTCGACATCCACAAAACTGTTCCGGGCGCTACCCATGGCCCGCAAAAGCTCATCGAGCTTAATGTGGATCGCCTTCGCGTCCCGATTTTGGGTGTTTTGAATAAGAAAAACGATGAGAAAGGTAAGGATCGTCGTGCCGGTATTGATAACGAGTTGCCAGGTATTTGAAAAGTCGAAGAGAACCCCGGTCGCACCCCAGGTGGCGATGAGTATGACTGCCACCAAAAACGCCGCAGGCGAGCCAACGATCTCGGAAACCTTATGCGATAAATGACGAAAAAGCTCGGACATAGTTACAGTGTACCACGCTCGCCCGCCATCTGCCGAAGAACGGGCTCAAGCCGATTGGCTATCACCCGGTAGCCGTTATCGTTCGGATGAAGCTCGTCGGCCATAAGCGCCGGATTGCCCAAGATGCCGCTTAAAATGCTCGGCACGAAACTCGTGCGCTTCGCGGCGGCCACCCGCGCGTACATCGCCGCGTACGGATCGGCAAGACCCTCGCCGCCACGTATGCCGGCAAGGAGCACGGCCGCGCCGCGGGCATGAAGCCGATCGATAATCTCTCCGAGGTTTATCCCCGTCTCCTCTGCGGGCCGGCCGGAGAGCAGATCGTTGCCGCCGAGAATTATAATAACGATTTTGGGGTCGCGCTCCAAGACATCTTCGGCGAGTCGTTCCAACGCGAGCGCGGTCGTATCGCCGTTTTGTCCTTCATTCAACACTTCTTGACCAAGACGAGCGGCGAGCAGGGTCGCCAGGTCTCCGCCGCGAGAAGCGCCCGCGCCGCGGGCCAAGCTGTCGCCGAAAAGAACGATGGCGCTCCCCGTCCGCGGCCGGTCAATAACCTGATTGTTACGAACGAAGAAGTACCACACCGCGGCGCCGATCGCGGCGCCCGCGCATAATCCGAAAAATATCTTACCCATTAATTTCAATTATACCCCAAAGAAAGAGACGCCGCGGCACGCTTGCCGCGGCGTCTCTTTGAAAGCCAACCTCAATTCAGAAAACTTAGCGGATCTCGTAGCTCAACGTAACGGAAATCGTCACGTCTTGACTGCCTGGTTCGATGGTTGGCACCGGGGCCGAAAGAACCGCCGACATTGCGCCTCCCGCTCCCCTGCCACCCTCGACGGCGAACTTATCGTAGTACGGGCCGGGATAACCGCCTTCGTTGACGCCAAGAAGCCGACCAAGGCCGAAACCGCCGGCACGAGCAATCGAGACCGCCTTCGCCTGGGCCTTCACGATGGCCTCTGTTCGGGCTTCGTCCTGGGCTTTCGATGGATCATCGATCACGAATGACGGACCGTAAACCTCGTTCGCGCCGTTCTCAACGACTCCGGAAAGTATCGCGCCGGTATTTGCAAAGTCGCGAACCTTGACCGCCACCGACTGACGAATGGTGTAGCCGACGATCTCCGCTGGCGGGCAAACGGTTCCCGAGCCGCTCGATCGTAACTCGCACGAATAGCTTTGGTATCGCGGTTGAAGCGAATACCCTTCCGTTTTTATATCCTTCGCATCAACGCCCCGGGTCTTCACGAAAGCGATCGCCTTCGTCATCTTTTCGGTATTCGTTTTCTGCAGAGCGGCAATGTCCTTGCCTCCCTCGGTTACGACCGAGAAAGAAATTCGCGCTACATCGGGAATCGCCGTTACCCTGCCCTCGCCTGTCACCGAAAAACTGCGATAGCTTCCCGGCTGGATGGAAGATGAGTAAGCTTCGACATACGCAAACGCGGCATAGGCGAGCACAAGCACCGCAAAAGCGGCCGCCCCGGCCAAAATATTTTTTATGCGAACGTCCGTCATGAGATTAATAAATTATTTATTGGTTTGTGGAGATAATCATCGCGACAGTATCCGTGACGAAGGATACCACAAATTATTACACTGGGCGTTGACGAAAGAACGCGACCCTTCCATCCCGCAATTCGTAAATCATGTCCTTCCTCTCGACCACGACTTCCCAGCCGCGGCGGCGGGCCTCTTGGTAGAGAATCTTATTCGGATTAAAACAGATGGGTCTTTTTACAAGTTTTAAAAATGCGATATCCGATTCGGTGTCCCCGACGCCAATCGACCGGCTAAGATCGAGGTGTTCCTTTTCCGCGGCCCGGCGCAAAACGGCGGCTTTGTCCAAAATCAGGTCAAGATGCGTGCGCGCGCCGGTGAAGCGACCCTTCCGGTCGAGTTCGAAAAGCATGCCGTAGACCTTATCGAAGCCAAGATGCTCGGCAAATATGTCGGCGATGTATTTCGGAGAGTGTGATATTGCGAGGAGAAAATATCCTTGGCGTTTTAGGGCGCGCACCAGGTCGCGAGTGTAGCGATAGACCCGGTCTTCATGAGCGTGCGCGATGCGCCGAACGACGCGCAAGAAGTCGCGTTCGGCCACGCCTTTTAGGTTCCGGTCGAAGGCGCGGATCACCGCCCAAATGTAGGCATCGTAACCACCCCGTCTATCGAGCCAGGCCTCGTGCTCGTGCGCATATTGACGTCTGGCCGAGACGGGGAAAATCCCTCCGGCGATGAGCGCTTCGACAAGCTCAATGAGCAAGCTGGAGCGAAAGATGGTTCCGTCGATATCAAAAACCGCGAACTTCTTTTTTCGATTGATCTTCATAGAGCGATGATGATGGCGCCACCCGCGATCATGACCGCCCCCAAGGCGCTTTTCCAGGTAAGGGCCTCGCCGAGAATGAGCGCCGCAAAAACTATCGCAAAAACGATGCTCAACCGGTCGATAGCCACGACTTTCGTGGCCATGCCCGTTTTGAGCGCCGAGAAGTAAGTGAGCCAGGAAAGCGCACCGGCCAAGGCCGCCAGGAACACGAAGAGCCACTCGCGCCCGCTGGCCGAAAAAGCCGTCCCGAACGCTTCGCTTCGCCGTGTCGCCGCGGCAAAAAGCACCAGCATGCCTGCCATGATAACGGCCCGGATGGTCGTCGCGATCGTCGGGTCAACGCCACGGAGGCCAAGCTTCCCAAAAACCGCGACCAAGGCCGCCGTCACCGCCGAAATAAGCGCGTACCAGAACCACATGGCTTTTATTATAGCAGGATGGCGATAAAAGCGCGTTGACGTTCCCCCTGGGGACATGGGAATATCATAGCTAGGTGTTTGTTTGTCAACCAAATACGTCTGGAGGCGAACCACAGAGGAGGTGGACCGTGATGCGACCAGAACGCTTTTCAGTGCTTTGTCCGTGCGGTCATAGCTTCACTAGGAAGGTCCAGTGCCTCACGGACAACGCCTTTGCGAACGTCGCCTTTTCCTGCAAAAAGTGCCGTCGGCTTTTCCACTTCATCGGAGCCAACCGCCTGTACTGGCCCCAACCCCAAGAGGCCGCCGAGCGCCTTGCGCACGACGATTCCGGAGAGTTGGACGCTCGACCGATACCGTCCTTGTATCGTTCGGTGTATAGCTCTGCTCACTGAAAGGAACACAACGATGACGCTTCTGTCGTCTTCCGTTTCTTCCGTTGCCGTGGCGGAAACCCATGGCCCGACCATGGTCATGGTTCGCACCGCCCCCTCGTTCAGCTGTCCGGAGTGCGGGCACGAACTTGAGCCCGTCGTCTTCAGTGAGGCCGAGCGCGCCGCGAACGGCCGCGAGGTTTCCTGCGAGAACTGCGAAGCGGCCCTCTGGGTGCCCCTGAACGGCGCTCCCCGCCCCATGGTGATCCCGTGACCCCCCGCCGTCTCGCTCGAGACTCCGGGGGTTCGTACTTTTAAGGCCCTTCTTTTAAATATTCTTTTTTAAAATCCGCGAGCGTGCCCGAACTAATAGCGCCGCGAATTTTTTCCATCAGGTCGTTAAAGAAATAAATATTATGGATCGTCGCGAGGCGGCCGGCCTCAAAATTCTTTTCGCGGAACATGGCGTGCAGTTCCCGGCGCGGAATGCCTCTTTCTGCGCAGGTGAAACAGCCGCAATCTGTTTCGATAACTCCGCCGTCTTCGGCATACTTGCCCTTGCCGCCTATATCGAGCCGACCATCGCGAGTCCAGAGCGACCCATGGCGCGCCTCGCGGGTCGGGATGACGCAATCAAAAGTATCGATGCCAGCCAGAACGCCATTAAAGAGGTCGGCCACCCGGCCGATGCCCAAAAGATGCCGCGGTTTATACTCCGGCAGAAACGGCACCGACCAGGCGAGTTCTTTGAGGAGCTGGGTCTCGGTACTCCCGAACGAAGTGCCGAACGATCCGCCAATGGCGAAGCCGTCGAAAGGCATCGCCCCGATCGCCTCGGCGCTCTCCCGGCGCAGATCTTCAAATCCCCCGCCCTGGGTGATGCCATAGATGCGTTGCGTTGATGCTTTCGCGGCGAGCGAACGCTCCGCCCAGATGTGGGTCCGTTCCATGGCTAGGCGCGTATAATCGCGGTCGTGATGCGGCGAGCTTGGCTCATCGAAGGCAAAAATAATATCCGCGCCCAGCTGCTCCTGGATCTTCATGGAAAGCTCGGCATCGAGATAGTGTTCCTCGCCGCCCTCCACGAAATACACGCCGGCATCCGTCACGCGTACCATGGCGTCCTCGGCCCGGCTCGCGCGTGATTCCATGCCCTGGACCTTACCGGCGCCATGCTCGCGGGCCGCGCCCAAACTAAAGACCTGAAAACCGCCCGAATCGGTCATTATCGGCCCTGACCAGCCCATTTCCTGGTGAAGGCCAGGGTAGTCGCGCAAGCCCTCCTCGCCCAGTTCCCGCCAGAGGTGGTAGGTATTCGCGATGACCATCTGTGTTTTTGTGCCCGGCAGATCGCCTGGCTCCAGGCAACGCACGGCGGCATTTGTGCCGACCACAACATAGCTTGGCGTCTCGACAATGCCGTGTTCGGTCGTAAGCCGTCCCGTGCGCGCGGCGGAGCGCTCGTCTTTCGAGAGTATCTCAAACATAAAAGTTGGCGCCGAGCTACTTAACCGCCAAAAGCTCGACCGTAAAATACACCGTGTTTCCTTCGGCTGCTTCCGCGCCAGAACCGACCACCACATCTTTTATAGTCAATTGCTCGAGAACTTGCGCCTTTTTGAGCATCGCCGTCTCTTGGCGGGCGGCATTTTCTTTGGCGCTGATCTCGCGGAAGCGCTGACTGTAGTCCCAGCCATACAAGACAAAGGCGGCAATAGCCACAATAAGGATGGTGGCCTTAGCTGATTGGGTCATAACCGTATTATTATTCCTCTTCGCGCCAGCGCTTGAGACGCGGAATGATTTCGTTCGCGAGTCGGATCGCCCGTTCCTCGGGCATGCGTAGGTCGGTCACCATATTGTCAATAGAAAGTTTCATCATGTCGTCGAGCGTAATGTCTGACTTCTTGAACGCGCCTTTATGATAGCAAAAACGGCACCATTCTTCGGCCCGAGAACCGTTCGCTTCGGTACCAAAATTATTCGTTTCCTTATTTGTCTTCGGATCGCGGAATTCCCCAAGAGGTATGCCGCAACTTTGGCAACGGGGCTTGATCATATGTGTGGGGGTTCTACGCTAGCGAGCGCGCGTGCCAGGCGGTACTTCGCGCTCCGGGCATAGCAAGGCGGGCTTGCCATCAGCATCGAGCACGGCGAGGAGCATCCCCTGGCTCTCCAAGACTAGCTCGGGCGATATTTTGAACTGCCGCGGATCGAGATTAGCGACGATGATAATTTCTCGGCCGATGAGCGGCTCCGGTTCGTAGGCCTTGCCGATACCGGCCACTAGCTGGCGACGTATCGGCTCCCCGGCTTCATTTTTGTCGCCCGCGTCTATCTCAAGCCGCAAAAGCTTTTCCGAACCCGTCACGCGCTCGGCCGAGAGTACCTTCGCCGCGCACAACTCAATTTTGTCGAATTCCTCTATAGTCATGACACCAGCATAACAGAGCCACCCTCGCCGTCAATGCAGCCAGCGCATTTTTCCATCATGATTATAATCATACCCAACCAAGCGTAACCACGCGTCATCTCGCATAATTACGCACTATCAACATTATTACAATTATCACCGCT
>JBBUDB010000034.1:0-35155 GCA_038057515.1 Patescibacteria group bacterium | reverse complement strand
GCCCGCGAGGTCGTTCTTGAGGATTAGCTCGGTCAGGTTCTCGATGTGCCGCAGGCCGACTCTTCCGGTGAGTTTTTCGGCCGCTTCGAGCGTGATGGCGCGTGATGAGGAGGCGAGCTGGTCAAGAAGGGATTCCGCATCGCGGACACTGCCGTCGCCAGCGGCGGCCACGAGGTCAAGGGCTTCGGGCTCAATCTCTATCTTTTCGGCCTTGGCCACGCGTTTCAGTTTTTCGGAAATTTTTGCCTTGGAAAGTTTTTTGAACAGGAAGCGCTGGGTGCGCGACGTTATCGTGGCGGGAACTTTTTCGTATTCGGTAGTGGCGAGAATAAAGATAGCGTGGCGGGGCGGCTCCTCGAGCGTCTTGAGGAGCGCGTTCCAGGCGGGAGTGGTGAGCATGTGCGCCTCGTCGATAATATATATTTTGTAGGCCGCGCCCGCGGGCGCGGAGGCGATACCTTCTTTAAGGTTCCGGATCTCGTCGATGCCGCGATTCGAGGCGGCGTCGATCTCGACGAGTCCGAGCGAAGCGCCGGAATCTATCTCGCGGCAACTGCGGCAGTCGTTGCACGGTTCGCCCGATTGCCGGAACTTGGCGTCGGCGGCGCGTGTTTCGCAGTTTGCGAGTTTGGCCACGAGACGGGCGGTCGTGGTTTTCCCCGTGCCGCGCGGGCCGTAGAAGAGGTAAGCCTGGCCAAGGCGGTTCTCGCCGGCGGCATTCCGGATGATCTCGACGTTCGACTCCTGGCCGACAAGATCGGCCAGACGCTGGGGGCGATGTTTCCGAGAGAGGGCGAGGGCCATGTTGTTCCCAATTTTCCGCTATTAAGCTATAATAATCAAGTCCCCGCGCCGAAAGAGGGTTGCGGAAGGAGATCGGTTCCCGTATAGCTAGGGGGTTGGTTACGAGAGGTTTCACCGAACGACACGGCCTCGCACCGGTTTCGGCCTGCCGAATTTGTCCTTTTTTAGCGTGGGTAAGCAATTTCAGTTGTAGAATAGTTTATGTTCGATTCTCCGGGATTTATTCAAAACAAGCTTGCAATCGGAGCAGTGGTGGTGGCCTTTGGCGGCGCCGCTTTTTTGTTATTGTCATCGAATGCCACGATTATTTCGCCCGCCTCCGCCCCGGCCCCGGCGGCCGGCGGGCCGACCACCCCTCCCGACAACATAGCCACCGGGACGGACACGGCACCCGCATCCTCGGTGCCGACTTTTTCCCCGGCCGCTCGCGTCGCGGGAACCATCGTCCCGGACTTGCCCGACCAGTCGCCGCTCTCTAATCCGCCGGAAATCGTGAAGGGAATCTATCTTACGAATTGGACGGCTGGTTCCTCAAAGCGCCTTGCCTCGCTTATCGGCCTTCTTGATCGCACCGAACTCAACGCGATGGTCATCGATATCAAGGACTACTCCGGATATCTTGCCTACCGCACCGGCATACCCCTCGCGGTTTCTGCCGGAGCGGAACGCGAGATCCGCATTCTCCGGCCGAATGCGATGCTTAAAGAACTTCACGATAAGGGCATTTACGTCATCGGCCGCATCACCGTTTTTCAGGATCCGCTTCTTGCCGCGGCGCACCCCGAGTGGGCAGTGAAGAATACGGCCACGGGGAAGGTCTGGACCGATCGCAAGGGTATCTCATGGCTCGACGCCGCCGCGACGCCAGTTTGGGACTACCACGTAGAAATTGCGCGTGACGCTCTCCGCCGCGGCTTCGACGAGATAAACTTCGATTACATCCGGTTCCCGTCGGACGGTGATCTTGAGGTTACGGGATATCCCTTCTGGAACGAGGCCGAACCCCGGCACCAAGTCGTCGCTCGATTCTTCAATTATACGCGCCAGGAACTTTCGGGCGCGAAGATCTCGGCTGACCTCTTCGGTCTTACGACGGGTGCCGAGGGCGACCTCGGCATCGGCCAGGTGATCGAGGACGCCTATCGCGCTTTCGATTTCGTTTCGCCGATGGTCTACCCCTCGCACTTCGCCGCCGGTCACGCCGGCTTCCAAAATCCGGCCGCGCACCCGTACGAAGTGATCGAGTTGAGCATGACGAGGGCGCTCGAGCGCCTCGTCAAACTTGAACTGTTGGCGGCCGGGATAAACGCCACCTCGACCGAAATCGCGCCGGTTTCGGGAAGGTTCGCCCGTCTTCGGCCGTGGCTGCAGGCGTTCAATCTCGGAGCGACCTATGACGCGGCGAAGATCAACGCCCAAATTCTCGCCACCGAGAAGGCTCTCGGCTCTGGCACCACCTCTGGCCGCTACGCCGGCTGGCTTCTCTGGGATCCAAATAACAATTACGCGAACTATCATCCATGATGAGACGCCTCGCCGCCGCGAACGTGCCGCTCCTCTACGTCGTGCTCCTGCTCATCGTGGCGGTCGGGGGCGCAATTTTTGCTATCGCCAGATTTGGCGATACGATCTATCGCTACCAAGTGCTTCTTGAGGACAAGAACGCCGCGACGCGCGAATTGCGTTTCGGCAGCTGGCCGGCGCTCGCGAACCCCGATTTCTTCCGCGAGGTGAAAGAGAAGTTTATTGCCGGAAAAATCTCGTTCATTGAGGCCGATCTCTCCGCCATGCGGCTCACGTTTTACCGCGAGGGCGCGCCGGTCGAGACGTTCCCGATTCTCACCAAGGGCCGCGAAGGTTCGTGGTGGGAAACGCCCGCCGGTCTCTATAAGATCGACGGCAAGAAAGAGAACCATTTTTCGGCCTTCGCTGGCGTCTACCTGCCGTGGAGCCTGCCGTTCCAGGGGAACTTCTTCATCCACGGCTGGCCGTATTATCCGGGCGGGGAGCCGGTGCGGTCCACTTATTCGGGCGGCTGTATCCGTCTTTCGACCGATGACGCCAAGAAGTTGTACGACCTTGTCACTCTCGGCACGCCGGTTCTGGTGTTCGAAAAGGATTTTGCCGCCGACAACTTGGCCTACGAAGTTCGACTGCCGGAAATTTCCGCCAAGGAATATCTCGTTGCGGACTTGAAAAGTAATTTCGTGTTGCTCGGAAAGGCGACGCGCGAATCGGCGCCGATCGCTTCCTTAACGAAGCTCGTGACGGCGCTCGCCGCCGCCGAATATATCAATTTGGACAACACGGTCACGATTACCGACGAGATGCTCGTGCCGACCTCGAAACCGCGACTCGTGGCGGGCGAAAACATTTCGGCTTTCAATCTGCTCTACCCGCTGCTTCTCGAATCTTCGAATGAGGCCGCCATCGCGCTCGCGGCAAATCTAGGCCAAGGTCGCTTCGTGGCTCTCATGAACGATAAAGCGCGTTCGCTCGGCATGACGCAGACGACCTTCGTCGATCCGTCCGGCTCGGGAGCGGGGAATGTCTCGACGGTCGAAGACCTTTTCGCGCTTCTTCGGTCCATTTACAACAACCGTAGTTTTATCCTTCAGCTCACGACCGGCCGGCTCGATAATAGCGTTTACGGCCGGCCCGCCTTCAACGATCTCGGCAACTTCAATGTTTTTGGGAACTATCCGGAATTTTTAGGCGGCAAGATGGGCGTGAGCGAATCGGCTGGCGAAACAATGGCGACGATCTGGAACGTCATCATAAGCGGTGAGACGCGACCACTCGCGGTCGTCGTTCTCGGATCGCGCGAGGCCGCTCAAGACACCGAAACGCTCGTGAATCACGTGAGGGCGACATATGCCGTGCGTCCCGCCGAAAACTAAGACAAAATTTCCATGGCTGGCATCCCTTATGAATTAAAACTTGCCCGTTACAGCGGACCTCTCGATAAGCTTCTCGAGCTCATCGAGGCGCGGGAGATGGAGGTGGCCGAGATAAGCTTGGCCGAGGTGACGGACGACTTTTTGAAATATCTCGAGACGCTTCAGATCGCCCGCGCCCGCGCCACCGACTTCGAGTCGCGGCAGGAAATGCTTAGATTTCTCGCGGACTTCATCGTCGTCGCCAGTCGGCTCGTGTTCATTAAGTCGAAATCACTTTTACCGGAACTTGGGGCTAACGTCGAGGAAGAAACCGACATCCGCGATCTCGAGAAGCGCCTGCGGCTCTACAAAGATTTGAAACCGATGATGAAAACGCTGGCCACCCTTTGGAATCGGGGCGCCCTCTCCATGGGCCGGCCTTATTTCCTGAATACCGTGACGCCCGGAGATCGTCAGGGTGGCGTGGTTGTGTTCTATCCCGGTCCGGGGGTGACCACGGCGACACTCTCGAATTCCTTGGGGCGGATCTTTGAAATATTCGAACGCCTGGCGAAACATCAAGAAACAATTACCGACACGATCGTATCGCTTGAGGAGAAAATTGCCGAGGTGGTGAGCCGGATCCGCGCGATTATGGAAACCAACTTTCGGGCCTTGACTGGCGGGGAATCCCGCGGAGAGGTTATCATTACGTTCTTGGCCGTGCTTCATCTCGCCCGGGAGCAGCTTATTATCTTGGATCAGGCGGGCGATGGCTCTGATATAATGATTAGGTCGAACGGGAACGGGGAAACTATTTCATGAACAAAGAAACCAAACAACTGGCCGCTCTCGAAGCGTTGCTCTTCGTCCACGGGGAGCCGCTCTCTTTCGTCAAGATCGCGAAGATCCTCGAAGTTGACGAGGCGACCGTCCGGGGACTCGCGAAAACCCTTGAAGAACGCTTGGCCGACGAGGAGCGCGGCCTGATGCTCGTTCTGGGCGGCGAGCGGGCGCAGCTTGCCACCAAGCCCGCTTTCGCGAAGATAGTCGAAGGTTTCGTGAAGGCGGAACTCGCCGAAGAGCTCACGCCCGCAAGCTTGGAGACACTGGCCATCATCGCGTACTTCGGACCCGTAACGAAGGCGCGAATTGACTATCAGCGCGGGGTGAACTCCGCCTTCATTTTGCGAAACCTCATGATCCGCGGTCTTATTTTGCGTGCCACTGATCCTGCCCACCCAACTTCCTATGTCTACCGCCCGAGCTTCCTGCTACTCACCCACTTGGGGCTTGCGCGACAAGAAGACTTGCCCGACTATGAGAACTATCGGCAACTTCTCGCAAAATTCGAGGCCGAACTTCGGGGCGAGCCCGGTAGTACAACGGCGATAGAATAACAACCGTATGTCTATGATTTTTGTAGAATCAACCAAAAAACTCAAAGCACAGATCTGGTCACGCTTCCCGCGTAGCGTCGCCGCTGTACTACCGGGCGAGCCCGGAGGAGAGGCGCCGGTTCCAAGCAGCAATTCCACTCAGTAATGAATTTTACGTTCGAAAAAATCCTCTTTCTTGCCGTCATGTTGGGCGTAACGGCCATGAGCAGCAGGTTCGGCGCGGCTCGACAGGATCCGCCGGCGGCTTTTGTGGCCGACGAATTTTCCGTGCGCCAGTCCCGCGTTACGCCGCCGGTTTTTATGCTCTCCTCACCCACGGTCGTTTCCGCTACCCCTTCTTCCGCTTCGGTTGGCGAAGGAGAAACCGACCCATCGCCCGACGAAGTGGCGCTCGCCGATCTTGAGGCGACGCTTCTTGGAGAGCTGGCGGGAAAGGAAAAAACCGCGAGTCCGCCGCCTCGAGAGTCTGCCGCCCGAGCAACCGTCAAAGAGGGATCGCTCGTGCCCACCTCGACGCTTCAAGCCGCTGTCTTTCGGCCCGTGGGCGTTGTTTCGGAGCCCAAAGTAGCGGCCACGGCCGCCCTTCTCGCCGATCTTACGACGGGTGAGCAATACTTTGGACTCGCGCCCCTTAAACGCTGGCCGATTGCCTCGATCACCAAGCTTATGACCGCGGTCGCGGCGTTTTCTTTGCCGGAACAAAAAGCGAAAATCGCGCTTACGGAAGCGGATTTCCCCCCCGAAGATACTAGTATCGGTAAAAAACTTGCCGCAGGCGAGACCTATACCGCCTCCGATCTCATGACGGCGATGCTTGTCGTTTCTTCGAATGAGGCGGCGGAGGCGCTCGCGAATCAAAGCGGCAACCGGAGCGATTTCATCAATCGACTGAACGGCCTAGCGGCCGCTTGGGGTCTCGACAATACTCACTTCGGCGACCCAACGGGGCTTTCGACCACGAATCAATCGAACGCTTACGACCTGCGCCGACTGGCGACGAAGATATTCAACGAATACCCTCAGGTATTTTCCGAGACGCGCCGGAAGCAGGCAACAATTACCAATCTCGACTACCAAGAGCGCCTCACGCTTCAGAACATTAATGCCTTCGCCGGCGACCCGACGTTCCTAGGCGGGAAGACCGGCTACACCGAAGACGCCGGTGGCAATCTGCTTTCGATCTTCATGTACCAGAAGCGTCCGATTGTCGTTATCGTACTCGGCACCGAGGACCGTTTCGGCGAGACCGAGAAATTATTTGCCTGGTTCCGAAGTAACTTCACCCTGAATCGGTAAGCGCCAAGAAACCCCCATGTATCAGCAACACGTTTTTCTTATCATTAAAATCCTGTCGCTGTTTATTCTCTCTTTCGCCATCGCGATCGCCGCGGCGCCGGCGCTCATCAGAATTCTCTATCGCAACAAGGCGTGGAAGAAAAAACCGCGCGAAGAAACTTTCGGCGGGGAAAAGACGACGTACTTCACGAAGTTGCACGCGGAGAAAGAGGTTTCGACGCCCCGCATGGGCGGAGTCCTCATTTGGGGCACGGTTTTAGTGGTAACGGGACTCACATTTCTCGCGAGCGTCGTTTCGCCGGGATCGTTCTTCGCGAAGCTGAATTTCGTGTCGCGCTCGCAGACGTGGTTGCCGCTTTTCACTCTTCTTTCGGCTTCGCTTCTCGGCCTCGTGGACGACATTCTCGTCATTAAGAATAAAGGCAAGTATATCGGCGGAGGCATCCGCTTGAAGGTTCGTCTCGGCATCATCTTCCTCATCGCTCTCGCGGGCGCGTGGTGGTTCTATTTCAAGCTCGGCTGGAGCAGTTTGTATATCCCGTTCTACGGCAATCTGGAGATTGACGGGCTCTATCTTCTTCTCTTTGTCTTCGTTGTTTTTGCTACCTTCTCGAGCGGAGTGATCGATGGCTTAGACGGCCTCTCGGCGGGGGTGATGCTCCCGATCTTCGCCGCCTTCGGGGCGATTAGCTACGCCAAGGGCCTCTACGACCTGACCTCGATGATCATCGTCATTATCGGGGCGCTCGTGACCTATCTGTGGTTTAACGTCCACCCGGCCAAGTTCTATATGGGCGAGACGGGCATCATGGGCCTCACTGTCACCCTAGCCGTCATCGCCTTCCTCACCAACTCGGTGCTTTTCCTGCCCATCATCGGCATCGTGCTCGTCATCGAATCGGGCTCGGTCATCGTTCAGCTCCTCGCCAAAAAATTTTTGCGGCGCAAGATATTTCTTTCGGCGCCCATCCACCACCATTTCGAAGCGATCGGCTGGCCGGAAAGCCAGGTCACGATGCGCTTCTGGATCATCTCGGCGGTGGCCTCTATCGTGGGTCTCGTTATCTTCTTCCTGGCGCGGTTTTTGTAGCTCTGCCACATTATTTAAAAAAACGAACCGGTCGCCTCAGGCGACCGGTGATGTTGGTGGGTGCGAAACATGTTGTTCCGCTAGATTTCGGTGAGTTCGGCGTCCGCCGGAATGCCCCGGATAACTTCTCCGTGACGACACACCACGAACTGCTCTTCGCAGCCGTCGGGACAGCGCTCAGCCATACAGCCGAGATGATGTACGCCACCGGAAAGCACATAGCAGAGGGGGCACCGATCATAGGTGCGCATGCCTTGAAATGGAATACGGGGGAGCCACCCCTTGCCGGAGATCTCGAATCTCCTCACGGCGCACCCGCCGGGTTCGCCCCAGGTGCCGCAGCCACAACTGTCGAGAGACATAGCCTTCCTCCTTGGAAAGTGGGAACGCGAAGAAGCAAGCAGAATAGCTAGCTCATTTATACAATTGAAGTCGAGCCGCGTCAATTTAGCCTTGTTTTCCGGGCTTTACCTCGGGTTTCCCTTCGTGCTAATCTTTGACTACTAAATTCTTGCCCATGCCCGCATTCGAGAAACGCCATCTGACGAAAAAATCCGAGAACGTCTCGGACTGGTATCACGACGTTGTTGTGCAAGCGGGCCTCGCCGACTACTCGGTCGTGAAGGGCTGTATGATCATCAAGCCCTACGGCTATGCGATTTGGGAGCGCATCCAGGCGACGCTTGACGGCTGGTTCAAGGAGGCGGGAGTACAGAACGCGTATTTCCCGATCTTCATTCCGATGTCGCTTCTCGAAAAAGAAAAAGGGCACCTCGAGGGATTCTCGCCCGAGCTCGCGGTCGTAACCCACGGCGGCGGCGAAAAGCTCGCGGAACCGCTCGCCGTCCGGCCGACCTCGGAGACGATCATGTACCAGACTTTTAAGGACTGGGTGCAGAGTTACCGGGATTTGCCGCTTCTCATCAACCAGTGGGCGAACGTCGTCCGCTGGGAAAAGCGCACCTACCCCTTCCTACGGACGACGGAATTTCTCTGGCAGGAAGGCCACACCGTCCATCAGACGGAGGATGAGGCGGTTGCCATGCAGACACGGGCCCTCTGGTGGTACCGTAAATTCTACGAGGATTACTGCGCTATTTCTCCTTATATAGGACTAAAGAGCCAGAGCGAAACGTTCGCGGGCGCGAAAACAACTTATTCAATCGAGCTCGTGATGCCCGACGGCCGGGCGCTCCAGGCGGCCACATCGCATAACTTAAGCGATAATTTTGCCAAAGTTTTTGAGATATTGTTTCTCGACGAGTCCGGCGAGCGGAAACATCCGTTCCAGACCTCGTGGGGGCTTTCGACCCGCTCCATCGGAGGCCTTATTTTGAGCCATGGCGACGACTCGGGGCTCGTCCTCCCGCCGAAGATCGCGCCGCACCAGGTCGTTATCCTCGCGATCGGAGGCAAAGACGCCGAGACGCAACGGAAGGTCGGCAAACAAGCCCGTGACGTTGCGGAGCGGCTTAAACAATCCGGGATCAGAGCCGTGGTCGATGACGATGCTCATCATGCGCTGGGTTATCGGATCAACGAATGGGAACTGCGCGGTGTGCCGCTCCGGCTTGAGATTGGCGCGAAAGAACTCGAAACGGGGAGCGTGGCCTTCGCCCGTCGCGACACCTTCCTGAAGGGAATAATCGCCGAGAGCGATGTCGTTGCCGGCACGGACAATCTTCTCGACGATATTCAGCGCTCGCTTCTCGAGCGTTCCGTGGTCATGAAGCAACATCTTACCCGTGAAGTCGCAACCTACGACGAGTTCAAGACGGCGCTCGCCGACGGACGGAGATTCTTCCGCGCGCTCTGGTGTGAAGATCCTGCCTGCGAGGCGAAAGTAAAAGAAGAAACGAAAGCCACCACCCGCGTGCTCGAACTTAATCTTGCGGACGCGAATTTCTCCGGGAATTGTTTCGCCTGCGGAGCGCCCGCGACGCGAAAGTGGCTCTTCGCGCAGAGCTATTAAAAAATCATTACCTCCTCCGAGCACCACTATGTTCGATAAATTCTTCAAAGACGTTGGTATCGACCTCGGCACGGCGAACACCCTCATTTATCTAAGAGGACGCGGCCTTGTTATTAATGAGCCGTCGGTTGCCGCCATCAACAACAAGACGAACCAGATTCTCGCCGTCGGTCTGGATGCGAGAAAAATGCTCGGACGCACGCCCTCGCACATCAGCGTCGTGAGGCCGCTTGTCTCCGGCGTCATTTCCGACTTCGATATGACTCGCGAGATGCTCGCCCAGTTTTTAAAGCGTCTCGTCGCGGTGCGGTTGCCTTTCGCGAGCTTCCGCCGCGCGATCCTCGCTATTCCGAATAACCTCACCGAGGTCGAGCGCAAATCCGTCGAGGATGCGGCCAAGCTCGCGGGCGTGGCGACGGTCCATCTCGTCGAGGAACCGGTCGCGGCGGCGCTTGGCGCCGGACTGCCCATCGACATCCCCACCACTTCGCTCATCATCGATATCGGGGGCGGGACGACCGATATCGCCGTCATCTCCATGGGCGGCACCGTCGTTTCCCGAACCCTGAAGATCGCCGGCGACAGATTCAATGACGACATCATTCGGTTCGTGCGCGACGAGTTCAAGCTCGTGATCGGCGAGCCGACGGCCGAAATGGCCAAGATCGCCGTGGGATCGGCCATTGTCATGGACGAGCGCCTGGAGGTGCCGATCCGGGGCCGCGACCTTTCGAGTGGATTGCCGCGGGAGGTCGTTATGAAAAACAGCCACGTTCGGGCGGCGCTCGCGAAATCCCTGAAAACAATTACCGAGGCCATACTTGAAGTTATCGAGATTACTCCGCCAGAACTCGCCGGCGACATGCTAAAGCAGGGAATTTGTCTTTGCGGCGGCGGCGCTCTGCTTCGGGGGCTCGATGAGATGATCGAGAAGGAAACGGCGGTCTCGACCGTTATCGCCGAAGACCCCTTGACCTGCGTGGCGCGCGGCCTGGGGCTCATGATCGACGAATTCGCCACCTACCGCAGTTTTCTCGACAACCCCCTGAAGCCGCTTGATATAAATATTTAAATCTTACCCGCCATGACCGCAGACCGCTTGATTCTCGCCATTCTCGTCGCGGTAGGCGCGCTTGCTCTTTTTCTTGAGCCCGCCGCCGGCTGGGCGTTGCAAAATATATTGCGCCCCGACGAATCTTCTGCGCTTTTAGCCCAGATGAATCTGGCGCGGGAAAATACGGCCTTAAAAACACGGATCGCGGAGTCCGAGGCGCTGGCCCGCACAACCGCCGTCCTTGGCGATTCGGCTCATGTGCCAGTGTTCGTTTACTCGCGCTATCCGTTTAGTTTTAAAAACGAACTCCTCATTGCCGCCGGCAGTGAGAATGGCTTGGTAGTGGGTGTGCCGGTGTTCCTCCCCGTCGTCTCGGGGGCATCGCCTTCGCCCGATACGGTCGGCACCATTCTCATCGGCAAAGTGAAGGGGGTTTTTAAGCGCACTGCTTCGGTACAGACCGTTTTTGATATCGGCTTTCAAATGACGGTGCGAATCGGCGCGGCGGGCACGGACGCGGTTCTCTCGGGCGGCGCCGAGCCGCAACTCACTCTCATTCCGAAGAACTCCGTAGTCGTTCCGGGTGAAGCTGTTTATGCCGCGGCGCCAGATCTGCCTTACGGTCTGCCGATCGGCGAAGTCGGCGCCCTGCGCATGTCGGCGAATCAACTCTTTCAGGAAGCCGCGCTCGCCCTCTCTTACACGGGCAATGATCTTAAGATAGTGGTGGTTTCGGCCACGAAAAATTAGCGATCGCTTCATGCGTTGGGAAAAGTTTTTGGTGGCACTCGTTATCGTTTTCTTCGCGATCGTTTTCCAGATGCGCCTTTCGGGAAGTGGCGGTGTGGTCATAGATGTGGCGCTCGCGGCGCTCGTGGCGGTCGGCGCGGTGCTCACCGTCGGGGAAACCGCGCTTTTAATCATGTTCGCGGCGTGGGCCCTGAATTGGGAGCCGGCCTTGAGTTGGGAGCTTGGCGTTTTCATGGCCGTCGCGATTAGTGCGCGGCTCCTGCGACCGCTTTTGCCTTGGCAACCATGGTTTTCGAATCTCCTGGCCGTCGGGGCGGCGGCGCTCGGCTTCAATTTTCTCGCGGCCTGGCCGCTTCCGGCAACGAATCCAGTCGCGTTCCTTACCGCTTGGGTGGGCACGCTTTTCGTTGGCGCCTTTATTTTTCAGTTTTTGCGAGTCATTTTTGGTCGTGAGATCGGTTCCGCTAAGCTATAGTTTATGAAGAAACGAGAAATTGTTTTTGAGGAGTCGCTTTCGGATGAGTGGTCCAAAGACCTCGACGTCATCGAAGTGCCCCTCGACGAGCGGCCGTTCTGGTATCTCGGCGTGGCGATCTTACTCGTGGCGCTCGCGGTTGTCGGGAGAATCGCCTTTCTCTCTTTCGCGAGGGGCGGATTTTATGAGAGTCGGGCCGCGGCGAACCAGTATCAGACCACGCGGCTCGCCGCGCCGCGCGGGCCGATCACCGCCCGGGAGGGGCGGGTGCTCGCCGAAAACCGGCCGGTCTATTCGGCGCTCCTCAACCTCAAGGAATTTTTGCGGAATCCGGCGCTCCACGAGGCCACGTTCCTCACCATTCGGCAGATCTTGGATATTCCCGAAGAAACCGTGCGCGATCTGATTCGGGAACGAAACGTCGAAGCCGCCGTCGACCCCATCGTTCTTTTAAGCGACCTTCAACCAGCGCAAGTCGTGGCTTTGCGCGACGCGAACCTCGAAACGCTCATCGTTCTGGGCGGGTTCGAACGGCAATATCCGTTGGGCGCCGTGTTCAGCTCCGCGATTGGCTACCTCGGCTTCCCGACCGCCGCCGATCTTAAGCGGGATCGGGATCTCGCCGGGCAGGACCTTATCGGCAAGGCCGGCCTCGAGGCCTACTATGATGAGCGCCTTCGGGGAACATCGGGGCTTTTCGTGCGTCTCCGCGACGCCAAGGGAAACATCGTCGGCGAACAAAAGCGGAGCGATCCGAAGATCGGAGAGACCTTGCGGCTCACCATTGACGGTGAGTTTCAGGAATATTTTCACGACCGATTCGCGCGCGGCCTCGCTTCGCTGGGGCGGACGTCGGGCGTTGGCATGGCGCTCAATCCGCAAAACGGCGAGGTGCTCGCGTTCTTCACCATGCCTGCCTACGACAACAATGCGTTCACGGGCACGGGGAAGAGTGCCGAGCGCCAGCGCCTCCTCACCTCTCCCGACCGGCCGCTTTTTAATCGCGCTGTCTCCGGCCTCTATAACCCGGGGTCCACCGTGAAGCCGCTGGTGGCCATCGCGGCTCTTGTCGAGGGTGTTATTTCCCCGACATACGAGATTTTTTCACCCGGCTACCTCGACGTTCCGAATCCATATAACCCGGATCAGCCGACCCGTTTCGTGGACTGGCGCTATCAGGGAAATGTCGATCTTTCCTCGGCCCTCGCTCAGTCATCGAACGTCTATTTTTACGAGGTCGGAGGCGGTTTCGGCGACCTCAAAGGCCTGGGCATCAATCGTTTGCGTGAATGGTGGGCGAAATTCGGTTTCGACCGACCAACGGGAATTGACTTACCGGGCGAGGCGAGAGGGTTCTTGCCGAGTCCAGAGTGGAGGGAGGAGGTCTCCGATGGTAAACGGCCGTGGCTTGTGGGTGACACCTACAACGTTTCTATCGGCCAAGGCGACCTTCTCGTGACGCCGATCGAACTCTTGAATTACATTGCCACAATCGCAAATGGCGGACATCTCTATGAACCAACGCTTGTCCCGGGGAAGTCGCACCCGAAGACGATCGCCGATCTTGATCTGGGCTCCGCTCTACTTGAGGTGCAAAAGGGGATGCGCGAAACGGTCACCTCGCCTCTCGGCACGGCGCACCTCCTCTCCGACCTGTCCTTCGCGGTCGCCGCGAAAACCGGCTCGGCCCAAGTGCAAAACAATACCCAAGAGAACGCCTTCTTCGTCGGCTACGCACCGGCCAACGATCCGCAAGTTGCTATCCTCGTGCTCATCGAAAATGCGAAGGAAGGCAGTTTAAACGCCGTGCCGATCGGCAAGGACGCGCTCGCGTGGTATTATGAACACAGAATAAAGAAATGAGAGAATAGAGATGAGAAATTAGGAGTTGGGGTATCTGCGTGGCAAGAGTTACTATGGAAAACCAGGAGAGATTTATTTTTGAGGATCTCAGGGTGTATCGTCGAGCTTTGGATTTTTCTTTACAACTCATCAAGGTGGCGATTGTCTTGCCGAGAGAGTATGGACGAATACGGGACCAGGTGATCGGTGCGGCGTCGTCGATTCCGCTCAATCTTGCGGAAGGGTCAGGGAGGGTAACAGAGAAAGATAAAAAGAACTTCTATCGCATGGCCAGGGCCTCGGCCTTTGAGTTGGTCCCTCTGCTTGATATACTGTATGAGTTCCAGTTCGTAGATAAAGCTTTGCGGGAACAGTTTCGAAAAGAGGTTGTTGAAATATCGAAAATACTCGCCACTCTCATGAGGTAGGTTGTCCCTCATCTCTCATATCTAATATCTAATTTTTTCTCCCCATGTCCGAATTCCGCCGCGACCCAGTTTCTCATGAGTGGATCATCATCGCCCCCGCGCGCGCCAAGCGCCCGGAACAGCTCTTGCCGAAACGCGAGGTGCGCCGGCCGACGCCGAAGAAGACCTGCCCCTTCGAGGACCTAGAAAAGTCCGGTAATTGGCCGCCATTTTTCACCGTCCCTTCGGGAAAGAACTGGCGCGTCGCGGTCATTCCGAACAAATATCCGGCGCTCCGGCATAGCCAGACCTGCGCCGTGCCCACGCGCACCGGTCCCTACATCCGCGCCGACGGCGTGGGGTACCACGACCTGGTCGTGAGCCGCGACCACGCTAAGACCATCGCCGATCTCCCCGTGGAGCGCGGCGTCGAGATCTTCGAGGCGCTCCAGCGGCGCTACCGGATGGCCGCGAATGATCCGTGCCTGCAGTACACGACCGCCTTCTTCAACTGGGGGGCCTCTGCTGGCGCTTCGCTCTATCATCCGCACTATCAGGTGCTCTCCTTGCCCATTATTCCGCCGGACGTGGCCGATTCGCTCGGCGGGTCCGCGCGGTACTTCAAGAAGTACCGCCGGTGTGTACACTGCGATATCCTGAAGCATGAGCGCAAGGAGGGGAAACGCATCATCGAGGAGAATGACCGGGCCATCGCACTCGCGCCCTTCGTGCCCAAGAGCCGTTTCGAGGTGAGCATCTACCCGAAGCATCACGAGTCATCGTTCGAGCGTACGCCGAGAGCCGACGTTCGAGGGGTCGTGGCGGTCCTTGGGGGAGCGATGCGCCGGATGCGCAAGCATTTGAACGATCCCGACCTGAACTTCTTCATCCACACCGCGCCCCTCAAGAACCAGGAAAAATACAAACACTATCACTGGCACATCGACGTTATCCCGAAGATTCTTCTCCCGGCTGGGTTTGAGATCTCGACCGGCATCGACATCAACGTCATTGACCCCGACAAACTCGCCGCCCTTCTGCGCCGGGGCAAGAAGTGGGAATAAGCCATGCGCCTCCCTTTCCCCGCGACCCAAAGTCGTCGCATTCTCGCCGCCGTTTTTTTCGTGAGCGCGGTTTTTGTTGTGGGCGGATTCCTCTGGAGCTATTTCGCGCTTCGCGGCATCGGCCAACCGCTCATTTTGAACTTCAATGACCGACTGGGTATTAATCAGATCGGCGGCGTGCCGGAACTTATAAGTTACGGCGCCTTCGGTCTTGCCGTCATCATTATCAACGGTTTTATCGCCTTCGCCTTCGAACCGAGGAGTCAATTTTTAGCCGGAATTCTCGCGGCGGCGACGGGAGTCATCGCCATCTTGCTTTTTTTGGCCTTCGCGGCTATCATTAGCGTCAATTAGGTCCGGCTTAGGCGTCGGGCTTTTCATATGACTACTATGAGCAAATTTGCCATTATCGAGACCGGCGGCAAGCAATACCGCATTGCCCAGGGAGATACGCTAAAGATCGAGAAACTGGACGCCGAAGCGGGCGGAACGGTCATTTTTGACAAGGTTCTTTTGACCGCCGAGGGCGATAAGATTGAGGTGGGCACGCCCTACGTTCCGGGCGCGACCGTCAAGGCCACCGTCGTTCGCCAGGCCCGAGCTCGCAAGGTGATAATCTTTAAGTACGCCTCGAAGACGCGCTACCGGAGGAAGCGGGGCCATCGCCAGCACTTCACGGAAGTGAAAATTGCGTAAGCGAAAACCCGGTTTCTTACCGGGTTTTTTGTTGGACGATGTTTTGTTTAGCGGCTCTATTTTTTGAGCGCGAGCGCGATAATTTTGTCCAAAAATTCGCCGAAGCTCCAGCCGAGCGCGGCGGCTTCTTTGGGGCACAAACTCGCGGGCGTCATGCCGGGGATGGTGTTAATTTCCAGAAAATAAAGTTTCCCGCCGGGAGCGAGGATGAAGTCCGACCGCGTGAGGCCGTCGCAACCGAGCGTCTCATGAATACGGCGGCTGGCGCGCTTTACGTTCTCGCGCACGCTCGGCCGAACCGGGGCGGGACAGAGCTCCTGCGTCTTCTTCGAGGCGTACTTGGCGTTGTAGTCGAAGAACTCGTTTCCGGCGACGATTTCGATCGGGGGAAGCGCAAGAAGATCCTCGCCGGCATTCCCCAAAATGCCGCAGGTCAGTTCTCGTCCTTTGATATAGCGCTGGACGATGGCCGTGTCGCCTTCGGCGAAGGCGTTCCGCAGGGCCTTTCGAAGATCGCGTCCCCGGCGGACGATGGCGACGCCGACCGAAGAGCCAGAGGCGTTCGGTTTCACGACGCACGGATAACCGAATTTGTTCCGTACCAACATTCCAACATTCTCAAGAATGTTGGAATGTTTTTGAACAGTGAAAAATTCTGGCACGCGGAGGCCGCTCACGCGGGCCACGGTCATCGTTATTACCTTATCTATGCCGAGCGCGCTCGCGACTGCCGGTGAACCGGTATAGGGAACGTCCCGAAGGTCGAGAAGATTTTGCACCACCCCATCCTCGCCGAAAGCGCCGTGGAGCGCGATAAGAGCGAGGTCGATATTCGCGAACGTTTTCGGCGCGGCGAAGAGTTTTAGGATCTGGCTGTGATTTGCCGGTACTTCAATAACGCAAGCGGCGTATTTATTTTTATCGAGTGCCTTGGCGATGTTCCGGCCCGAAGCGAGCGACACCTCGCGTTCGGAAGACGGGCCGCCACAGAGGACGGCAATCGATATCATTTTTTTATTCCTTTTACCGCCGGTCATCTTTATAAGCTTATTTATAGCTTACAACATCCTTACAAACTCCAGTTTATAAGGATGTTGTTGGGATTAGAACACTCTGCGGGGCGTTTATCGGATTTCGAAAACTCGGGCGCCGGCGGGGATCGATTCGCGATCTGGCGGCAAAACGTAGTGGATGTTTTTCTCGCGCTGTTTTTCCGGAGTGAAGCTGTCGGTCATGAACATCACCGTTTGCGCGGGCATCGGGATGCCGCGAACGAGGACGCCGCCCGCCTCCACGACGATGTACTTCGGTGTTTCCTTCGGCAGGGCGCGGATCTCGCGGCCGAGCTCAACGTAGTTTGCGGCGAAAGCACCTTGCGCCTCCGGACTGCCACCCCACTTCTTAAAATATGCGGTTCCGGCCTCGACCGTGAGAAAGGCGATTGCGAAGGCGATGCCAAAAACGACTGTTTGTATACTGAAGCGGCCGCGGACGAAGCGGTCGTAGATCGCGCCCGCCGCCGCGCCGGCAAAAATCATGGTCGGCGGGATCATGAGGATGGCGCGGAGAGCATGAGGGAGTCCCTCGTTCGAAATAACGACCGGAAGCGCCGCGAGCGCGAACCAGGCGCCAGTGAACTTCCAGGCGAAACTTTCATCTCGGTCGGTGCCGAATATCGTCCAGTGTCGCAATGCTCCAAAAAGACGTTTCGCACCGTATCCAAGTCCGGCGAGGAAGAGGAGGCCGACGGGCCAGAAGAGCTCCGGCCGGCCGGCGTAGTTGTGCCGCCAGTTGAAGTCGCCGGCGATATTGAACATGCCGGCGGTTTTCGCGATATTCAAGACGAGATCCTTCATGACCGTCGGCGAACCGAATACGGATACCTGCGTAGTGCGGCCCATGAAGTCCGCAGGGTTTGCTAGATAGTAGAGTCCAATCGGCAGAGCGACAAAGAACGCGACGACGGTGAACACCCCCGCAGTTTTCCAGAATCTCCGTTCCCGCCAAAAAAATGGAACTACGATGAGCAAAAGAAGCGGAGAAACGCGATAGGCGATGTACGAATAAAATCCCAGACCGAAAGCGAGGCCGCCGATGGCGGCAAATACTAGCTGGCGTCGCGGCAGGGCGCCGAGACGAATAGCGCGGATAAGAAAGAAGCTAGCCCAAACGAGAAAGAACGGGGCCATGATGGCGCGGAAGCCGATGCGCGAGAACATGATGTGCCAAAAGCTCGTGGCGAGGAAGAACGAGGCCGCCAGTCCCGCCTTCCGGCCGAAAAGTTCGCGGCCGAGAAAATAGAGTCCTAAAACGGTGAAGGAGCCGAAGACGGTGCTCGCAAAGCGGAGCATCCAGGGTTCCGGGTCGCCGCCGGTCATCTTGAGGAATGTCGCGAGAAAGACGGCCTGGATGTTCATAAAGAGCCCCTCGCGGCCGTTATTCTCGGGGTAGTAAACCTTCCAGCCGGAGGCTGGTCCGCCTTCGGTGGAGAAATCACCGCTGCCAAGCACTTCAAGCGCGTTATTCCCGTTCATCGCCTCATCGGGATAAAGTCCCGGCGGCAGCGACGAAAGATGGTAGGTCCGAAGGAAGATTGCTATAATGAGGATACCAAGGACGGCGAGCGCCGTGTTGCGTGTGGTCATGCCGTTCATTATACATTAACACTCATGCCTGAACCCATTACCCCGAATTTTGAAGCCGCTCTTGAGGCCGATATCGAGCGTCTTTCGGTGGAGCTCAAGGAGCGTCGCGACCACCCCGAGATGCAAGGACTTTCGGGCCACGAAAAAGTCCGCGAGGCGATCCGGGCCATTGCGCCCGCGCCGACGGATGATAAGCCAGCGGCGGCGCAGACGAACGTCTTTCAGAATCCACTGCCCGATTATGCGAAAAATGCCACAGCAGAGACGAAACTTGAGATCGAAACTTTGCTTGAGTCGGCGTTTCGCGATGGCCTCGCCAAAGCCAGCGCCGCCGCGGCGAAGTCAAATCCGTTCGTACTCGACGCCTTTCACGATGCGCTGGCCGGGAAACTATATCCGGAACTGAAGAAACGAGGGATTGTGGAATAATGACGTGGAATTTTATCTCCGGGATCATTGCTGGCGCTGCCCTAGGCATCGGTTTTTACACACTCGTTAAATTTCTGCGCCGCCGGGCGCTCGCACGCTCACTCGCGCAGGCGCTCTTTTTGATAAAAGTACCGCGGCAGAATGTTGTCGGCGAAAAAAAGTCGGATTTCAAGTCCGAGATCGCCATGACCGAACAGCTCTTGTCGAATCTCTCGAGCATCAAGGCGCCAATCATTTTTGAGGTCGTCGTGCCGCATGTCGGCGAGGAGATCCATTTCTTCCTCTCGGTGCCGCGGCGTTATGCCGAAGTGGCAGCCAAGCAGGTTCAGGGTTTGTGGGGCGGGGCGAGCGTGGAGTCCGCGGGCGACGACTTTAATATCTTTAATGCGCAGGGCGCATCTCTTGCGGCATACCTTACGGAGAAAAAAGCGTTTGCTCTGCCCATTCGAACCTACCTGGAAATCGAGAGCGATACCTTCGCGCCGATCGTGGGCGCCTTTGCGAAGATCAACGAGATCGGCGAGGGTGCGGCACTCCAAATAATAGTTCGTCCGGCGCCCAAGGCGAAGAAGACGATCATGAAGTATCTCGAATCTTTGAGGAAGGGTGAGTCCCTGGAAAAGGTCTTGGGCGGCGGAAGTTTCGACTGGGGAATCGTTGGGAAAGCGCTTCATCCAGATACGAAAGAAGAGGCGAAGGAGAAAAAAATGGAGCGTGAGCCGGCCGACGAAGATGCCATAAAAGCGCTAACCGCCAAGGTGGCCAAGCCGCTTTTTGCCGTGAACGTGCGCCTTATCGCTTCGGCGCCAACGCCCTTCCAGGCGAACGATCTTCTTGAGGGCCTGGCGGCCGGCTTCACGCAGTTCGGCGCCCCGCGGCGGAACGAATTCCGCGTCGTGAAACCCAAAAATCCGAAAGGGCTGATCTATAATTTTTCCTTCCGCAATTTCGACTCCGGCAAGGCGATGACACTTTCCGCCGAAGAGATTGCAAGTTTCTTCCATTTGCCGATCTCGACCACGGAGACGCCGCGGGTGAAGTGGCTAAAATCAAAGGAGGCGCCGCCACCGCCGAACCTTATCGGGGAGGGCACCCGTCTTGGCGAAAGCTCGTTCCGTGGTGAACACAAGCCGATCTACATCACCGACGATGACCGGCGGCGGCACATCTACATCGTTGGTCAAACGGGCACCGGCAAGTCGACGCTTTTGGGCAACATGATTCTCGCCGACATTGAGCGTGGCAAGGGCATTGCCGTTATCGACCCGCACGGCGAGCTTGTCGAGAACGCCCTCCGGCATATTCCCGATAAACGGGCCGACGATGTCATTCTTTTCGACCCCAGCGACCTGGCTCATCCCGTCGGTCTCAACATGCTCGACTATAACGCCGACCATCCCGAAGAAAAAACGTTCATCGTGAACGAAATGCAGAGCATCTTCAACAAACTCTTTCCGCCGGAATCAATGGGCCCGATGTTCGAGCAGTACATGCGGAACGCGCTCTTGCTTCTCATGGAGGACATGCCCAACGAACCCGCCACGCTTATCGAGATTCCGCGCGTCTTCACCGACCCGGAATTCCGTAAACGCAAGCTTGAGCGCATCGCAAACCCGGTCGTGGTGGATTTCTGGACAAAAGAGGCGGCCAAGGCCGGCGGCGAGGCCTCGCTTGCCAATATGACGCCCTACATCACCTCGAAGTTCAATAATTTCATCGCGAACGATTATATGCGGCCGATCATTGGCCAACCTAAATCCGCCTTCAATTTCCGGGCCGCGATGGATGAGGGGAAGATTATCCTCGTCAATCTCTCGAAGGGTCGTATCGGCGACTTGAACGCCGGACTCTTGGGCATGATCGTGACCGGGAAGATCCTTATGGCGGCCCTCTCGCGCGTCGACATCGCCGATGCGCGGGCGCGCCGCGACTTCTCGCTCTACATCGACGAGTTCCAGAACTTCACCACCGACTCTATTTCCACGATCCTTTCCGAGGCCAGAAAATATGCCCTGAACCTCACCATGGCTCACCAGTTTATCGCCCAGCTTGCCGAGAAGATCCGTGATTCGGTCTTCGGTAACGTGGGCTCGCAAATTGTCTTCCGCGTGGGCGTGCCCGATGCCGAGTTTCTCGTGAAGCAGTTCGCGCCTGTCTTCGACGAGAACGACCTCGTCGGCATCGACAACCTAAACGCCTACGCGAAAATTCTTATCCGCGGCGAAACCTCGCGGCCGTTCAATATCAAGATCGGCACCGAATCGTGGGCGAAAGGCGGCGACGAGCGCGTGGAGATGCTTCGTGAACGTTCCAGGGCGCGCTACGGCGCGGACCGCCAGGCGGTCGAAGACGACATTTACCGGCGGCTCCGGACGTAGCAGGTTTATTTCGCCCCCCCTTTTTTTATTCCGTAATGCGCGCCAGATTGTTATACAACCTGACGATCGTCAGGTTGTATAACAATCTGGCGGTTTTTCTCGGGCCAGCGACACCGGCTGCAACACGAAGCATTTGCTATCCGATTGAGCGGTCGTAGAGCAGGGCAACAGATTAGCGTGGCACACTATTTCTTTTCGCTATCATTAAGTTACAATTGAAACTTAATGATAGTGGCTGTTTTGCCGTTCTCAACGGACGCTTTACTTCCGTTTCTACCCGAGCCGGTCGTTTTTGATGAAGATCATAAGGCCGCGCAACCAAGCGCGGACGGCTTTGTCAAAAGACATGATCGAAAAAAGATAGTTAAGTTCCACGAGGCCCTTCATGAGCCAGCCGAAGAGTCCGGAGAAAACAAAGGGGCCGATCTTCGCGATGGCATACTTGCCGCCGATCGGGGTGACATAAGGGTAGTTCATCGGTCGATAAATTTGGCGGCGCGGCGCCGGAAGGTATCCCTCCTCGGCTTCGATCTCACTCACGATATTTTTTGCCGCTATCTCGGCCTGCGAAAGTGCGGCGCGCGCCACGCCGGGGACAGGTTGTTTGGTTCCGGGATAATAGGCAGAGATATTATCGCCGATTCCGTAGATGCGCGTGCCGAATTTAACGTCGGGCGATTTCGGCAGGCAGGCCATGTCGCCGCCGACTTCGAGCCAACCTCGGGGATCGGTTTTGAGCGGTAAGTTTTTAATGATGGCCGATGGTTTTATGCCGCCGGTCCAGATGAAGATATCGAAGGGAATCGTCCGGCCGCTCGCTGTTTGAAGGTCGCGCTCTCCCACAGAAGTGATCCGCTCGTTCTCCATGAGGCGAACGCCGAGCCGACGAAGGCGTAGCTTAGCTAAGCGAATGACCTTAGGGGAGAAACCCGGAAGGATGGTCGGGGCGGCCTGGACGAGGTCGACCTCAAGGCGAGAGTGGTGACTCTTGTCCAGTTCGCCAGCCCAAACTTTAAGTTCCCCGGCAAGTTCGATACCCGTTGATCCGCCGCCTCCCACGGCAACGCGAAGCACGCCTGGTTTTTCCATGGCCAGAATCGTAATGGCATCCCGAATGCGTACGGCGTCGAGCATTGATTTGAACGGCAGGGCATGGTTCTTGAGGCCGGGGATGTCGAAATAATTCGGTTCGGCGCCCAGAGCGATGACGAGATATTCAACTTCAAGCTTTTTGATCTCTTCGGGCGGGCCATCGGTGAAACTAACAGAGCCGGCCAGGGGGTCAATATTTTTTACCTCTGCTTGGATGAATTTTATCTTCGTGCCAAGAAGAAGGCGGGCGAATCGGTAAGCGACGATTTCGCGGATCTCGCAAATGTTCGCGGTTTCCTTTGAAATCGTGGCTGTTTCGTAGAGGAGGGGGGTGTAGGTGTGGTATTCGTTCCGGTCGATAAGCGCCACGCGGTAGCCCGGAATGCGCTTTCGGCGCAGGCCCCGATCAATAAGCGTCGCGGCCCGCAACCCGCCGAAGCCGGCGCCGAGAACCGCGATTATTTTTTCTTTTCCGGCGAGACGGGCGGGGGGCATGGCGGGTTTCGGAAAATATTAGAATTCAGTTATAATTCGTAATTATCCCGGTGATTCACTTTCTTAGCAAGACATCTCGGCGCGCGCTCGGCAGTACGGTGCTTTTGCGTCTGGATTTCAATGCTGAAGACATCTGGCGCCTTGAGGCGTCGTTACCGACCATCGAATGGCTTATTCGCCGGGGCCTCCGGGTTGTCATCGTAAGCCATCGTGGCCGACCGGCAGGCGTTCGGATCAAAAACGGCCTTCCCCACGGCAGAGACGCAAAAAAGTTATCGCTTCGCTCTGACGCCGAAACGCTCGCCCGACTAATTCGTCGGCCGATAATTTTTGTTCCCCACTTTCGCTTCAAAGATATCAAGCGATCCGTGGCCGCCGCAAAGCGCGGCACGATCTTTCTTCTTGAGAATCTCCGATTTTTGCCTGGCGAGGAGAGAAACGACGTCGCGCTCGCTCGGCAGCTCGCCGCGCTCGCTGATAGCTACGTGAACGATGCCTTCGCCGTTTCGCACCGGGCCGATGCCTCCATCGTCGCGATTACGAAACGCCTGCCGAGTTTTGCCGGCCTCGAAATGGAAAAAGAAATTCGGCATCTCACCCGGCTTATTCGGCGGCCGAAACATCCCCTCGTGCTTATCGTGGGCGGGGCGAAGGCGCACGATAAGCTGGGAATCTTGAAGTATTTTCGCACGCGAGCGAAATGCTTCCTCGTGGGCGGTGGTTCGGCGAACACGCTTCTTATGCTTCGCGGCATTGACGTTGGCTCATCGCTCGTGGATCGCGCGGCAGCCGACCAGCCGATGTTTCGCGCGGCGTCGCGATTCCCACACCTTATTTTACCGGTCGATTGGCGCGCCAACGCCCGCGGGCGCATCTTGGATATCGGTTCCAAGACGGGAAAAATCTTTGCTCGCGAGATCGCGAGGGCGAAGACGATTCTTTGGAGCGGGCCGATGGGCTACATCGAGGATCCGCGTTATGCGAAGGGGAACCTAGTGGTGGCGCGAGCCATCGCCAAGAATCGCCGGGCATTTTCGGTGACCGGCGGCGGCGAAACGGTGTCGTTCCTGAAGCGCCACAAGCTCGACGGCAAGTTTAGTTTCATTTCGACGGGTGGCGGTGCTATGCTTGATTATCTGGCGGGAGAAAAATTGCCAGGCATTGCCGCGCTCAAAAAATAAAAATGGCCAAAGACCCGGAAGTTAACATACGCGAAGCTGATTTGGTGTTTTTCGATACCGAAACCACTGGCCTTAATTTTTCCCACGAACTTATCGAGATCGGCCTAGTGAAGGTCAAAGCCAAAACATTCGAGGTGCTCGCGGAGCGTGACATCAAGATCAAGCCGGCGCACATTGAAACCGCCGATGCCGAGGCGCTCCGGATCGTCGGATACGACCACGACGAATGGATGCGCGATGGCGTTGATCTTAAGACCGGCCTTGAGGAGTTCTTGAGCTATACGGAGAGCGTGGTGCTCGTCGGCCACAACCTGCCTTTCGACTGGATGCACGTCAGAAAATCACTTGAGGAGTGCGGCTTACGGCCGAACTATTTCTATAAGGGTTTTGACACCTTCCCGATGGCTTGGCAGAAGCTCCGGAACGATCCGAGATTTTTGAAGTTTTCTCTTGAAGAGCTGGGAAATTATTTCGGCATTGATCGCGGTCGGGCCCACCGGGCGATAGACGATGCGCGCACCACCTATCAAGTATTTCGGAAGCTCATCGAGAGCTAGGGGTTGCCCATCGCTTTCTTGTTTGCGAACCATGAAATCGGCCAAAAAATACTACGCCTACCGCCTTCCGAACGGCCGGTCTGGCGTCGTTGATTATTGGCTGGCCTGCGAGCGGCTCGTTTCCGGCACGGCGAACGCCCGCTATCGCGGTTTTAAAACGCGCGCCGAGGCGGAATATTGGCTTCATGCCGGAGCGCCTTATGAGCCGAGGCCTAAGAAAGATCATCCGCCGCTAGAGAAGGGCATATATTTTGACGCCGGGACGGGGCGGGGCCAGGGCGTCGAGGTGAGCGTCACCGACGAGCACGGCAAAGACCTGCTCCATCTTGTACTTCCTAAAACGAAGATAAATAAATTTGGCAAGCATCATCTTGGCGGCGAAGCAACCAATAACTACGGCGAGCTTCTCGGACTCCAATGCGCCCTAGGTGTCGCTGTGAAAGCGGGCGTCCGCAACATTTTCGGCGACAGCAAGCTCATCATCGAATACTGGTCGAAGGGTATCGCAAAAAAGAGGTCCCTGCCGAAAAAAACAGTAACGCTTATTGAAGAAACAGCCGCCGCCAGGCGAGAGTTCGAAAAGTCAGGCGGCCGCCTGGGTCGCGTGTCCGGCGATATTAATCCAGCCGATCTCGGTTTCCACTAGAATGTCGGTATTAAAACATTGTCCGCAGTGCGGAGGCGTGCTCGGCAATGGGAAGCATCCGCGCATTTGCCCCGCGTGCGGTTTTGAGTGGTACGACAACCAAAAGCCAAGCGTCACTCTCGTTATCGAGAATAACGCCGGCGAGGTTCTTTTGGTGAAGCGAAATCGCGACCCGCATAAAGGCAAGTGGGTCACGCCAGGCGGCTTCGTGGAGTTTCGAGAAACCGCCGAAGCGGCCGCGAGACGCGAGATCAGGGAAGAGCTTGGCGTGAAATTATCGTCGCTTCGCTATCTCGCGACGCTTTCAACGCCGTATCCGTATCGGGGCGTTGCCTATCGTCTTTTAGAGATAGTTTTTCAGGCCCGCCTCAAGAAGGGCAAAGTAAAGCCGACAGACGACGCGGCCGATGCCCGCTGGTTTGGGGCGAAGACCGTGCCTTATGCGCGCATGGCTTTTTCGACCCAGCGCCGCTTTCTCCGGAGCTATTTTCGCGCTCGTTGACCAACTTGTATATTATGGTATAATAGAAGAGCTGGTCGTCCAGGCGGCTACTCCTTATCGCAAGGTGAGGGGAGGAAAGTCCGGACACTCGTCCCGAGGCGCGAGCCAAGGGACAAAGGCAGCGGCTAACGGCCGTCGTGCGTAAGCATAGAGGTGCGAGCAGAGACGCCCGAAGCGAAAGCCGAGGGCACCCTTCGGGGTGAGCTTCGTCGGAAGACGAAGGTGAAACGGCAAAATCCTTACCGAGTGCAAGGGTCGTGGTCGCCTTAGGCGACAGTGCCCGCTCGAGCCCGAGAGTAATCGAAGGCCCAGATAAATTGTCGCCGCCGGTTTTGTCTGCCGCAGGCAGCCACAAAACCGAGCGTCTCGCCGAAGCCGTGCGAAGGCGGACCCGCCTCCGTTCAGGGAACTCCGGCGAGGTTCTCGATTTTGCGACGCCTTCGGCGGGCAAAATCGGAACAGGATCCGGCTTACGGACCGCCAGCACCAACATGAAAAACCCCGCCTAACCGGCGGGGTTTTCCGTTCGCAGCGAAGAAGATTATTTTCGGCGCGTGACTATCCCGGCGATATCGATGTGCCGGAAGAACCATAAGAGAGCCGAGAGCGTGATTGCGGCCGCGAAGGCGAAGGGCAGAAGCCCGACGCCAGCCAAAGTGCCCACGGCGGCCACCGACCAGATGACGGCGGCGGTCGTGAGGCCGTGAACGCGCTCTTCGGTCTTGATGATGATACCCGCGCCGAGGAAACCGACACCAACCACGATGTTTGCGACGACCGTAAGGAAGCCGCTATTCCGGGCGAGGATCTCTTCGACGTTCGCGCCCGAGACACCGACGATGTAAGGGAGCTGGAGGGCGATGATCGAAAATATCGCCGCGCCGCCCGAGACCATCATGGCCGTCCGAATGCCCGCTTCCTTGCCGGCCAGTTCGCGTTCGAGCCCCATAAGCGCGCCGAGGAAAAGGGCCACGACAAGGTGTAAAAACATTTGTGAAAAGTCCATCATTGGTTTATTATACCATGTGTTACGTATCAAGTGTCAGGTATCAAGCGTCAAGGACATGCGAACCCTTATTAAAGATATCCGCGACTCGGAAGGCAAAGAAATCGAGCTTTTTGGCTGGGTCAGCGCTCGCCGCGATCACGGCAAGCTGGTTTTTATCGATCTGCGCGACCGGAGCGGTTCTGTGCAGGTAGTGTTCCCGCCGAATGTTGAGGGGGCGGGCCTTCTTCGTCTCGAATTCGTCGTCCGCGTAGTAGGCCTCGTCAAAAAACGGCCAGCTTCGATGGCGAACGACAAGACGCCGAATGGGGCATACGAAGTAGAGGCGAAGTCGCTTGAGGTGCTGAATCCCGCCGAAGCTCTGCCCATTCCGGTGGATGGCGATGGCTACGACATCGACGAGGAGGTGCGCATCAAACACCGCTACCTCGACCTGCGCCGCGAGCGGATGAAAAATAATCTTATCGCGCGCCACAAGGTCATCAAGTTCATTCGCGACTTTTTTGACGAGCGCGGCTTTCTTGAGATCGAAACACCAATCCTTTCGAAGTCCACGCCCGAGGGCGCGCGCGACTATCTCGTGCCTGCCCGCATCGCGCCCGGAAGCTTTTACGCCCTGCCACAATCGCCCCAGCAGTACAAACAGCTTTTGATGGTGGCGGGCATCGAAAAATATTTCCAGATCGCGCGCTGTTTCCGCGATGAGGACACGCGCGGCGACCGTCAGCCGGAGTTCACCCAGCTCGACCTCGAGATGAGCTTTGTCGAGCGCGAAGACGTGATGGCTCTAAGCGAAGAGCTTCTGATCTCTATCGTCAAAGACCTCTTCCCCGAGAAGCGCATTCAAGCGGTGCCCTTCCCGCGCCTTACCTATGCCGAGGCGATGGCCAAATACGGGAACGACAAGCCGGATCTCCGCGAAGACAAGAATGACCAAAATCTTTTGGCCTTTTGCTGGATCATCGACTTTCCGTTCTTCTCCGCCGAAGGCGGATCCGCCTTCGGCGGAGAAAAGGCCAAGTGGACCTTCACCCATAATCCGTTCTCGGCACCGAAGCCGGAATATATGGCCGATCTCCTCGCCGGAAAAAATATCCCCGATATTTTGACGACACAGTACGACATCGCCCTGAATGGCTACGAAATAGGGGGCGGCAGCATCAGAAATCACCAACCGGAAGCTCTGAAGGCCGTCTTTAAGATCATGGGGTTCTCCGAGGAGCGCATCAAGGCGAACTTTGGCCACATGCTCAAGGCGCTCTCCTACGGCGCGCCACCTCATGGCGGCATCGCGCCGGGCCTGGACCGCCTTATCATGATCCTGCAGAACGAACCGAACATCCGGGAGGTCATCCCGTTCGCGAAGACGGGCGACGGCCGTGACCCGATGATGGGGAGTCCGAGCGAGGTCGAGAAGAAGCAATTGGATGAGCTCGGAATCGAAATAAAAAAACCAAAGTCGTAACTAGTCACTAGGCAACCAACCTACTAATCATCAACACTATGCCCAAGAAGCATCCCAAAGAAGAGATTACCTACGTCATGATCAAGCCCGACGGCGTGCGCAAGGGCCTGACCGGAGAGGTTATTCGCCGCTTCGAACAGCGCGACCTAAAAATCGTGGCGCTCGAAATGTTCCAACCCACCAAAGAGCAGATCAACGAGCATTATCCGAAGGATGAGGCCTGGATCGCGCGTCTCGGTCAGAAAACCCTGAAGACCTATGAGAAATATGGATATAACGCGAAGGAAGAACTGGGAACGGAGAGCGACCTGGAGATCGGAAAAATGGTGCGCAAGTGGCTCGTCGACTACATGACCTCGGCGCCTTTGGTGCGGATGGTGGTGCAGGGGATTCATGCCGTTGATGTGGTGCGAAAGATCGCCGGGCCGACATTGCCTTACATGGCGGATGTAGGCACGATTCGCGGCGATTTTTCCATTGATTCGCCCCTCCTCGCGAATAAAGAGAAGCGGGCGGTGATGAACATCCTGCACGCCTCGGAAACTCCCGAAGAAGCGGAGCACGAGATCGAGCACTGGTTCGGCAAGGTGGCGCTCCATAACTACAAGCGTTTCGGGGTCGACGAATAAAACCCCTTCAAGCCCTTCTAACCCTATGGCGGGCGAGAGAATGCGTTCTGGCGAAGAAAAAGGCGGATACCCTTTTCGAGAGATACCCCGGGAAGAGGAATATTCTAAAAAGCATATCAAGCGTCTATCGGAATACCCCGGCAAAATCGTGCGGGAGGAACCGTTATATTTTAAAGGGGTTGAAGAGGTAGCGGATTATCGGTTGAGCAAGGAGTTCTTCGATCGTTTGCGGACGACCTACGATATTTCTGTTCCGGATATCAACTTGGTATTGGGCCGAAACGACAAAGGGCAAGATAGGATGCTGATGGTCGTTGATAAGATTGAAGGTCAAAGTATCGAAGAAAGCAGATTATTGCCGGCTGAGGCAAAGGAAAAGTTTGATAGTTTTTACGCTAGTTTGTTTTCTTCGATCCTGGATGATTACCGTGCCAATCGGTTTTTTTCAGCGATGTGGACAACTCGCAGTTCGTGTATGGCAGAAAACAAGGCGACTCCGAGGATAGCGTGTATCTCGTAGATGTAGAACCCAAATCTATTGCCTCGATAGATTTACTAGTATCAATGAAGGGGGGTGGTCCGGGCCATATATTTCATGATCTGATTGGCCTGTGCGGAAAAACACTCTCCGATGTTGAGAAAAAATTCTCTCCGCCCCAAAAACCGTGGAAAGCGCGAAGTAAGTTTGAGGAAATGCGAAGCTACGCAGAAGAGTTATTAGACGCCGAGGGCTAATGCTTCCGGGCATACCCGGATTTAGCGATGCCGTTCCGTTTCTAATTTACTCGGGAGCGGCAGAACGGTCATTTTTGGAAAATAGATTATATTACATCGTACGACCGTAGGATGTAATATAATTCCTCCGCCATCTTACCTTTATCTTGATTCTAGTTGCGGTGGTGGTCGTTCGGTAACGCTTTTACCCTTCAATTCGACTCAAGATGAAATTTTTTGAAACGCTTTGACGATCTTATCAAGGTCGCCTTCCATGATGGCCTCGATATTGTGGAACTTCTTGCCAATGCGATGGTCGGTAATGCGGTCCTCGGGGAAGTTGTAGGTGCGGACTTTTTCCGAGCGGTCTCCCGAGCCGATCTGCTCGCGCCGGTCTTCCGCGGCGTCGCCGTGCGCCGAGGCGATCTGCATCTCATAAAGCTTGGCCCGAAGTATCTCGATGGCCTTTTCTCGATTCGCGTGTTGGCTTCGCTCCGAGCGCGAGGAGATGACGATGCCCGTCGGCTTGTGGTGGAGGCGAACGGCACTGTCGTTTTTATTCACGTTCTGTCCGCCTGGGCCGCCGGCATGCGAAAAGGTGACCTCAAGGGCGCCCATATTGAGCGGCACCTCTTTGGCTTCAACAAACGGCATGATAGCGACCGAAGCCGTTGAAGTGTGCACCCGGCCGGCTTTTTCCGTTTTCGGCACGCGCTGAACGCGGTGAACGCCTGACTCCTGGCGCAGGGCATCGTAGCACCCCTCACCGCCTATTTCGGCGACAAAGGTCTTATAACCGCCAAGGGTGTTCTCGCTTGAGTCGACGATCGTGAAGTTCCAGCCGCGTCTCGCGGCATAGCGCTGATACATGCGGGCCAGGTCGGCTGCGAAGATCGCGGCTTCGTCGCCGCCGACGCCCGCCCTTACTTCCAAGATGAGCTGATTCATAAGATAGTCAGAGATTCATTTCCAACGGAGTTCAGTATACCTCTTGAGACATCGCGAAGCCAAGGCGTTGCCTCGCGCCGCGCCCCATGAGACAAAGCAAACATGAATTGAAACATTATTAGTCTTGCGACATTCTTTTCGCGGAGCATACCGGCCTCGAACCGTAATGCGCGCTAGATTGTTATACAACCTGACGATCGTCAGGTTGTATAACAATACCGGCGGTTTTTCTCGGTCCAGTCAACAGTTTGCTTGCCAAACGCGATATACCCTCGGATATCCTCGATATCACACAAAAATATCTCGTCGCGGACATAGACTAGTGTCAGCCCCCGCGAGGCTAAATTAGCCAGGAAATAATATCTCGTCATTCCCCCCAAACCTCATAAAACCTCGCTAAAACGCCGGGTTGCAAAATATTGGGAAAGGTGCTATAATGGAGCTTAGAAATGGTGCAATATGTACGTTGCATCTCGCCTTGAAAGTTGATCTTGACGCCGAAAGCCAGGGCCTATAGATTTATATCATTAATATAAAGGTCGTTAACCTCAACCACCACAAACAGTATGTTAGAACCTAAAAATTTTTGTCAGGCAGTAGCTACCATGGTTTTTCTGCCAGGCACTCGCGTGGCTTTCGTGGTCACCGAAACCCTGACCTCTAAAATTCTGGATTCGCTCACTGATGCAAAAATTGAAGATGTAATTTGTGCCTCTTCTTTGTGCGCATCGGAATAGCAGATTATCGGATTATCGGATTGTATCACCACCCATGCCGTTGGCCGTTGGGTTTTCGTCTTTAAATTTATGGATTACAATCGAAAAATAAAAATTAGATTTGCCGCAGAAGAAAAGATTTCAATTGCACCAATCGAACTGACCTTAGAATCTTTTTTATTAAGCCAGCGTTTGCCGAGCAATTTATTTCAAGGTTATTTACTTGACGCAGGAATTTCGCCAGATTCCCATCTCAAGCCAATCCCTCTTAATCTTTTTATAAAGGACATTCCCGACGATAAGGAAATAATTCTGCAGTGTATCCGTAATATTGATTTCCGAAGCGTCTTTCCGCAACGCATAAACTCTTATGAGAAAGCAGAAAATGCAGCAACTATTATACGTAGTCTAGAGTTTCCCGGCGGAGAGTGCGTTGAGGATGTTTATGAGATTAATGATTTGGTCGCGCAAAATATCGTAGAAGAAAAAGTCTGTGATTTCATGCGCCAATACAGCACTGCCCAAATAGTTATTGCGGGCATATCTGGCGGTGGCGATAGCAACTCCGTGCTTAAGGGCTTCAGGGCTTTTACCGAAAAACACAATAGCCCGAAGCGTTATATGGGATTTACATTGGTCTTTGAACCATTTTGGCCTAAAAGCGCAGTGGAAAGGGCTGCGAAACTTTGCGCGAAATATGGCGTAGAACATTATGTTTTTGATCCAGAGGGGATGGAAGAGCTTCTCCAGATGAAGGGTAAAATGGCCGACTTATTGGCAGAGTTCCAAAATAAATTTGGCATTAACACTCATAACTTTTTTGCTACTTATATCATTTCCAAGATAGCCCGCAGATTATGCGTGATACATGGGACAGATGAATATTGTTTAGGTTTTAATAGAGAGGATTTATTAGCGGAATTGATTTTTTCATTGATGAACGGGCGCAAGCCGTTGTCTTTCCCCGTACGCCAGTTTGGAGATATAAAACTCTTGATGCCTCTATGGACGTTGCCAAAAAAGGTTTTGGATGCCTGCTATCCCAAACACAGCTTGTCAAATTATTTGGAACGAGAACGCGGTGATTCCACAACCACTCCCCAGAGGAGTCTTATATTCTATTTAGGGCATGCGATTGATGACGCATACGATAATCTCGGGCTATCCTTAATGGAGGGTGCTCGAAAGCTATTTTCGGAAAACTGGCCAGTTTTAGAATTGTTGGACGAGGCAGATCTGTATGTGACTCCTGACGCGGATCAAGAAAAGATATCCGCAATGAAAGAATTGGTGAAAAAGTATTTCTAGTTTTTTACCCCGCGCGCATAAAATAGATAATCTAGGCGGCGCAAGTGCTTTTCCAAAAAGGCCACCCTCTCGTAGATTTTAAGAGAGAGAGAAGACGGCAGGGCTGAGGCATGGGCGCTACCAATCTCTACTCTCTCGAGCCCCGCACGCTTAAAGAGCGCTAAGAAGTGTTTCCGAGAAATGTAGTGTTCAGAGCCCTTTCCGAAGTTCTTCATTCTCCGGAGCATTTCCATTGAGAGAAGGTTTGGTATGACGGCAAAAACACCCCCTCCTTTTTTTAGTACCCTTTTAAATTCTTGCAGAATAAAGATAATTTCCTGATCACCATAGTGCTCTAAGACGCCGGAATTATAGATTAAATCAAAAGATTCGCTCGGAAAGGGGAGCTGGCGAATATCACCCCTAGTATAGATGACTCTTTTTTCAGGAACGCTAATCTTCCGACCTAACTCCTTAGAGTATTCTAGCGCCGAAGTAGAAAAGTCCAGGAAGGAGGTTGTGGCCCCTAGCTTAGCCAAAAGTAATCCGGCATAACCGGAACCACACCCAGCTTCTAAAACTTTTTTACCATGGAAATCTCCATATAATGGCAGAAGCACCTCGCTAATCCTTTTTTCGTACAGCTTTTTCTGGAACCAGTTTGTTAATTCGGTAAATTCCCCCGATTTGATCCTGTGCCTCCAAACCTCGTCCCAGAAAACCCTCTCATCGTGCGGTTCACCACCGAAAATAAAATTCAGGGTTTCCGTAATAACCTCATCTTTCCTTGCCGACCCTATCGGGGTTTTATGAATTCCTTGCCCATCCATCTTTGCAGTGGCTCCGGTATTTTAATCGAACCGTCTTCCTGCTGATAATTTTCCATGATGGCTATGATTGCGCGACTGACAGCAATAGCGGTTCCGTTCAAAGTGTGCGCTAGCTTTGATTTGTGATCGGATGAATTCTTGTATTTGATATTCAAGCTCCGGGACTGATAATCCGTGCAATTGGATGCGCTGGTAACTTCTCCCCACCTGCTATCCGCCGGTAGCCAGGCCTCCAGATCAAACTTTCGATAAGCTGGCCCGCCGAGATCCGCCGTACAACAATCAACAACATGATAGGGTATGCCTAATCCCTGAAAAATTTTTTCTTCAGTTTGGACTATATGGTCTAGCATCTTATCGGAACTTTCTGGTGCGGAGAAAACAAACATTTCCACCTTAGTAAACTGATGAACTCGGTAGAGCCCTTTGGAGGCCCTGCCGTACGCTCCAGCTTCGGTTCTGAAGCAATGAGAAACCCCAGCTAGTTTCACGGGTAGCTCATTGCCAGCTAGAACTTCATCACGATACATCCCGCCTAGGGTTATTTCCGCCGTTGCTATGAGGCCCAGGTTTTCATTCTCAATCCGATAAATCTGAGCTTCTGGCCCTCGAGGGATAAAACCCACCCCCTCTATAATGTCTAAGCGAGCCAGGTCTGGAGTTGTGTGTAATACAAACCCCTCTTTTTGCAGAATCTCGAAAGCGTATTGGACAAGCGCGAATTCTAGAAGCACACCATCGTTTTTCAAAAAATAAAACTTGTTGCCCGTGGTTTTTGTTCCGGAATCGAAATCGATGATGTCTAAATTTTTACCCAAGACCACGTGATCTCTGGGTTGAAATTCAAACCTCATAATATTGCCCCACGTTCTTATTTCTTTATTATCAGCATCGCTTTCTCCTGTCGGCGAGTCGGGGTGAGTTAAGTTTGGGATGTCTATAAGTTTAGCCTCGAGTTTACCCTCTGTTTCTGAGAATCTACCCTCTGCCACGGCTAGTTTTTCCTTTAATCGTTTTCCCTCGTTTATTATATCTTGACTAACCACCTCTTTCTTAGCCGCGCTTGCTTTGGCTATTTCGGCTAGCTTGTTTATTTTGGAGTGCAATTCCTCGGTTTCCTGCAAACTAGTCTTTCTTTGTTGAGCCAGTCGTTCCAGCTCTTCAAAGTCTAGTTTCACCTTCCGCAGTCTGCAGTTGTTTTTAATCAGCTCTTTGTTCTCGATTATGAACTTAAGGTCTAGCATGTCTATGTAATTATTTTCTTGTTCTTAGGCACATTATAGGCACGACCCCATATTTCGTAAAGTCGGTGTCCACCCTGGCACCTCTTAGGCATCCGATTATGTGTATGTAAGCGTGAAACGAGCCACGCGGTTTCTTCCGCGCGGCTCACTGTATTGCGCCCGAGAGCTGGCGTCACTCCCTCTTGTCGCCGCTCCCATCTTCGTTGTCACCACGTTCGATCTCGGGAAAGCCAGACTTCAGCGTTTCGCCGAGAGAAGAGGAGGGCGGATGCCCTCCATGGCCTTCGATCGTCTGGGAAATCCCAACCCCCCCAAACCTCATAAAACCTCGCTAAAACGCCGGGTGTCCAGGTTCAGACACATAGTGACCACCTAGGTTTGTAAGGTAATAACATCTTTCGATGGCAGCCGACCGCGCTGCCATTTTTCGTAATATTGTCTGGGAGTCAGGTAATTAAGGGCTTGATGAGGCCTAACCTCATTCCAGATTCGCTGCCATTCTTTGAGCTTCCTTCTCATCGTATTGAAGTCAAAGCGGATATGTCCTTGTTGATAGAATTCGCGCTCATCCGCGCCATGGGATATCTCTACATAGGTGTTTTCCTTTGGACTGCGGGGATGGGTGAAGTAGTGGGGCAGTTTCAGTTCCTCACAGCGCCGCG
>JBBUDB010000033.1:0-5067 GCA_038057515.1 Patescibacteria group bacterium | reverse complement strand
GCGACATTTGCCGAGCTATTGATATGGACAGAAGCTATATGAGCGCGATTGAGGGAGGTAAGGTAAATGTTACGCTTGCGGTTTTAGAGAAGCTCGCCAATGCGCTTGATGTTTCCGTTGATGAGCTTTTGAAATGATTATGAACGAGCAATACACATTCAAAAAGTTTTTAGGTCGAAATTGGTGGTTTCTTCTTTTGGCGTTTGCCAAAATTTTTAACCAATCAGAAAGAAATAGTGCTTTCGGCTCATTGTTTCTCGATACACTTTTCTTAGGCGGAATAATTTTGATAATCATGTTTGCTTATTGGTTTATTAGATACGGCCGAAAGTACACAAAATAATATGGGACTATTTTCAATACTAAAAGGCGACACTTTACATTTCAATAAAAATGCAGTTCCTGCGTGGAATGACATTTTCGCAAAAGTAAATTCTGCTCTTGAAAAATCTACTGGCGGAGTTTTTGTTACAAAAAATACCGAAAAAGAAATTTTAGGAAATGTCTTATCACTGGCTAAAATTGCTGTTTTTGACATGCTATTTCACCCGGATACAGGTGCTATCAAGAATAGGGTAAAAGCGTTTGATAGAGAGGCATTCTATGTACTCTACGAAACGGTTGTCCTGTTCCTAATTTCGACATTTAAGAATGTTAGACCCCATGAAGCCGATGAACTAGAAAAAATATTTTCCAGCGCAGTAGAGCGTGCCGAGGAGTGCAACATTTTGTGGAATGAAATTGATGAGTTTTACAAAAATAATAACAAGCAAATTGAAATTATTTTGAAAAAAATTTCCAGCTATACAGGACAACTTGAGAAAAAAGAAGAGTCAGATTTGACTTCCGTCTTTCGAGGGCTTGTCGTAACATTTATTGAATCTATCTAACATATGACCATAATCAAGGCGAAATTCATCAAAAAATACTGGTTTAACATTGTCAAAACGAACGATGGTTTTGCTATTGTAAATACTTATCGGAAACAAAATATGGTTGACCGAGACGATATTGAAAAGATGATCCATTTTTGTAAAACTATTCAAGAAGCAGAAAACTACTTAGAGGAATACGAAAAAGGGGATTATGCAATGTAATAAGCTCATGTGATTATGAAAATCTTAGGAAAAGATATTGCGTGGAATAAAATCAATGGGGAACTCTGTCGTGTTCTTGATTTTATTCCCCATGCTTCTGTTCAGAATGGTAAAATTGAATCTGCCGGAATATCCACGCCGTATGCTTCGCTAACTTTAGAATGTCCGAGAATGGCTGAAAAAGTTGAGTGCCCAATTATTCATCGAGTTGATTTTACTAATCTTTGGGAAGTATTTAAGGAAAGAGAGGTGAAAGAAAACGAAGAGGTGTTGGTGGGTCGTTACGAATATCGAACAATGCTAGGAAAACTTTTTTCATCGTTCCTTCCCAAAATATACATCCTTATTTATCCAATCGGTTCATACAATAAATTCAATAACAAATCTTGGCAGGAAAAAACACAAGGCGAGGCATGGGCTAAAGAAATGAGGCCGATTGCAAGAAAAGACCCCTTTCCGGATAATAGATTTTTGCAGTAAGATTTAAGAGGAATTGGCGGCGAAAAAATTTTTGCCTCCCGCGAGGGCGCGGCGGAAGGGGGGTGTGGGGGGGGAATTCCGCCGCGCCCGACCTGTCCGCCGAAGTTTTAACGAAGGCGGAGCGTTCCGCCGGAGCCCCGCACCAGAGCAAGCTCGGTGCGGGATAAACTCCGCGGAGGCGGTCAGTTCCGTTCAAAAAATGTTCGAGCAGAGTTGTATAATTCCACCGCGTAAAATAAAAAACGCCACTACGGGTGACGTTTTTTATCACGCGGTCGCCCCGCGGCTCGGTTCGGAAATATCAACTTATTTTTTATCTTTAGCGGCGGCGTCTTTGGCGCCCTCCCCGCCCTTCTTCACCGCCACCGTGCCTCCGCCCGCGGCAAGGAGTATGAGAAAGAAAAGTCCAATAATAATCGCGGGTGAAATTCGCGGGAAGGCCTTAGTAATCATCACGAAGCCGAAAACAAAAAGACCGACATCAATCGCCCAAAGTAAAATGGCGCGGGCGCGAAGCTCCGGGTCGAAAAGGCCGCGCATCGTGCGCCAGCCGATGACGGAAACAAGAATAGAAACCCCGATAACCGCAATCCCAAACCACAGATTAGAGGCGTCAAAAAACGGCAGGTTCGCTTGCGGCGTAATATCGAATGCTCCCGGCATGATAACGATACCAGTATAACACAAACTATTTTTGCCTGATACGCACTATTTTTAGCGTGAGCTTCTGGCTTTCGCTCTAAATCCGAGAAACAGGGACACTCCAGTACATGTATTATCGCGATGACCTCTTGCGTTTGAATAGAAAGTATTTTAAAGTGAAGGACGCTTTGGAGCGTGATGAGAGAATTGGATTGCCGGCGCTCCAAAAGCAAAGAGCCGCGGTAGCTCAACGGTAGAGCGGGCGCCTGAAGAGCGTTATACGGGTGTTCAACTCACCCCCGCGGCACATGCTTCACTAAAGTTTCGCAGTGCATGGCACAGAAACAAAAAACCCGCCGAAAGGCGGGTTTTTGCTAATTTCGAAATAGTTTACTTCTTTCCGCCGGAGGCGGATCCTCCCCCGGAGGACATCTTCAAGCCGCAGCGCTTTTCTTCGGGCCGCAAGGAGTCGACGACGAAAGAATAGGTCTTGCCTTGCTCGATGGCCTTCTTCATTTCATCGACGCTTCCGAATTCGGAGATGTGAATCATGCCTTGGAGGCCGTGCGGCAGATCGATGGTGGCGCCAAAGGGATTGAACTTGTATACCGTGCCGGAGACGACGTCGGCCACCTTGAAGTGGTCCGCGGCCTTCTCCCAGGGATTTTCCCGGAGCGCCTTCAAAGAAAGGAAGACGCGGCCGTCTTTGATGTCGATGACCTTCACGCGCACGAGCTCATTAAGCTTCATGAGTTCTTTCGGGTTGTCGACGATGCGGTGGTCGATCTCCGAAATATGGACCAGGCCTTCGATCTGCGGGTTGTCGACGAAGCGGACGAAGATGCCGAAATCGGCGAGTCCGGAAACGAGCCCGTCGACGTCTTGGCCGACCTGATACTTAGCCAAGAGTTCCTTGACGTTCGTGTTCAAGGTTTCGCGCTCCGAGACGATGAGTTTGCTGGTGCGGGCATTCACGTTGATGACCTTCACCGAGAGTTCTTCGCCAACGAGACGCTTCAACTCCTCGGCCTGTTTCACGCGGTCGTTCTCGCCGGCCTCCTTGGGTTGGTGGTCGTTAGAAAGCTGGGAGGTGGGAAGGAAGGCCTTGAGATCAAAGAGAGAGCCGACGAGGCCGCCCGTGTTCGCGCCGGTTACCTTGAACTTCACAATCTCGCCGGACTCCATGAGGTCCTGCGCCTGTTGCCAGAGCCGCTGTTTGCCCGCTTCGGCGAGCGAAAGCTCGGTGTAGCCGTCCCGCCCGTCGAGCTCCACAATCTTCGCCGGCAGTTTCTGGCCGATCTCGAGGGCCTTGATTATCTCCCGGGCGTTGCCGAGTTCGACGCCGTAGACGATGCCCGTGCCGAATTTTCCCATATCAAAGAAAACCTCGCGCTGGGCTTTCTTCAAGAGAGAGACCTCGAAGACATCGCCCTCCCGGAGGCGGTTTATCGCCGGGTCGAGTTTCAGAAGCGCCGTGAGAGCCGCGGCAATATTACTGTTTTGAGTTTCGGGCATAGTGGGGGCATTATAAGGTAAGACGCTTGAAAAACGCAAATGTCGTTCCGGGAAATGACCCAAAAACTCGTTGCAAAATGGCCCTTGGCCTGCTATAATGGAACCACATTATGATAGTGAATTACCTGGGCGACGGGTGCTTTCGTTTGCAAAGCGGGGAGGTTTCGCTTATCACGAACCCATCGAACAACCGTTTTAAGGCCGATGTCGTGCTCCGCACGCTCGTACCAGCCGCGACCGAAGCGCCGGCGGACGAGATCGTCTTTCCCGGCGAATATGAGGTGAAAAACATAGAGATTCGGGGGTTCGCGGCGGCCAACGACTCGACGGAGAAGTACCTTAAAACCATCTACCTCGTAACCTGGGAAGAGATGAGATTTCTTTTCTTGGGGCACATTGCCGAGATGCCGGACGGCGATATCATGGAAGAGATCAGCGAGCCGGACGTGCTTTTCATCCCGACCGGCGAGCATTATCTCACGGGGGAAGAGGCGGTGAAGCTTATGAAGAAGCTTGAGCCGCGCGTCACCATTCCAAGCTTCTTCAAGAGTCCGGCGGAGTTTCTGAAGGCCGCCGGCGCCAAAGCCGAGACCGAAGAGAAGTTCGTCTTTAAGAAAAAGGACCTCGCCGAAACCAAGAGCCGCATCATCGTCCTCGAAAATAAGAACTAGCTTCCGCAACATGGCCCTTTCCGATTTTCTCGAACGAATCCGCCTGGCCGACGAAACCACGAAGCGTTTGTGGGTCGCCGTCGGCACGTTGTTCGCCATGACGCTTGTCGTGGCGCTCTGGTTTTCGTTCTTCGGCGGTCTTGGCCTCGGCGACTCCGCCAACCCGGCCGCCGCGAGCGACAAATTTTCCTTCGCCGAGTCGGTGCGCGGCATGATCGCGACCGTCGGCCAGATGATCACGAACTTCTTCCGTTCCGTCGGTGATATTATCTCCCAGCCGAAGCAGTACATTATCAGTCCGCCGAACCAATAAACATCATGGGTAATATCAATAAAAGAGAGATCACCACCGAGCTTCAAGAGGCGTACCTCGATTACGCCATGTCGGTTATCGTCTCGCGGGCGCTTCCCGACGTGCGCGACGGTTTGAAGCCCGTGCAACGGCGCATCCTTTGGGGCATGTGGGACTCTGGCTCGACCGCTGATGCCAAACTCAAGAAGTGCGCCAATACCGTGGGCGAAGTGATGGGCAAGTATCACCCGCACGGCGATTCTTCGATTTACGACTCATTGGTGCGCATGGTGCAGGACTTCTCGCTCCGCTACCCTCTAATCCAGGGCCAGGGAAACTTTGGCTCGATCGACGGTGACTCGGCGGCGGC
>JBBUDB010000032.1:0-8738 GCA_038057515.1 Patescibacteria group bacterium | reverse complement strand
GTGCCCAGGGAGGGACTCGAACCCTCAAGGATTGCTCCATACGCTCCTGAAGCGTACGCGTATACCAATTCCGCCACCTGGGCTCACATCACTTCCGCCGAAGGCGGATCCTCCTCCGGAGGAAAAGCTTCGGCGAAGCGAGCAGTCGCGATGTTTTACGTTACCTTTTTTTAATTGCCCGGGCAATCGCTTATTCGGAAATCGTTCTTGGGGAATAACACGTGCGCGTCGGAATACCGGATGAGAGAGCGGTGTTTCAAACCAAAGCTAGTCGTAGCCAGGGGGTATTCGTCGTGCACTTTCCTCAAGGCCGTCTGGCATTCAAGAAGGGGCGCGAACCACCTATATCTTTCAGTATACTCTAGTTCATCATTTTTTTCAAGCCCCCGACGATCCCAGGGTTTACCGTGTTAAATTCCGCCTCGGGAATGCCGTTTGCCCGGCCGAGGAAGTAGCTTGCCCAATCGACAAGGATAAGCGAGCGCCAGGTTTTTTCGAGACCAGAATGGCCCGGAAGGTTCAGCGTCACGACATGCGCGCCGCTCTTCCGGATGAGTTTTTCGGTCACGCGGAATTTTTTCGCCAAGCGTCCGGTAACGGCGCCGTCTTTGAGGAATATGGCCGCCGTCTTGATGGCTCTGACCTTCGGCGGCGTGTCGAAGGCGGTGAGTTCGTTGTGGTCCATCTCCGGGAGAACGTTCGCGAACGCCTGGACCTTCGCCGTTTCGTTGAACTTGATTTTCCACAAATAGCCGATGTGGCGGCTGGCCTCGCTCGTGTAGATGGCGAGGAGCTGGTTTTTGAGTCCGGCGGCGAGGTGTTTCCCGGCGGAGGCAAAGGCGCGGGGCACAAGGCGCGTGAAAATGGGCGGTCTCCGGGTGATGAGGTGCGTGGCATGCATGACTTCGGCCAAGGCGTAGAACATCCGGCCGACGGCTTGACGGGGGGTGAGCGTGCCGGCTTCGAAGGCGACGAGAGGCAGGCCGCGTTCTTCGGCCAGGCGCTTCAATTTCCCGCCGGTCGTGATAACCGCTATCCGAGCCCCAATCCTCAAGCTTTGAGTTTTCAAGAGTCCTGCGAGTCCAGAGATGGTTTCTTCGGTGCCCCCAGAGAACGAGACGAAGACGTAGAGCGGTTTTTTTATCTCTCCCGGGAGCTTCGGCAGGCCGTAATTTTTCCAGATGATGATCGGGCTGGTGACGCCGAGTTCGAAGCGGAGATTTTGGAAGATATCACCGGCGAGACCGGAGCCGCCCATGCCGCAAACGACGAGGGCGTCCGGGCGGGTGCCGCGAAGAGCGCCAAAATTTTTTATGGCGAGACCCTTCGGGCCAAGCTGTTTGGCGAAGGCGAGGATGTTTTTCTGGTAGAAGTCCATACCCATTTATCGTAGCAGAATTAGCGAACTAGAGAATAGCGCGTTAGCGACTAACAATACGTCGTTCTCTAGACGACTAGTCTCTAGGCATCTAGTTAACTAAATGGTTATTTTAGCGCCCTCGTCGTCTTCACGTGCCAATTAGAAACGTTTCGGTAGCGGTCGGCTGGTTCGGAAATGGTGCCCCGTGAGCTTAATCCGACTCCGCGAAGGTCCTTGCTTGCGACATAGAGGTAGCTCGGCGAGAAGAGGAAGACGGCTGGAGTGTCGGTGGCGATGATATCGGAAAGTTCGTCTAACTGTCGGGCGCGGCTTTCGGGATCAAAGTCGCGGCGGATATTCTCGAGGATGCCATCGGCCCTTTTGTTGCTATAAAGAGCAAGATTCAGCCCCGGGTAGAAACGTTCGTTAGAGTGCCAGAAGGCGTAGAGATCGCCGGGCGGATTCAAGAAGTTGCCGAAGAGAAGCGCCTGATAGTCGCGATTTTTGATGACCTGGTCGGCGATCTCTTCCGGGGTGAGCGTGCGCACCGAAACGCGGACGCCAAGCGCTTCCCACTGCTTCGCGAGAAGCGCCGCGCTCTTCTCGAGGGAGGGGATGGCCGGGACGGTGAGTTCGAATTCAAGACGGATAACGGCGGTTTTTATTTTTTTCTCGCGCCGACCATCCTCCGTCTTCAGCCAGAGAGCGGCGTCGAGAATTTCTCCGGCGCGGATCGGGTTTGCGCCTGGGGCCCATCCGCCTCCGGCAGAGAAGTCGCGCGTGCCGCCTGCGGGGCCCGCTACGGTCGTCGCCTCGCCGCCAAAAACTTCATCGCGGATGACATTTCGATCGACGGAAATATCGAGCGCCGTGCGGACAGCCGATTCTTTGAGAGCAAGATTCTGGCTCTGGTTAAAGAAAACGGCGTAGTAGTTAGGGATGGCGAAAGGCCAGACGGCATAAGAGCGATTGACCCGGGCCAGGATTTCGGGAGCGAGCCCGGCCAGGCCGTCGACGGCGCCGGTGTTGAAGGCCGCGATGAGATCTTCGGTTTTCGGGAAAAAGCGGACGGTGAATTTTGAAAGATATGGCGCACCGCTAAAGTAGCGCGGGTTGGCGGCGAGCCGATAGGCGCCGATGAAGCCGTTTGATTCCTTATCGTAGGCGCTGAAGACGAATGGGCCGCTCCCGACGGGCTGAAGGATATAATCTGAAAGGCGCCAATTGGCCGCCGGCGTGTCGGCGAAAAGATGTTTGGGAATGACGTAGAGATTTGAAAGATTTGTCTTGAAGAAAGGATAGGGATTGGCCAGATTGAATTGCAGTTCGAGTTCGGAGAGCCGGGAAACGGTGATCCCTTGCCAGCTTGAGAAGAACGGCGAACGAGCTTCCGGGTCTTGGAGGCGAAGGACGGTGAAGATGACGTCGTCGGAGGTGATCTTTCGGTCGTCGGACCAGCGCAGGTTTTCCTTGAGGCGTACTTTCCAGGTTCGGCCGTTCGCCGATGCGTCGGTTGGTTCGGCGAGGTCGGTAAGAGGCGCGAAGAGAAGCCGCACCAGGCCGCGGTCGATATCGCTCGCGGCGAGCACCGGGTTCACGAAGGTTGGCTGGCCAACGGCACCCTCGACGTATTCGCCGCCCCGCGCGGGGACGACGATGGTCATCCGGTTTAAGATGATTCCGCTGAGCGCGATGAGCGAGATAGTGGCCGCCACGGCCGCGCCTCCGAAAAGCCACCGCTCGGTGCGGCTCATGGCGCGGAAGATTTTCGAAAAAGTTTTCACAAATTTAAATCAGGGAGCAAGGCGCCGCCCATCGGTTGAGATAGGTTCTTTTAGAACAAAAGCTGAGCGATGGCTAACCCCAGGAAGATCACGGCGAAAACTATCGTCCCGCCGAAAATTATCCGTTCGAGACCCCGGCGGGTCTGGTAGAAGCCGCCTTCGCCGCCGAAGATGCCGGAAAGTCCGGAGGAGCGTTCTTGAAGGAGAATGAGGCCGATGAGGACCACCGAAACGACGATCTGCGCGATGGGAATGAATTTTGTCATGTGGTTTTCCGCCGGAGGCGGATCCGCCTTTGGCGGAGAATTATGATTTGAAAGCCAAGTGGAAAATGGCGTTTATGAGGCCGATGAGGAGCGAACTCCAAAGGAGGGCGGGAATGGTTGCAATGCTAAGCCCGGGGAGGAGAAAGTCAAGCAGAAGGAGAATGAGCGCGGAAACAAATATCGCTCCGAGCCCCAGGGTGAGGACGATGATCGGCCCCAGGAAAAGCTTCAAGACTGGCTTCAGAGTGGCGTTTAGGGCCATAAGAACCGTCCCGATGATGATGAGATCTTTGGGCTCGTGGGTGACGGTGAAACCGGCGACCCAATAACCGGCGGCGAGGAGACCGACGATGTTGGCGACAAGCGACGCGATGAGGCGGGCGATGAATCGCATACACTCCTTATTGTGCCACGCCTGGGAGGAAATACCAAATTTCGAGCACCAAACGTCCAAAATTGGCATTCTGGGGGGATACGTCTGGGATTTTATCCTAGGCACTAGTGGCTATTGGCTATACCCCGAACCCCTATCGGAGGAGATCAATCTCTAGACCATCGTAAGTTAAGACGTGCGATGGCGGTAGGGAATTCTGTATTTCTTCGTGAGTCTTTCCGGTGAGATGGGAGACGCTGTGGTAATAGATAATTCTAGCGCCGAGACTATCGGTGAAAGATAAGATATCTTCGCCGTGCAGGTGGTTCGGTTTGAGCGCCTTATACTTGTCGGTCAAGAGATATGTGCCATCAGCGATTACCGCGTCCACTCCCCGTATCTTGCCGAGAGTAGATTCCGGCACGCGATAGTAATCACCAAGGTAAGCCACGCGGGCTCTGCCGGTTTCGAAGAGATATCCATACGTGTTTTCCAGAGCCGAATCGGGCACGTCATTATCGCGCGTGAACATGTGATAGACAGGGAGTGGCGTGATGGTGATACCGGCAAGAACGAACTGTTGAAATGGTCGGACGATGTTCATGCGGAGCGGCAGATAGTTGAATTCTTTTTCAATAACCTCATTTGTCCCTGGCGAGCAATGAACAGTTGGTTTCTGGGGAAGTTTTTTCATCCACGAAAGCAATTCGTGTAATCCATACATGTGGTCGAAGTGCCAGTGGCTTATCACAAAATCGGTTATCGGGGGCAGAGCAGTAGAAGTCGATTGTAAGCGGATATCGGGTCCGGCCTCCAGAAGGAATCCCTGGCCGCCATTCTCGATCAGGAACTGTGGTCTCTTTCGATTATTCTTTGAATGATGTTCTTTCTTTGCGAGAACACAGACTGCACAGACACAGAAAGAGGCGGGAATTCCTTCCCACGCGCCAGAACCGAGAACGGTAAGTTTCATGATTGAGATAATACATAAATTCGAGAAGTACAACAACAAAAAAGAGGCCCCCCACGCCAGATATGCAGTGTGGGGGTTACGAATTTGTATTCACAAAGAAGAGCAGTCGAGGATGTATTCGACAGACTGAACACCGGGAGGTCTTTTCGATGGGTCGTTATACCTGCGGTGCCCAATGAAACCTGCGTGGAGAGCCGCTTTTTCGACCGCCATATTTCCGACCCAGCTGTCGAATTTCATGACAAGGGGAGAGTACCGTTTGAGAGCGATTTCCGCCGCTGTGCGCAGTAGGAGGCTGCCCAGTCCACAAGCCGTAAACGAAAAACTGCTGAAAACCAAAATACGTGCTAAACCAGATTAGCTAATCATTAAAGGGCTATCGCAGAAGATCCTTCAGCAAACTCCGTCCCGTCATCTCCGCCGGCTTGGGGAGACCCATGATCTCGAGAACCGTCGGGGCGATGTCGGCCAGGATGCCGGTCGTCTCGCTCGTGAGGTGCGACCAGTTGAAGAACTTGCGACCCTTCCAGGCGCTGCCGATAAGATAGAGCGGCACGGGGTTCGCGTCGTGCTGGGTTTCAATCTGGCCGGTGGTGGGGGAGAGGACCTCTTCCAGGTTGCCGTGGTCGGAGGTGATGATGACCGTCGTGTCGGTTTGGATGGCAACTTTCAAAACGCGCCCGATCTCGCGATCGATGACGCGGACCGCTTCGAGGCAGGCCTGGTAGTTTCCGGTATGAGCGAGCGTGTCGGGGTTCGAATAGTTGGCGAGCACGAAGTCGAACTCACGATTCTGGACGGCTTCAAGCAAGCGGTCGGTGATGGCGGCGGCCTGAAGTTCGGGGTGTTCCTCGGTGCGGGTCGTGGCGAGAGAGGGAATAAGCACGCGATATTCACCCGGGAAGGGTTCCTCGCGATGGCCGTTGAAGAAGAAAGTGACGTGGCCGTGTTTGTAGCTCTCGGCGATACGAAGCTGGGTCCGGCCGTTATCGGCAAGCACGGCGCCGAGAGGCGCATCAACGCTTTCAGCCGGAAAGGCGACCGGAGAAGAAAGCTCGGCGCTGTAGCGCGTGAAGGTTGCGACGAAGAGGTCGTCGAGCGGCGCCCGCGGAAACTTATCGAAACCGGGCTTGGCGAAGGCCTGGGCGATCTGAAGAATACTGTCTTCGCGAAAGTTAAAGAAGACGAGCGATTCGCCGGGGCCGATCTTCGAATCTTCGCCTCCGCCGGAGGCGGATCCTCCTTCGGAGGAGAAGCGCAAAGGGGGCAAATGTTCTTCCGATTGATTGCGCGCGAAAAGACCCGCGAGGATCTTCTCGATGTCGTTGCGGTCGGCAAGCTGGCCGGATTGGCCCGTGAGGCACTCGTAGGCCTTCTGGGTGAGGAGCCAGTTGTCGCTCCTGTTCATGGCGTAGTGCCGGCCGATGAGGGTCGCGATCTTCTCGCGCGGTACGAGCTTCAAAAATTCGAGGATAGTGTGCGGCGGGCTGTCCTTGCCGTCGGCGAAAAGATGCAATTTTGCGGGAACCCCCTCGCGCTCGGCGAGTTCGAGAAGCGCTTCGAGGTGGTTTATGGCGGCGTGGACATTCGCTTTGGAAAACAAGCCAGCGAAATTTATCGCGGTGCCATTTTTTTTCGCGTGGGCGCAAGCATCTTTCAAAACTTTATTATCAAAAAAACTTTTATCTTCGATGGCCATCATGATGCGAGGGTAGTACTGATAGATAACCTTACCCGCGCCGATCGTGAGGTGTCCCACCTCGGAGTTCCCGACCTCGCCCCAGGGGAGTCCGACGGAGATGCCCGAGGCCTGGAGGGAGGTGACCGGATAATTATCCGCGAGCCAGCGGAAGGTTTCCGGATTCACCATGTGGATCGGATTCGATTCGTTCTCGGCCCCGAGGCCCCAGCCGTCGAGGATAATGAGCACCACCGTCTTTTTCGCTGTCATATCCAGTCATTCTACCCGGTTTTGGGCCGGAGGGGGAGCGGGGCGCTGGTTTCGGTTCTTGGCGAACCGGCGTTCGGTTTGCTCCAGTCCCCGACCCTCGGGGTCGTAGACCCGGAGGGCGGCGAACCGCCGCCTGCATCTCACCCAGCCAAGTCGCCTAAGGTGACACCGATCTTGGCCGGGCTCCGATAGCTTCGCCAGAAAACAAAACCGGCGCCCCGCTCCGTGTTCACGTGGATCGGATTCGATTCGTTCTCGGCCCCGATGGTCTCGTTTTGGAAACGGTGTCGACAAAAACTAGGAATTGAGCTTCTCCAATTCCGCTAAATTGGGAAGTGCGTAGTCATGAAAGAAGTGGTCCTTTTCACCAGTCGATATCCAGTGCGCAAGGGAATTCTTGGTTTGCCCCGAACCATCGAATAAATATTGTATCGATCTTGGTGCCGCCTCATACCAACTTGAAAGTCTCTCCATGAACCTTCTATGGGCCTCGTCTCGCGTAGTTTTTTCCCACTGCTTCTGCGCGGCACTATTCTCCACTTCAATAGCACGGCAGGCAGTTTCGTATTCATCAACCGCCTTATTATAACAACAATCATCGGGAGGGTTATTCCCATTTTGGACCTTCCCCCTCCTCATCTTGCCCCCATCCATTCCGAAGAGATATCCACTTGGCCTTGGCCTTTCTATTGCACTAGGAATCTTGATTAATGAACCTTCTTCGTCATGTTCTTCCGTAATTGAATCCTGTTTGGCAATGGTTTTTGCGCCACAAGACGAACAAACCCAGTAGCTACGCACCAAGCCATCAGTAAATTCGAGTGGCTGCTCATCAACCTTCTCGAGCTTGTACTCCGGCAGAATTGCTACTGGCGGAAATGGTCTCTCCTCCGGGGAGGACAAGGCCTCCCATTTTGGCATGGGATGCATGGTCAAGTATTGTCGAACAGCGTGCACCGCAGGAGAGGCCTCTAGAGATTCCTGGATTTGAACTATCTCAGCCCGCCACCGGGCCTCTCTTTGCTTTTGTTCGTCATTTTCTTTTTGCCTTTGTTCGTCCCTTTTTCTTATTTCTTCCACAGAAGGACAGCCTGGCTCTGCATAGAATTTCTTTCTCATCACATTATTATGAGAATACCACCCGATGGACACAATTACAACTTCCCCGAGCATAAGTACGCGGAGAAGATTCCCAAGGATACGACAGCAGAGTCAACCGTGCTGGAAAACAAAAGAGACCAGTCATATCAACCCAATCTTGATTCCCTCTTTCGCTCATAACCCTCTTCTTCGCTCTTCGTAACGCTCGGAGTTATGGAAGGGTCGCTTTCTTTGTGTCTATGAAAATTAGACGAGGAGGGCAAAAATGCGTCACCCCCGAGGTCAGTGAAGACCCTCGGGGGTGGATTCTAGATGTCGGAGCAGCGCACGCTGCCCCGGCCGTCGACGGCCTCGAGTCGGTGCCGCCAGCACCGACGAAATGGACCGCAGCACCCGCGGGTGCAGTGGACCGTCCGCAGGCCCTCGTCGGACCCGCAGACATCGCACCCGCCGCTCCCGAGGGCGACGCTCTCGACCTCGTAGATCGAGAAGGCGAACGTCGCCCCCTCGATTTCCTCGGCCGAGTACTCGTGGCGATCGGTGAGGCGGGGGAGGCCCCGCACACCCATTACCACGAGGCGATCGCCGAGCTTGAGCTCGACGCGCGGCGGCGCCTCGGGGATCGGAACGTCGATCCCGAAACGCTCCCGCATCGCGGCGATGGTCGCCGCGTGCGATGCATTGCAACAGGACTCGACGCCCTGCTGCACTACAGCCTTGGCCTCTTCGACGGTGAGCGACCGCCGACGAATGCCGGCGGCTTTGGCGAACATCGAGTCCGCCAAGGCGAAGCCGAAAAACGTTTTCATTGTGTCCTCCTTGCTCCCAGTGGGAGCAAGTGGTTACCGACAAGCGATATGCTCGCCGGAAACGTCAATCGGCTCTCGCCGCAGGAACGTCTATTCGCTGATCTCTCAGCGAGGCAGGAGG
>JBBUDB010000031.1:0-15792 GCA_038057515.1 Patescibacteria group bacterium | reverse complement strand
TGATACTTCTGGCTTCGGCTGGGGGGAAAGTAGAATACGCCGACTCAGAAGCACCGTAAGGGTTCGAGCCGCCTCACCTCAGGGGCGGTTTTTGATTTTCGCGCTTGCGCGAAAATCACCCTGAGCTACGTCGAAGGGTGCGTTGTCCTGTCCGCGGGTCCGAAAACTTTTTACGCAACAAGCTTCCGCCAGGGAGCCGGCATCTCGATGTGCAATTCCACGCGCTCTTCCTCTGTCGCTTTTTGAAACTCGAGCTCCGTGGCGGCGAGGGCGATGGTTTTGTCGGGCATCGCCTCCGGGGCGCCGTATTTTACATCACCCGCAACGGGGTGGCCGATATGGGCGAGCTGGGCGCGGATCTGATGGAAGCGACCGGTTTTGAGCTTAATTTTGAGGAGCGAATAATTATCATTTGAGTGGACGGTCTCATACATTAATTCCGCCTTGTCGCGCCCGGGAGCGGAAGTTTCAAAAACAATGGCCACCTTGGCGCGCTCGTCTTTCGTCAAAAAATGAATAAGCATGGCCTTCGCGGGGGAAGGCGTGCCGAGCACGACAGCGTGATATATTTTCCGGATGGTGTGCTCGCGGAACTGCTCCGAAAGGCGCGCCGCGCCCTTCGAGGTCTTCCCGAAAAGCACGATGCCTTCGACGGGCCGGTCGAGACGATGCACGATACCGAGGAACACGTTTCCCGGTTTTTTGTACTTTTCTTTGAGATATTTCTTGACGCCCTCGAAGAGCGACTGGTCGCCCCTTCGATGCGACTCAGGGCCATGGCCGCTCGCGTCGGCCCCGCCCGAACGACCCGTTTTGACGGGTTGGGCGGGTTCGACCAGCATCCCCGCCGGTTTGTGGACGGCGATAATGTGATTATCCTCGTAGAGGACTCTTAGACGAGGCATGGGAAATGCTGGAAAATAGTGCGAGAAGGTTTTACTTGCTTATGTTCCGATCGGAACATAAGCAAGTAAGCGCTTAATGCGGATCCAGGTTTTATCGTGATTGCCATCTGGCGAAAATGCCGCACGGCAGGAGGCGGCCGTCAGTACCGGATTCCCGAATAGTCAGCTCGCCGATTTCAATATTCCCGCCGAAGTCTTTAGTTATTTGTCGCAAGTTATTTTCGTACGCTATCGCCGAGTAGCCCGAGGCATAGCCGTTCACGAGGAAAAAAAGGGGGCGCTCGGAAAGAACCGCCCGGCATGCGGCGAAAAGACCGAGAAGATGCTCTTCTATTTTCCACAGTTCGCCATCAGGCCCATGGCCGAAGGCAGGCGGGTCCATAATTATTCCGTCGTACTTATTTCCGCGCTTCGCCTCGCGGCGGAGGAAGGCGCGGGCATCATCCAATATCCAGCGGATGGGACGCTCGGCAAGCCCCGAGGCCTCGGCGTTTCGCTTCGCCCAGGTGATAGCTACTTTCGAGGCGTCGAGATGCACCACTTCCGCGCCGGCATGGGCCGCCGCGAGCGTCGCGCCGCCGGTGTAGCCGAAGAGGTTGAGGACGCGTACCGGCTTCGACGATTTGGCGACGCGCTCCTCGAGCCAGGCCCAGTTCGGAGATTGTTCGGGGAAGACGCCGGTGTGCTTGAAGGCCGTCGGCTTCACAACGAAAGTGAGGTCAGCGAGCGTGATGGTCCACTCGTCGGGTGTGCCGGGTTTCACAACCCATTTGGCGTTCCGCTCGGCCCGCGTGAAGCGGCCGTCGGCTTTCTTCCAGACGGCCTCGGAAAGCCGCTTCGGCCAGAGCGCCTGGGGGTCTGGGCGGGAAAGCGTCACACCCCCATAGCGTTCGAGCTTCTCGCCGTCGCCGGAATCGAGGAGTTCGTAGTCCCTAGACGGGGCGGTTTCGAGGATGAGGAAGGGCTTCATATGGATTGATGTTAGCGCAGAAGCCAATCGTCTAGCAATCTAGGTGACTAACGCGCTCGCTATCGGGTATAATAAAACCCAATGGACCGCTTCACGAAACAGCTTGTCTACGGCACCGCCTATCTCGCCATCCTCGCGCTCCTTGCGACGGGCGCGTATTTTGCTTTTTTCCGCTCGTCGGCGGGGTGCGATAACGGCCGCCGCGACGCGAACGAGGAAGGCGTGGACTGCGGCGGTGCTTGCTCTTTGGTCTGCTTGCCGTCCGACCTCCGGCCGATCGTCGTCGAGAGCGCCTCGGTTTTTACTCCGCTCTCGAATCGGGTGAGCGCACTCATTAAAATAAAAAATCCGAACGCGAATCTAGCCGCGCGTAATTTGCCCTACACATTGAACCTAATGGACGCCGGTCGGAAGGTAGTGCGGACAATTTCGGGAACGACGTTCATCTACGGGGGCGAGATAAAATACCTCGCCGCTTATATTGATACTGCCGGTCTTGCGAAAATAGCGGCGGTCGAGGCGAAGCTTGGGAATCCCGAATGGGCGAAGCTCGATAATTTCCGCCGACCGGAAATAATTCTCCAGAGTCGGACGACCTCGGCCGATGCCGTTGAAACGCGCGTCGCCGGCCGGATTGCGAATCGCGACACGGTGGCCTTTAGGGAGGCGAAGGTGATGGCTATTTTCTATGGCTCCACTGCGGGCAAGTCCATTGGCGTTTCCGAAACAACGCTAGACAATCTCGGTGCGGGCGAAGCGCGCGACTTCGCCGTCATCCATCCGCCCATCGCCGGAATCGATTCTACGAAGACCGAGGTCGTAATCGCGGCGCGGCGGCCCTAGAAATTAATTCTAGATCATGAGCGGTATAATCTTGCCTGCCTCTCTCGTTCTTGCGGCCGGACTCCTCACGCTTTCGTCGGTATCGCCGCATCTTTTTCTCCTCCAACTCGGTTGGGTTGCCCTGGGACTCGGCGTTCTAGTTCTCATCCAGCGGCTCGACTGGCGCACGCTCGTGAGTTATCGCTGGCTCATCAGCGGGCTCTATGGCCTCGCTTCGCTTCTTCTCGCGGTCGCGTATTTCACCGCGCCGATAATCAGGAATACGCGAAGCTGGCTCGTTTTGGGCCCGGCGTCATTCCAGCCGGTCGAACTGGCGAAGATCGCCCTCATCTTGATCTACGCGCAATACTTCAGCCGGCGCCATCTGACCGTCGCGCGCTCCAAGAATATCTTTTTCTCGTTCGTTCTTTTCGCCATTCCGGCGGGGCTCGTAATGCTTCAGCCCGATCTCGGTTCGGCCTCGGTGCTCTTTGGCATCTGGTTCGGATTTCTTCTCGTTTCGGGACTCCCGCGGCGCTATGTTCTCCTCGCCTTCGGGCTCTTCGCAATCATCGGCCTCGTCGGTTGGAACTTCGCCTTGAAGGACTACCACCGCGATCGGATTGCCGGCGTGTTCTATCCGGAGCGAAACGTCCTGACGGTAAACTACAGCACCATTCAGGCGAAGATCGCCATCGGTTCGGCCGGACTTTTCGGCAAGGGCTATGGCCAAGGATCGCAGACCCAGCTTGGCTTCTTGACGGAGCCAGCCAACGACTTTATCCTCGCCGCTTTCATCGAAGAGTGGGGAATTGTACCCGGCTTACTGCTCATCAGCATTTTCATCCTACTCATCATCCGCATCCTCGCGATTGGCCTCCGGGCGCCGCACAATTTTGAAAAATTCATTTGCCTTGGCGCGGCGATGGTTTTCGGTATTCATTTTCTCATCAACGCCGGTTCCACCGTCGGCATTTTTCCGGTTGTCGGCGTGCCTCTTCCTCTTTTCTCGCAGGGTGGTTCGAACCTTTTGGCCTCGATGACCCTCCTTGGTCTTGTCCATGCTATTGGCGCTAAGACGTAGAATCGTCCCGGTTCTCGTAGGTGTCGCCGCGTTCCTCGCCGGCGTCGGTTTTTTCTACGCGCTTACTCCGCTCGATCTGCCTTATGCGGCGCGCGCGATCGATTTTGAGGTCAAGGCTGGCGACGGCTTTGGCGACACCGTAAGGCGCCTCGAAGAGGGCGGCCTCATCCGGAGCGGTACGGCCGCAACTATTTATGCCCTGGCGACCGGGGCGGCGAGGAACTTCAAGCCGGGCGTCTATCAGCTCTCGTCGGCCTCGTCGACCCGGGCGCTCATCAACACTCTCGTTGCCGGCGCGATACGCGAGGTTGAGGTGAGGATTCCCGAGGGCGCGAACATTTACGATGTCGACGAAATACTTTCTCGCGCGGGCATCTTGCCTCGCGGAGCGCTCTTTCTTTATCCGTTCGGGGACGACCGCCGCGTTGGACAAGAGACGCTCGAGGGCCGGCTCTTTCCCGATACCTACCGCTTTCACGCGAATTCGGCCGTGGTGCCGATCGTCGAAAAGTTTCTGTCCGTCTTCGAGGCCAAGGTGGCGCCACTTCTTCCGGAAGATCCGGCCGCGGGGACGCGGACGCTCATCATCGCTTCGCTTCTTGAGAGGGAAGTGCCCGAATTCCGCGACCGGCAGATCATCGCCGGTATTCTTGAAAAGCGGCTCCGGGCCGGCATGCCGCTCCAGGTGGACGCCTCCGTGTGCTACGCCAAAACCGCTGCCCTTCGCGCCCCGGCCGACTGCCTGCCCCTTACAATGGCGGACCTAAAGATGGATTCCCCCTATAACACCTATGTGAATAAAGGCCTCCCGCCGGCCCCAATCGGCAATCCCGGTATTGAGGCCGTGAAAGCGGCTCTCTCGCCCCTTCCTTCGGAGTACTGGTTTTACTTGAGTGACCAGAAGACCGGAAAAACGATCTTCGCCCGGAACCTTGAGGAGCATGCCCGAAATAGGGCTAAATACCTACGATAAAGCGCAAAACCGAAGCCCCCTTGACGAGAAACCCAGCCATCGTTTACAATACCCCGGTAACAAGGACCAGCAAAACGACCCAACAATGATTGGATTGGGTTTTGTTAGTTATTTTTCGGCGTCTTCGCCCTTGACAGGCGAATGGTTCCGTGAATCCCGTTGAAAAATAATAATTTTGGAACTGGTTTCCGAAAGTAGCACTCCCCGATTGTAGGCAGGGAACGGGCCGATGGGGTTAGAACGAAATGGGCGCCGCAGGAATTAGTAATTTATTTTATTAATCAAGACGTCGACCGAGGTCGCTGTTCGCCTTAGAAACAGTCATTCGCCGCGCCCGGGTGCGGTCGCCCCTTGCGCTCCGGAAGAAATATTACTCATCAACAACTCCGTCCCCAGAGGTTATGCCGTCGAAACATATTTTACCGACTAAAAGCTTCGCGAAATTCAACACCCTGATCAGTCAGCCGGACCTCAATGAAGTTCAGCTTAAGTCCTACGACTGGTTTCTCACGAACGGCTTAAAAGAACTTCTCGCCGAAGTTTCTCCGATCTACGATCACACCGGCAAAGAGCTCGAACTTTATTTTGATGATTACTTCTTCGGCGAGCCGAAGTACGACGAGCCGACAACCCGTTATAAGAACGCGACCTACGAAGCGCCATTGCACCTTTCGGTGCGCCTGGTAAATAAAAAAACGAATCGCGCCGACACCCAAGAAGTTTACTTCGGCGACTTCCCGAAGATGACAGACCGCGGCACCTTCATCGTGAACGGGGTGGAACGCGTCGTCGTCTCCCAGCTCATTCGCTCGGCCGGCGTTTACTTCACCGCCGTGCCCTGGCGCGACCGACAGCTTTTTGGCGCGAAGGTCATCCCGAATCGGGGCGCCTGGCTCGAGTTCGAAACCGATATTGACGGCTCGATCGGCGTGAAGATCGATCGCCACCGCAAACTGGCCGTGACCGATCTTCTGCGCGTTTTCGGCGCGACCGACGAAGAGATCCGCGCCCAGTTTACCGACATCGATACCGGCCCGGTTCGCTACATCGAAGCGACCTTCAAAAAGGACATCGCCAAGGACGTGAGCGAATCCTATCTCGAAATTTATCGCCGTCTCCGCCCGGGCGATCCGGCCACGGCCGTAACGGCCAAGAACCTGGTCGACTCCGTTTTCCAGCGCGCCGACCGATACGATCTTTCGGCCGTCGGCCGCTTCAAGATGAATCAGCGGCTCTCTTTCGACCGCCAGAAGGACAATTTGCTTCTCGATCTCCAGGATCTCTACGCGATGATCCGCGAGATCATCCGCTTGAACAACACGCCTGCGGCCGAGGCCGACGATATCGATCACCTTGGGAACCGGCGCTTGAAGGCCGTGGGCGAACTGCTCCAGGGCCGGCTGCGCATATCCTTGGCGCGGCTCCGCCGCATTATCCAGGATCGCATGTCGACCTTGGATCGCGAGAATCTCCTGCCCGCCCAACTCATCAACTTCCGGCCGATTACGGCCGTCATTAAAGAGTTTTTCGCCTCTTCGCAACTATCGCAGTTCATGGATCAGATAAACCCGCTGGCCGAACTTGAACACAAGCGGCGTCTTTCGGCGCTCGGTCCGGGGGGCCTGACCCGCGAGCGGGCGAGCTTTGAAGTGCGCGACGTGCATCGCTCCCACTACGGCCGCATCTGCCCTATTGAAACTCCGGAAGGTTCGAACATCGGTCTTATCAACTATCTCGCGAGCTACGCAAAGATAAACGACTTCGGCTTTTTGGAAACGCCGTACGCGAAAGTGAAGAACGGCGTCGTGACCAAAGAAGTCGTTTGGCTCGATGCCTTAGACGAAGAGAAATACCGCATCGCTCACGCCGGTACGCCGCGCGACGCCAAGGGCAAACTTGGTGGTCCGGTGGTGGATGTCCGCGCCGGTGGCACGCCAACGACCTGCTCTCCAGGAGAGGTGGACCTCATCGATGTCGTGCCGCACCAATTCGTTTCGGTGGCCACCTCCCTGATTCCTTTCCTTCAGCACGACGATGCCAACCGCGCCTTGATGGGTTCGAACATGCAGCGTCAGGCCGTGGCTCTCGTCGCGCCGCAGGCGCCTTACGTTGGCACCGGCGAAGAGGCGAAGGCCGCCGCCGATTCGGGTTATCTTCTTACCGCCGATGAGGACGGCACCATCATGGAAGCCGATGCGAGCCACATCAAAATAAAATATGGCACGTCCGCCGGAGGCGGATCCTCCTCCGGAGGAAAAATAAAAGAATATGCGCTTGAAAAATTCAAGCGCTCGAACCAGTTCACCTGTATTTCCCAGCGTCCGCTTGTCGTCTCCGGCGATATGGTGAAGAAGGGTGACATTTTGGCCGACGGCCCGTCCATCGATAACGGCGTGCTTGCCTTGGGCCAAAACTTGCTTGTGGCCTTTATGTCGTGGGAGGGCGCCAATTTTGAGGATGCCATCGTTCTTTCGAATCGCGTGGTAAAGGAGGATCGCTTCACCTCGATCCACGTCGAAGAGTTCTATTGCGACGTCCGCGACACGAAGCTTGGTCCCGAGATCACGACGCCGGATATTCCGAACGTTTCGGAGGAGAAGCTCAAAAATTTGAATGAAGAAGGCATTATCCGTATCGGTGCGGAAGTGAAGGCCGGCGACATTTTGGTCGGCAAGATCTCGCCGAAGGGTGAGGCCGAACTTACCGCTGAAGAGCGATTACTTCGCGCTATCTTCGGCGAGAAAGCTCGCGACGTGAAGGACACCTCGCTCACCTTGCCGCACGGCAAGCGCGGCCGAATCGTGGGCGTGAAGATTTTCTCGCGCGAGGAGGGCGACAAGCTCGAAGCCGGCATCATCAAGCGCATTCAGGTTGAGGTCGCCGACCTTCGGAAGGTACAGGCGGGCGATAAGCTCGCCGGCCGCCACGGCAACAAGGGTGTTATTTCCCAGGTTCGGCCCATGGAGGACATGCCATACTTGGCCGATGGCACGCCCGTCGATATCGTTTTGAACCCGCTGGGCGTTGCCTCGCGCATGAATCTTGGCCAGATCCTCGAAACGCACCTCGGCTGGGCCGCGGCAACCTTGGGCTACCGCGCGGTAACTCCGGGGCTCGACTCGGCGACGGAGGCGGATATTCGCGGCGAACTCAAGAAGGCGGGCCTTCCCGAAGACGGCAAGGTGAAGCTCTTTGACGGCCGCACCGGCCAGTCGTTCGATCGCGCCGTAACCGTCGGCCAGATATATATGTTGAAGCTGAACCACCTTGTCGAGGACAAGGTGCACATGCGCTCCATTGGACCGTACTCCCTTATCACTCAACAGCCGTTGGGCGGCAAGGCGCAGTTCGGCGGCCAGCGCTTCGGCGAAATGGAGGTCTGGGCACTCGAGGGCTATGGGGCCGCGCATGTGCTCCAGGAAATGCTCACCATCAAATCCGACGATGTTCTGGGCCGCTCTTCGGCTTATGAATCCATCATCCGGGGCGAGCCCATCAAGGGCCCGAACGTGCCGGCTTCGTTCAACGTGCTTGTGAACGAACTCAAAGCCCTCGGCTTGAACATTGATCCCGTCTACGAGACGCCCGATGCCCGGAAGGACGACTTCACCGCCCTTCGGATCGCGGTCGCCTCGCCCGAGGATATTCTGAAGTGGTCGCACGGCGAAGTGCTGAAGCCGGAGACAATTAATTATCGCACCCAGCGGCCGGAAAAAGACGGACTCTTTTCGGCGCGCATCTTCGGCCCCGTTCGCGACTACGAATGTGATTGCGGCAAGTACCGCCGGATCCGCTATAAGGGGGTCATCTGCGACAAGTGCGGCGTCGAGGTGACGCGCGCCGTTGTTCGCCGCGAGCGGATGGGCCACATTGAGCTTGCCGCGCCCGTGGCGCACATCTGGTTCTTCAAGAGCGTCCCCTCGCGTCTCTCGCTCCTCCTCGGCGTTTCTTCGCAGAAACTTGAGCGGGTCATCTACTATGTCGACTACATCGTCACCGAAGTGAACGAAAGCGGCCGGACAGGGGCCCTAAACGAACTCGAGAAAGAGCTGAAATCGAAATTGAAGATCGTCGGCGACAAGGACAAGAAGGTCAAGAAAGAACTCACGACCGAAGCCGGCCAGGTCAAGGACTTTTTGGACGAACTTCGTCCGGGCCAGATCCTTTCCGAGTCGGAGTACTTCAACCTCTCGCGCCGTTTCGGTTCGGTCTTCAAGGCGTCAACTGGCGCCGAAGCCATCCGCGAGATACTGGAGCGCATGGACCTCGCGAAGGAACTAAAAATAGTTGAAAAGGAAGTCGAGAGCGTTAAGGATCCGCTTACCGAGTCCAAGCTCTTGCGCCGCTTGAAGATGCTCCGCTCGATGATCCAGAACGGCGCTCGGCCCGAGTGGCTCGTGACGACTATCCTCCCCGTGCTCCCGCCGGACCTCCGGCCGATGGTGGCCCTCGACGGCGGCCGCTACGCGACCTCGGACCTCAACGATCTCTACCGCCGCGTCATTAACCGCAACAACCGCCTCAAAAAGCTTCTCGAGATCCGCGCCCCCGAGGTCATCGTGAAGAACGAGAAGCGCATGCTCCAGGAGGCCGTCGACGCCCTGATCGATAACTCGGCGCGCTTCGGCACCCAGCAGATGAGCGCCCAGAGACGCCCCCTGCGTTCTTTGGCTGATATGCTGAAGGGCAAGCAAGGCCGCTTCCGTCAGAACCTTCTTGGTAAGCGCGTCGACTACTCCGGTCGCTCCGTCATTGTTGTCGGTCCGAGGCTCAAGATTGACGAGTGCGGTCTGCCGAAGAAGATGGCCATGGAGCTCTTCCGGCCTTTCGTGATCGGCGAGATAATCCGCCGCGAGCTCGCGCACAATATCAAGGTGGCGAACCGCCTGATCGAGCAGGGCGCCGACGAGATCTGGGCGATCCTCGAAGAGGTCATCAAGGGCCGCCGCGTGCTCTTGAACCGCGCGCCGACGCTCCACCGTCTTTCCATCCAGTCGTTCCGGCCGGTCCTCATTGAAGGGCTCGCCATCCAACTTCCGCCTTTGGTCTGCGCGGCCTTTAACGCCGACTTCGACGGCGACCAAATGGCCGTCCATCTGCCGCTTTCGGAAGAGGCGCAGAAAGAGGCGCGCGAGATCATGTCGGCGGGCAAGAACCTCTTGAAACCCGCGACGGGCGACCTCGTGACCGCTCCGAGCCAGGATTTCGTGCTCGGTATTTACTACCTCACCCAAACGAACGAAGAGGGCATTGGCAAGGGCAAGGCCTTCGTGAACGCCGAGGAGGCCCAGCTTGCCTACGACAACGGCATCATCACCTTCCAATCGCCCGTTCGCATCGGCGCGCTCGAAACCACGCTGGGCCGCTTCATCTTCAACGAAGAAATCGGGGGCGCGATCGAGTACGTGAACGAACCGATGAATAAGAAGAAGCTCTCGAAACTTATCGAGAGAGTGATTGAGGCCATTGGGTTCGAAGGCGCTGCCGAGATCATCGATCGATTGAAGATCCTCGGGTTCACCATGGCGACGCAGTCGGGCATCACCTGGTCTATCGCCGACCTTGTTATTCCGGCCGAGAAGCCGAAAATCGTGAAAATAGCCGAGGGCGAGGTGGCGACGATCCGCGAGCAGTTCAACCAGGGATTTTTGACTGATGACGAACGGCGCGTGCGCACGATCGCCATTTGGGAAAAAGTGAAGACCGATATCGCCAAGCTCGTGACGGGATCCTTGCCCGCTGACAATTCGATCTATCAGATCATCGACTCCGGCTCCCGTGGTTCGTGGTCCCAGCCGATCCAGATGATGGGCATGAAGGGGCTCGTTTCGAACCCGAAGGGTGAGACGATCGAACTCCCGATCAAGTCGTCATTTAAAGAAGGCCTTTCGGTTTTGGAGTACTTCATCTCCACCCACGGCGCTCGCAAGGGCACGACCGACACGGCCCTTAAGACCGCCCAGGCGGGATATCTCACCCGGCGTCTTGTCGACGTCGCCCAAGACCTCTCCATCAAAGAAGAGGACTGCCGCGCGAAGACAGGCATCGAGATCCGCCGCGCGGACGGCAAAGAATTCGGCCAGAGCTTCGCTTCGCGCGTTTTCTCGCGCACCGCCCTCCTCGACATCCGCATCGACCGCAAGCTCGTGGTTGCCGCCGGCGAGGTCATCGACAAGAAGGCCGCCGACGTAATCGAGGCCTCGAAGATCGAGACGCTCGCCGTTCGTTCGCCTTTGGCCTGTAAGACGCTCTACGGTCTCTGCCAGAGATGCTACGGGTTTGATCTCGGCATCAATAAGCCCGTGGACCTCGGCACCGCTGTCGGGGTTTTGGCCGCTCAATCGATCGGCGAGCCGGGCACCCAGCTCACCATGCGCACCTTCCACACCGGCGGCGTGGCCGGTCTCGACATTACGCACGGTCTGCCGCGCGTCGAAGAACTTTTCGAGATCCGCCCGCCCAAGGGCAAGGCTATCATGGCTGTCGCCGATGGCGACGTTATGAACGTCGAAGAGCGGGGGAATGCGAAAGTGCTCACCCTCCGCATTGCCGCCTCTCTCGCGACCAAGAACGGCAAGAAAGCGAAGAAGGCCAAAGACATCGAATACCTCGTGCCGCGTTCAGCGCTTATCTACGCGCACATCGGCGACAAGGTGAAGATGGGCGATCAGCTTTCCGAGGGCCACGTTGACCTCAAGGAATTCTTCCAGTACCGCGGCGCGGCTGAACTTGCCCGCCACGTCATCAACGAGGTCCAGAAGATCTACATGGCCGAAGGCGCTTCGATCAACAACAAGCACATCGAGGTTATCGTTCGGCAGATGTTCTCGCGCGTGCGCATCAAGGACGCCGGCGACGCGCCGGATTTCGTCATGGGCGAGATAATCGAGAAGTCGAAGTTCCTCGAAGTGAATCGCGACTTGCGGAAGAACGGCAAGGCGCTTGCCAAGGCCCAACAGCTTCTCCTCGGCGTCACCCGCGTGGCGCTCTCGACCGAGAGCTTCCTCTCGGCGGCTTCCTTCCAGGATACGGCGCGCGTCTTGGTGAAGGCCGCCATCGAAGGCCGCGTGGATCAGCTTCGGGGCCTTAAGGAGAACGTCATCATCGGGCGTCTCATCAACCGCAGCGCCTTTGCCGTGCCGCTTACCGACGAATTAGACGAGGAACCAGAGGTCGTGGGTGCCGGTGCCCCAGAAACCGAAGCGTCGGAAGTTCTGGAAGCTTCGGAAGCGCCGGAGGAGGCCTCGAAAACACCGGAGAGCGAAGAGTAAATGGCCGATCTCCCGGATACCCTGCGTCGAGGTTACATGGCTTGCGCCTAGCGCGCCCCACTGCGTTCGACACTCGAAGTATCAAGTGTCATGTATCAAGTATCAGGAGAAGCGGGAAATCGTTCTCGAAGAATTCTTGACACATGACACATGATACGTGATACCTGACACCGGAGCGGTGAGCGGAGCGAGGGGTTGACCCCGTTAGAAATTCCCCCCTGCTCGTCCTCTGATGCTTTGGTGAAGCAGGCCGCGTGGGTGTGGCGGCAATCGTCTCGGGACAGCTTATTTCTAACGGGGTTGACGAGGCGTACAAAATTGAGTAGTTTGTAGAAACCAATGGATAAGAACGATAAAGAACCGAAAGATTACGAACTGGCGTTTTTGGCGCGGGAAGAGAAAATTCCGGCCGGGGTGCTCCAGCTCGTGCGCTCCCAGGGAGGCGAACTGCTCCTCGAGGGACCGATCGAAAAGATCGAGCTTGCCTATAAGATCGGCAAGGATACCTCCGCGCTTTTTGGCTACTGCCACTTCCGCGCCCTACCCGAAGCGGTCGCGGCGATCGAGAAAGAGTTGAAGGTTGCTCCAGGCGTGATTCGCACGCTTCTTGTCACGCCGCCGTTCGTGAAACAGCAGTCGCGTTGGGAGGGTCGGACGAAGGCCCGCGGCGCTTCTCTTCCGACTGCGCCAGCCGAGGGTTATAATCCCGGGTCATTGCCGCTCTCGAATGAGGCGCTTGAAAAGAAGATAGAAGAAATCCTCAAGTAGTTGACTAGTCACTAGTCGCTAGTTTGCTAGTATACTAACGAATATGAATATCAATAAAGTTCTCATTGTCGGGCGGGTAACCGCCGATCCCCAACTCCGGACGACTCCGAGCGGCGCGGCCGTTACGAGTTTTGGCGTGGCCACGAATCGCACCTGGAAAGACAAGGCCGGCGCCAAGCAGGAGGAAGTGGAGTTTCACAATGTCGTCCTCTGGGGCCGCCAGGCGGAAATCGCGACGCAGTTTTTGAAGAAGGGCGCCATGGTATTCATCGAGGGTCGTCTCCGCACGCGGAGCTGGCAAGACAAGCAGGGCCAGAATCACAAAGCCACCGAGATCATCTGCGAGAACTTCCAACTCGGTCCGCGCGCCGCCAACGCCGGTTTCGGGGGTCGCGATGGCGGCCCTGCCGAGGCGCCCTCCGCCGGAGGCGGATCCTCCTCCGGAGGAAAGGATGCGCCAGCCCAAGAAGAGATTCCGACGGTCGATATCGAAGACACCAACCAGATGAACGACCTACCATTCTAATGCCGATGCCCGTACAGTGCTTTTTTTGTTCCCAGAACCTGAACCTCGTCGATTATAAAGAGATCGGCCTTATCCGCCGCTTCGTTTCCGGCCAGGCAAAGATCATCGATCCGAAACACACCGGGGTCTGTGCTTCGCACCAGCGTAAACTCGCGCAGGCCATAAAACGCGCCCGACATCTCGCGCTTCTGCCGTTCGTCCGCCGATAAGCCACTATTGATGATGCCCTTCGACGAGGGAGTTGTTCGTTTCCTCTTCGGACTTACCGAGCGGAATTTTCTTTTTCGCGAACTCGTCGTTTTTTGCGCCCGCCTTCTGCCATATTTTATCGGGGCGGGTTTTTTGATCCTTCTTCGCCAAGTGGCGGCGCGCCGCCGCGCCATATTTATTTTTTTCATCGCTCTTCTTTCGATCGTGGTGAGCCGCGGCCTCATTACGGAGATCATCCACTACTTTTTCGATCACGCTCGGCCATTCGTGACCCTTGGACTCACGCCGCTTGTTGTCGCCTCCGGGCCGTCCTTCCCGTCCGGCCACGCCGCCGCCTTCTTTGCGCTCGCGACGATTGCCTTCATGTTCGGTAAGCGGTGGGGGATAGTTTTCCTCTCCCTCGCCGCCCTAAATGCCCTCGCCCGCGTGGCGGCGGGCGCGCACTGGCCTTCGGACATTATTGCGGGGATAGTCGTAGGCGTGTCCTCGGGGCTATTCGTGCGCTGGCTCCTGCGGCGCGAGGAACGGGCGCTTGCGGAGACAAATTCTGGAGTAGCTGTGATATAATTTGAGAATATGGGATTTAACACGCCACCTGCTTTTGAACCAGAGAGCCATCGTCGGGGAACTCCGCCGAAAGAGGGCTTGCCGAAGCCGCCCGTCAATCCGAATAAAATGACTGTCGAAGAAGAGATGGCCGCTTTTGAGGCCGCAAAGAATCGCCCCAAGGGAGATGCTTTAGAAACGCGCTCGGGCGCGGGCGCGAAGCAAGAGTTACGGGAGCAGAAGGAACATCTTTGCGCTTATGGTCACGGCGAGATGATGGAGATTACGAACGAGGGGCAGACCTGGTTTGTTTGCGGAGCGTGCCCGTATTCGGAAGATGAAGTCGGCAAGCCGAGATTGCCCGCATAGTTTAGGTTGGCATGTTTGACCCCCAACTTTCGAGGGAAAATCTGGCGGAAGTTTTCGGCGATGCCGAGACGGCCAAAGTTTTTCCCTATCCAGGGACGGCCGAGTACGCGAATCTTTCTCTCGGGGAGCAAATCGAGGCGGAGTTGTATTGGCAAGACAAGTCCGCCAGCTAGCGGAGGGCGTATGGTCTTCAGGGCAGAATGCCCTTGGCGCCGGGATATTACGCAGTAGGTCTGTGGTATAATTTAACGAGGATGCAGACGTCTGCCTCGAAAACAAGCGTCCGAACCCTTCCGGTTTTACTGGTGTTGGCGTCCTTTGCCTTCTTCGGAAATGCCGTTCCAACCCTGGCCGTCACGGGAGTCCCGAAAATCCTGAATCATCAGGGCCGGCTCCTCAACTCCTCCGGCGAGCTTTTAGGCGGCTCCTCCGGCACGGATTTCTGCTTTAAGTTTTCTTTCTACGACGACGCGACGGTTGGCTCGCCCGATACGAAGCTCTGGCCCTCGGCGAGCCCCTCGACGATGACCGCGAGCGTGAAGAACGGGGTTTTCAATGTCGGCATCGGCGATACGAGCGCCGGAGGGGATACGCTCGACTTCAATTTTCAAGACAATAACGCGGCCTACCTGAACGTTGAGGTTGCTACCAAAGTGGGCGCGACCTGCGCGGCTGGCGACGGCGCCGAGAGTTTTGAGAACCTCGCTCCGCGCCAGCGGATTGTTTCCTCCGGATACGCGATTAATGCCGGCACGGTTGGCGGATTTACTCCCTCGCAATCGCCGACCGGCAGTAACATCCCGGTTCTCACTTCCGGCAATCTCATCTTCGGCGGGGCGGTCACGATTGATTCAACCGGCACCGCCGTCCTCAATCTCGGCACGAACGCGAATGCCAAGACGATCACGATCGGCAACTCAACCGGCGCTACCACGCTCGTTCTCACGAAGGGTTCGTCCGGCAACATTACGCTCACCGGTTTCAATTGTTCGACGTTCACGAACGGCGGCACGTTAACTACGGATGCATCCGGGAACGTTGTCTGTGCCGCCGATGACGGCGGAACAGGCGGCGGCATCACGACGATCGAGGAGAACAACATGACCGTCGTGACGTCAACGACTAACATCGACTTCCTCGGAAGCGACTTTACCGTCACGGTGGACGGCGCGGGCGAGGGCGACGTTGCGATTGACTACGCGAATTCCGGCATCACCCGGAAGACGCAGGCCGAGACCATAACCGGCGGCTGGACTTTCGGGAGCGCGACAACCACGTTCAACTCCTCGACCGTTCTCTCGGCCGTCGTCATCGCCGGCGACACGATCACCGACTTCACCGGCACCGG
>JBBUDB010000030.1:0-12608 GCA_038057515.1 Patescibacteria group bacterium | reverse complement strand
TCAAGAACCTGTTCGATGCGCTTATTGGCCTCGTCAACCAATTTTTGCGCTTGCTCCCGACCCTTGAAAGCCTGGTCTTCGCTGATCGCCTTCGCCTCTTCCCCTGCCTTGATGCGCTTCATTGTTTCATCGCGGGTGGTGCGTATTTCGATGCGCGTCGTCTCGGACATCTTGCGCGCCATTTTTTCGATCTCCGCCCGCCGCTCATCGGTGAGCTGGGGCAAGCTGGCGCGGATGATATTGCCGGAATTCGAAACGGAAAGGCCGGACTTAGAATCTTCAATGGCCTTCATGACGGCCGGCGTGACCGAGGTATCCCAGAGGGTGATCTCGATATCGCGCGGCGGCCGCACCGAAAGCGAGCCGACCTGCTTGATGGTCAACTGCTCTCCATAGGCCTCAACGGGGATATTCTCGACAAGTCCCACTGACGGCCGATTACTGCGCACGCCCTGCATGTCTTCGTGAAATCTATCCGTAGCGGCCTTAAGCGCTGTTTCAAGTTCTTTGAGATAGGTGTCCATTAGAGTTGGTGTGCTAGAAAAATAATGACTAGCGACTAGTCAATTATGTTATTAGAGTTCTTGCGCGAGCGCCGTAAGGTGCAAGCGCGGATTCAGATTATAGGAATTGAGCTCGGATCGCAACTCAAGAACCTTATGCCAAAGCGGAAAATTCTTCCGCGAGCCCCAGACCAACACGAATAATATCATCTCGAGAAATGCCTCGGCGTCGAACTCCTCTTCGTCGGTCAGCTCCTTGACGAACGCTTTCCGCGCCGAAACGGGCAGGGCAAGCAATTTTTCCGCCTTCTCGCGCAGGACGCCAAACGCTTCGTCTTTTACTATGCGCCAGGCGAACCCGGGCGCGCCGAAAGATCTCTTGGCCGCGAGGGCGGCGTCCTTGGCCGCCACGCCGTGATAATCAACCAGCCACTTTGCGATCTTCGCCTCGGGCACAGCCCCGGCATGCACTTCGGCAAAACGAGATCGGATGGTCGGCAAGAGACGCTCCGGATCATCAACGACGAGAATAATAAGCGCCGCCTGCGGCGGCTCCTCGGCGACCTTGAGAAGCGCGTTCTGGGCTTCGGGTGTGAGCCGCTCCCCCGCTTCTATGACCACCGTCCGACGGGGCCCGACGAGCGGCGTCTGCGCGAGAAAGGCGCGGATCTCGCGGGCGCGATCAATGCCGATCGAATCCGCCTCGTGTTCGGCTGTAACGAAGATCGCATCCGAGAGCGGGCGGATGCCCGCTCCGCCTTGCGCCTGGCGAGGCGAGCCGCCGTCTTCAAAGACGCCGGTTTCAACGTAGCGCGCCAAGGCGCGTGCAACGGTCGCCTTACCGACGCCCCGGGGCCCAAAAATTATCCAACTATGACCCAAAGCGCTCCGGTCTGCCCGGGCGCGGAGATCGCGGATAAGTTCTTCGTGGCCAACAATCATAAAAAGGATAGAGAATCAGAATATCAGATGGTCAGAAAGACAGAATTCAAAAAACAAAAATGTAGGATGATTTGCATATCTGATTTTCTGCTTTCTGCGTATCTGATTCTCTTCGTCATTATTATCTGGTTTTCTGCTTCTCTCTCGCTCCGTTTCATTTCTTATTGAGTAATGTCTGCTTATACGTGTCGAGGTGATCCAAGATAAGGCCGGCGCCCTTCGCCACGCAAAAAAGCGGGTCTTCGGCGAGATAGGCCGCGACGCCGAGGAAGCGCTCGAAAAACTCCGGTAGGTGATGGATCTGGGCGCTACCGCCCGAGAGGATTATCCCCTTGCCCATGATGTCGGCCACGAGTTCGGGCGGGGTGTTGTTAAAAACGTTCTGCACCGAACCGGCAATCTCTATGAGGAACGGGTTTAGGGCTTCCGCGATCTCGTTCGAGGTTAAGAGAATGTCCTTCGGCAGGCCGCTCACCAGATTCCGGCCGCGGATTTGATACTCCATCTTGTCTTTGGCGGGCAACGCCGCGCCGACCTCGATCTTCACGTTTTCCGCCGTTTGCTCGCCGATCGCGAGCGAGTACTTTTTCTTCACATAATCCGCGATCGCCTGATCGAACTTATTGCCCGCCACGCGCAAGCTGGACCACGACACGATATTGCCGAGAGCGATGACGGCCACCTCGGAGGTGCCGCCGCCCATGTTGACGACCATGTGGCCCGAGCGGGCGTTGATGGGAATGCCCGCGCCGAGCGCGGCCAAGACCGGTTCGCGCACGATATAAACGTTCCGCGCGCCCGCTTCGCCCGCCGCGTTCATCACCGCCCGCCGTTCGGTTTGGGTGATGCCCGCCGGCACCGAGATGATAACCTCGGGTTTGAAGATATTGAAGCGACCCACGGCCTTGCCGATGAAGTAGGTGAGGAGAGCCTTGGTGATGTAGTAGTCGGCGATGACGCCATCTTTGAGGGGCCGGTAGGCCACGATGTCTTCGGAAGTGCGGCCGATCATCTCCTTGGCCTCGGAGCCAACGGCCATCACGGAATTATCCGTTTTTCGGATAGCAACAATGGTCGGTTCGTTGATGATAAAGCCGCGGTCGGGAGCAAAAACCACCGTATTGGCAGTGCCTAAATCTATCCCAATCTTGCGAGTAAACATGCCGGTTCTAAGTCGCTAATCCAAACACCGCGCGGGGGAATTATCCAACAAAACCGAGCACCCCGCACCTTTTTGGAGCAAAGACAGAATACCCTGATTTCGTTGGGGCCGCAAGGCGATTCCGCGGTAAAAGTTTTGGGCTACGAACTCGCGCTCACTGAAAAAGGCGCGGGGCAAACAGCGTGTCCACGGATTGTTTATTCGACGATAATCGTGCCGCCTTATTCTCGTGTTCTTAAGAACATGAGAATAAGGGGTTCTAGACGCCTCGCAAAATCTCGATCTTCGCGCCCAAACGATTCAGGCGGGTCATGATGTCTTCGTAGCCGCGGCTAATGGAGTAGACGTTACGCAATATCGAAGTGCCCTTCGCGGCCAACATGGCGATCATGATGATGACCGCGGGCCGGAGAGCGGGCGGGCAGACGATCTCGGCGGGCCGGAACTCCGTCGGCCCTTCGACGTAAATGCGATGCGGATCGGCCAGAATCACGTTCGCGCCCAATTTCGCCAGTTCCATGTAATAGATGGCCCGATTTTCGTAAACCCAGTCGTGAATAAGCATCGTACCCTTGGCTCGCGCGGCGATGGGCACGAAAAACGGCAAGTTATCGATATTTAGTCCCGGATACGGCTGGGCATGGATCTTCTCTTCAAGCGCCACGAGTTTTGAGGGAAACGTTCTGATATCCGCCAAATTGGTAAAACCGTTTCGCGCCAAATAGCGCTTCGTGATCTTATAGCGGAACCCCATCTTCTCGAGCTTAAGAAGTTCGATCTCCAAAAAGTCGATCGGGCAACGCTCAATGGTAATGGCCGAGTTCGTCGTGGCCGCGATCGAAAGAAAGAGCATCGACTCTATCGGATCTTCGCTCGGATAATAAACGACGTCTTTATCGATATCGGCGAGGCCATGCACCTTCATCGTCGTCGTGCCAATGCCCTCGACGCGTACGCCCAGCGCTTCAAGATAGTGAGCTACGTCTTGGACCATATAATTCGCGGAAGCGAATTTCAGGGTTGTCGCGCCGTCAATGCGCGCCGCCGCCATGAGCAGGTTCTCCGTCACGGTGTCGCCCGCTTCGTAGAGAACGACCTCGGCCGGCTTAAGGTGTTTCACCGTCACGTGGTAATTCCCCTTCGTCGCCGTGATGCCGACGCCGAGCTTTTGGAGACCAAAAAGATGCGGTCGCACCGTGCGCCGGCCGATTTTGCATCCGCCCGGATACGGCAATTTGAATTTCGGCAGGGCGTTCACGAGCGGACCCAAAAGCATCAGGACGCTCCGGGTTTTCGCCGCTGAGGCCACATCGAGCTTTTCAAGAGAAAATCGCTTCGGCGGCGTGATTTCGATGTCGGTGTCGTTTAGCCAGCGCGCGACGACGCCAATTGAGGTGAGGACCTCGATCACGCGGTTTACCTCCTCAATGCGCGGCATGCCGCGAAGCTCGGTGCGGCCTCGGTTTACGAGCGAGGCCATGAGAAGCCCCACCGCCGAATTTTTCGAGGTGTTCGTCCGGATCGTGCCGGAGAGCGGCCGACCGCCTTCGATCTTGAAGTTAATGGCGCCCGAGCCGAGGGTCACCACATCGCGCCCCAAAACGGCGCTTATTTTCGAAAGCATTTCTGTCGAGAAGTTCTGGTCGCCCCGCTCCATGCGCGCCACGGCGCTCTGGCTGGTCTTTAAGGATGCCGCCAGGTCTTCCTGGGTCATCCCCGCCCGCTCGCGAAGCTCGGTGATAAATCGGCCGATCTTTTCCTGTTCGGTGGTTTTCATCCCGTTAGAAGCCGACTAATAAAAGACAAACCCCCCGACACGGGATGTTTCGTGGCTACTCTTTGTATAATAATCATAAGGCGTTTTACGGCTTTTAACGGGATGAATAACGCTCAAAAAGAGTATATCACATGTGATATACTCTTTTCAACATCTCGGCGGCCTGGTAGTTCGCCTAGCCGCGAGAAATCTTCTCCCGCAAGAAACCAGCAAGCTTTTCGATGGGTACCCGCTCCTGGACAGCGGTGTCACGGTCGCGGACGGTTACCGTATCTTTTCCGCTTTCTTCTCCTAATGTTTCGAAATCAACGGTGATGCAATAGGGCGTGCCGATCTCGTCCTGGGCGTAATAGCGCTTGCCCACATTCCCCCGGTCGTCCCAAGCAACCACGAATTCGGCGCGCAGATCTTCGTATATCTTCCGGGCCTTCTCGACAAGCGCGGGCTTATTAGCGAGGAGCGGAAAGACGGCCACCTTATATGGCGCGAGGCGGGGCTTTAGCTTCAGATACACACGATCGTTTTCCTTGTCTTCGGTATAAGCGTCACAGAGTACCGCGAGCACCGAGCGGTCGACGCCCCAGGTCGGTTCGATGACGTGCGGATAAAATGCCTCCCCTGTCTTCGGATCCTTGTATGGCGGATCTGGGTAGTGGTTCTTCAGGTCAAAGTCCGTGCGATAGGCAAGGCCGTAAAGCTCTTTTTTACCAAACGGGTAGTCGTACTCGAAATCGATGGTCTTTTTCGAATAGTGCGCCAGTTCGTCCTTCGGCACATCAAGCTCGTGAATGTGCGACTCCTGGAGGCCAAGGTCGTTCGTCGTCCAGGCCCACATCTCTTTCCGCCACGCTTCGAACGTCTCTTGCCACTCGGCGTCGATTTTCGGCGGAGCGATAAAATATTCGATCTCCATCTGCTCGAATTCGCGCGTGCGGAAAATGAAGTTGCCGGGCGTGATCTCGTTGCGGAACGCCTTGCCGACCTGGGCAATACCGAACGGCAGTTTCCGCCGCGTGGTGTCCTGCACCTGCTTGAAATCCACAAACATCGCCTGGGCCGTTTCGGGGCGAAAGTAAACGATATTCGCCGCCTCCTCGGCTGGGCCGAGGAAGGTTTTGAGCATTAGGTTAAATTGTTTTGGCTCGGTCCAATCTTTTTTTCCGCATTCCGGGCAAGCAACGCCAGCGCGGGTTAGGATTTTTCCCTGCGCATCCGTAAAGCCGAGATGATCCGCACGAAAACGGGAGTGGCACTTCCTGCACTCGACGAGCGGGTCGGAGAAAGTCGAAAGATGCCCGCTTGCCTCCCAGACCTTAGGATTCATAATGAGCGCGGCATCGATGCCCACCACGTCGTCGCGGCGATGCACGAAACGCTCCCACCAGATATTTTTGATATTGTTCTTGAGCTCGACACCCAGGGGGCCGTAATCCCAGGAGTTGGCCAGCCCGCCATAAATCTCGCTTCCGGGGTAGACAAAACCACGGCGCTTGGCCAAACTAACGATTTTTTCCATATCAACCGTCATTGGAATTTTCCGCCGGAGGCGGATCCGCCTTTGGCGGAGGTGCTTGAAGTTGGGGTTTAAAATTTGGAATTTCCTATCTGGAATTTATTTACAATTGCACATTATGCTTTAGGTCTGCAACCGTCGGGTCGTCGGGGAGTTCGCTCGAGATTTCCTTGGCGGAACCCGTGAGTTTTAGATTGGTGAAATTGTCGTTTGCCACGATGCGCGTTCCACCCATAAAAGTAATCATGCTGCCTGCTTCGTTTATGGCCGGAACGTTCTCCACCTGGAATATTGCCTCAACCGGCCCGCCGAGCACGCCCTTCGTGGCGGGCAAATTCGCGATCTCCCACGACACCTCCCCGCTCGTCGGGTCGTACTTCGGCGAGGTGCCAATCGTACTCTTCACTTTACCGGTGAACTTCGTGTTGCCTTGGAGGAAGGCGGAGACCCGAACGCCGGAAATATCCGTCGAATAGTTCGCGATAATCCAGTGAATCGTGTATTGAGTCGGTTGATTCACTACGGGCGGATACGGACCGACATTTAGGATGCCGGAGGCGGCGTCGCGGAAATAGCCCCTACTTTTTATCGTAACCGCGCCGGCGACCTTCGTTTCAAGACTAGATACCGAAATGGTCTTGACTGCCCCGGTCGCTTCGGGCACCGTCGGCGACTCTATCTGCGCGCGGACTTTCAAAACATAGTTTTTGTCGCTCAAACGCCGGATCGGGAAGACGGCCCTCGTATCAACCGAAACCTTAACGGAGCCGCTCCCGCCCGGCGGCAAACTTGCGAGCGCGGGCGTGTTCGCCGTATTCCAAAAAAAAGTGTTGGTTATCGAATTGAACGCGCCGTCGCTTTTCGCCTTCGCGAAATCGAACATTTCTCCCGAAAAAGCCGCGGAAATCGTGAGATTGTCGAGGGTTGTGGCGGAATTATTCCGGTAGGTGATGACATAATCCAGCGAACCATCCGCCCGGGCCACGTAGTCGCGGGTGCGGTTAACTTCGATTGCCACCGATACCGGCGCCGTGGAGATGGCCAGATTAACCTCTTGGGTATTTAAGACATACTGCTGACCGCCAAAATCGGCCGTGAGCGTGCCAAGGAAACGAAAGGCGGACTCTTCGGGGCCGATGACGCTCCCCATGATCGTGAAACTGCCGCGACCGCCCCGAGGCAGAGATCCGAGCGTCCATGAGCTATTGGATTTTGAGGGCGCGATTGAACTCTTCTGAAACTGAAAAATGGGCGGATATTCTATCTTTAGGTTCGTCTTGTCGAACGCATATTCCGAATTGTTTTCATAAGTGACTTCTATTTCCAGACCACTGCCGCTGAATACTTTCTGCGGCACCTTGAAAGCAAGGTTCACGGCCGGCTGTCCGATGGAAATGTCGAGCCCCGCCCGGGTTTCGATCTGCGCCCGGCCGTTCGAGGCCGAGGCGTAAGTGAGTTTCGCCTCGATGCGCTTCACCGATTGCGGGTCAGCCACCGCCACGAGATCAACGGTCTGCTTGTTCAAACTGCCGGGACCGAGATCACCCACGGGAATCTCCAGAATGCGGAGATCTTGCGATTTACCAAGAAAAGATATTCCCGGCGGCAGAGCAAAAGCCAGCCGACCGTTTGAAACCGGCCTTTCCGAGCCATTGGTGAATCCGACTTCGAGCTTGAAGGGCTGTCCCACGAGCACCGGCGGGACGGGCGAAAATTCGAGCGTAATATCCGCGACCGGACGCGACCAAAAAAAATATCCGGCGGCGAGAGCCGCACCGAGAACCACAACGCCGAGCGCGACGAGAAACGCTTTCATTTCCGGGAAATCTGATTATCTGGTTTTTTGTTTACTATCACTCTCGTAAGATATATATTACCTCATCTGGCCGTAATTTTGAAGCGCAGGCGGCGCAGAAAAACTCCTGCGTCTCGGTGGCAAAAGCCTCGGCCAAACCGGCGCGACAACCGGCGCAATGCCCTCTCTCCGGATCCCAACCAAGATGAGCAAGCACTCCCCGCCAGCGAATTCCGTCTTTCGCCACCGACGCCCAAAGTTCCGGGTCGGCTTCAAACTCCGGCAGTAGCCGTTCGAGAAAATTGAGGTCGGCGGGCGCAATCTCGAGAGAGCGCTTTTTAACGGCATCCACCGCCTGAAGACCGTGCTTCTCGATGAGGCGCACCGCCACGACATTGCCCGGCTGAAGGTGGCCGGCCAGTTTCGAAGTTATCTTTCGCACGCTCCGCAAACGGGCGGCCACCTTGCCGAAGCGGCGCGTGAAGAGCACGACGGCTCCGTCGGCCTCCCGCCGCGGATCGATTCGGAGAACGATTGCTTCGCTTACGTATTCTTGCATTTGCTACTTCGTTTTGAAATCGTAGACGCCTTTCCAGTTCGCCGGAGGGTCGGTCAGGAAATATTTCGCCCTCTCAACGAGAACGCGCGTTGGACCGTCATCGCCGCGCGCAAGAATCATGCGTCCGATTGTGAGACACTCGGCCCAGCGCCCGGCATAATACTCGATCCGCAACCGATCAAAATCGGCCGCGATCTCCCGTACCGCCGCTTGGCGCGAGCGCTCGACCACCTCGAAGATAGTGACCGGCAGATTTTTCCCCTTCACGCGCGCGCGATCGATCTCGCGGACGACGATATTGTTCGCCCGGAGGAATTCTTCCGGCAGTTTCGCGACCGTGAACTCGCTCGTCACGATATGTACGCCGTAGGTCTTTGTCTGCCCCTCGAGCCGCGAAGCAAGATTCACCGTATCGCCCATAACTGTGTAATCCAGCCGCTGGTCGGAGCCCATGTTGCCGGCAACGACCGACCCGGAACTCAAACCGATACCGATGTCGATCGCAAGGCCGCCCGAAGCCGCGTTCTCGGCATTAAATTTCGCGAGCGCGTCGATCATGTCTAAGGCGGCAAGAACGGCATCCGTGGCGTGGCCGGGGTTTTTGAGCGGCGCGCCCCAAAAAGCCATGAGGGCGTCGCCGATATACTTGTCGACCACGCCCCGCCGGTCGAGGGTGATATTCGTCATGACGGTAAAATATCGATTCAGAAAATGGGTAAGCTCTGTCGGCGTAAGCCGCTCGGAGAGCGTGGTGAAGTCGCGAACGTCGGAAAAAAATACCGTGGCCTCCGCTTCCTCGCCACCCAAACGAACCTTGGTCGCATCGCGCAAAATTTCGTTCATCACGTCGCGGGAAACGTATTTCGAGAAAACGTGGCGCAACTCGCGCTTCTCGCGTTCGGTGACAAAATGCCGAAGCGCGAGAGCGACGGCGGCGCCAAACGTCCAGGCAAAGTTCACATGGAGGATGTTGCCCACAAGTCCGTTCTCGAAAAGCAAAACGGCCGCCGGCAGGTGAACAATGCCGGAGGCGGAGGCGAACGCGAGGCCGAGCCGACTTCCCGGCACGAAGCTCACGAGCGCGAAGGCAAGAAGCGCCGCGGCAAACACCCAAAACGCGATCACGCCCCGAGGCAGGGCGTCAAGCCGCCAATTTTGAAGGAGCATGGCGGCCGCTTGGGCCTGAATCTCCACGCCGCTCATCGGCAGGCCCTGCGAGAACGGCGTGAGTTGCTCATCGTGAAGGTCCGCGATAGTTACGCCCACGAAAACCCGCTTCCCCCGAAGCGAGGCGGCGAGAGCATCGTCATTCATCACGTCCGCGAAAGAAACCCGCGGAATCGTCCCGGGCGGACCGGTAAAAACGATACGACGGATGGGTTCTTGGGGAGCGACGCCGGCAACAAGAGCCGCGAAGGCGGGCGTGATGGTTTCGGTTTCTCCTCGAACGAGAAGCGGCATCCGGCGCACCACGCCGTCACGGTCGGTGATAAGGTTCACGAAGCCCGCCTGGACGCGCTCGCCGCCCCGGAAGGCCTCGATCGGCGCTGTTACCTGCGGCGCCTGGGGCGGGCCACCACTCCACGGCAGGACAAGCGGCGTTGCCTCAAGCGGCAAGACAACGGGAAACAACGCCCCCCGGAGCGCTTGGGCAAGCGCCGCATCGTCTGTCGCGCCCAAACGGGATACCTCGGGAAAATTCACGTCGAGCCCGAGGGCGGCCGGGGGATACTTCCCGAGGCGGGCGATGAGCCGGGCATAAACGGCCCGCGGCCACGGCCACTGGCCGAAAATTTTCAAGCTTTTCTCGTCAATCGCAACGACAACGACATCCGAACGAACCGGACGCTCCGAAAAAAGCAGGTCTTGGAAAAAGTTTTCCGGGTCCCGGAAAAGACCGAACCAAAAAATCGCCGCGGCGAAAACGGCCACCAGACATCCAACGGCGCACAAACGAGCGAACTTCATCCCGTTAAAAATCGCAAACGTGCCTTTATTGATTTTCTGCAATTACCGCTCCGCCCGACCCGCGCCATAAGATACATGCGGGACTCATCCCTCTGCGGGAATTATTTCCACCCTGGCCTTCACCGTGAAAATTGACGTTTTGCCGAGAAACTCCGCGCCCGTCGAGGGATCTTTCCATACGGCGACGATCGCTCCGGACCCCTCGCCGAATTCTGAAACCGACGGATCAAGCAACGGCAGGAAAACTCCCGGCGCGCTAAAGGAACCAATCGGACCCAACACGCGCCAGGCGGCGTCTTTCGTCGCTTCGCGCGTCGTGCCATCGGAAAACTTCACGACCGCCGAGAAAAGAACCTTCTCACCTTCGACAAGATTCAAAAGCGGCGACGCCGGCGCTACCAGAAGCGCCGTAGCCCGCACTCCAATGTTACCGCCGCCAACTGGCGGAGTCGTCGTACTGCCGAACGTTCCATCCCGTGGCGGATTATTCGCGCTCGTCGCCCCGGACGCATCCCCCGTCGAATCTTTCGGGGAACCGTCCACGCCGGGACCATCATCGGTCGGAATGCCGAAACTCTCAAGAAGTCGTTTGGTACGCTCGCGAGGCGCAAGGTCTTCAAGGCCGGAAAGCGCGTTGTCCTGGTCGGCATCGGCCGATTCGTTTTCATTCACCCAATCGGCGTTCGCGGTGTCCGTTGAAACGTCCTGTATATTCGCCTGCCAGTCGCCTTTGACGGCGGAGGCGGCATCACTGTCGGTCACGACCACGAACTTATCTTCGCCAAGCGACTTCGTCTCATCACGAAGCGGCTGGCCGGTCTTGGGATCGATTGGGGTGATGTCTACGGTATGCTCGGAGCCGATGAACGTTGACCGGCGCGTGTCGTTCGCGGCGCCGAAGGCCGAACCGCGCACCGTGGCCACGGCCCGCGAGGTCTCCACTTCCCAGACGGAATCCGGCGTTGCGAGCCGAATGATCTTCGACCACACGCGCCCGACGGTCAGGGCGATGCGAACGACAAGTTTGCCGTTTTTTGCGTCATAAACACTTTCGCGAAGAGCAACGCGCGTTCCCCCATCGAGACGGGCCACCGAACCGTCGGCGAAAAACACCGAGGCCTTCCCCAGGGCATCGGTTTCAATGATTGCGGGGACGGTGATCGTATCGCCGGTCGCGAGTTCCCGGACGCGACCGCCGTTCTCGATAAGATAGGCGTGGGCGGATGATATTAAAACTTTCGCCGTAGCCGCGTTCGCTTTGCCTGGACCTACAGAACGAAAAGCGACCACAGTCGCGAGACCCAAGGCGACGATAACGCCCGCTCCGATAAAGATTTGTTTTTTGGACATTATGGTCATTGGGTAATCATAACGCCAGGCCTTCCGGGACGCAAAAACCGCTCCATATTCCTATATTCCGACAAAGTTAGTTTTGGTGCTGTAATTATACACTTTGCGCGAACCTATTTCTCCGCCGAAGGCGGATCCGCCTTCGGCGGAAAAGAAAGTTCGCGCAAAGTGTAGAATTAGAGTACACATGAAACTCAGATGCCCCATTGTGGGGCGTTTTGAGTTTCATGTGTGCGCGGGAGAGGACTCGAACCTCCAAGCCCTTGCGGGCGCTACCACCTCAAGGTAGTGCGGTTGCCAGTTTCGCCACCCGCGCATTAATATATGACGAGTTGCCCTGAGCGAAGTCGAATGGGCCACCCGCGCATTGCGATTCAACAACGCCAGTATACTATAAACCGCCGTCTTGTAAACATTCGGGTATTTCGTCATAATCACAGGAAGAAGGAGGGCACGAATATGCCCATGCCGAAAATCTAAAACGGCCGCCCCACCTCGGGACGGCCGCCGCACTTTTTGCATCAGAAATTTCCTAACAGAAACCAAAAACCCGCCGCTCGGCGAGATTTTTGGCTCTATGAGATACTATCCCTATTCCTCGGATTCAACGTGTTTGGCCATTTCGTCACTATATTCTCTATTCTTCTCATCTAAGTCGGATTTCATTTTGAACAAAGTCATATCGCCTATCCCAGACCCAGAATCCCTACCTCCGGTTAGCTTATTGCGAAGATCTTCCCTTTCGGTTTGTATGCTATTAAACTCAAACAATTGCGCACGCACCTGTTCTAGCTCAGCTAATAGCGATTTTTCCTTACTGAGCAAATTTTCCTTTCTTTCCCAATCGGGACTCCCTAATTCTTCAAGCTTCTTCCATAGGGGCTCGGCGACATTTGCCTCCATTTCCTTGGTGGCACGAGAATGAATCTCATCCTTATCAGCTGCACTATATGAGTCCGACGTTACGCCTTCCTCCCGGCCAGGGAATTTATTAAAGCTTTCTTTCATATCTATGATTCTACCCCCCCCCCTCGCAAGC
>JBBUDB010000029.1:0-5638 GCA_038057515.1 Patescibacteria group bacterium | reverse complement strand
TTCGGCAGTTGCTTGATTTTGCCGAATTATAAGAATATTGCCGAATAGCTACATTGAACGAAGTCTTACAAATCAGCTGTCCCGAAACGAAGCGAGGGGCTACATTGAACGAAGTCTTACAAATCAGCTGTCCCGAAACGAAGCGAGGGGCTACATTATATAGCTCATCGCCCATGGTTATCGGCCATAGCAAAAACCCCGGGCACAGGCCTGTATGCATATATTTTACGACACATATTCTGATGCCTTCTTTTGGCCTCATAAAGGCGGCTATCCGGCTGGGGACGGATCAGCCATGCAAACACCCCGAATTTTGGTCCATAAGTTATCCACAGAGCGGGTCATTGCCTCTCCAGGGCTTAACACAAGCGCCAAGGACCCAAAGAGAGCGCCCACGGAATCACGATTGCGGCTAAATCTCGCGACTGCTAAACTTCCTCCATGACAAATCCTGAAGAACAACGAGTCGCTCTCGAAAAAACTAAGGCCGAGCTCATCATCAAGCTTAAGGCGGAAGAGAAGCCCGAAGATTTCGGTGACGATACCGACAATGGCCCCGACAGCGAGGAGGCCGACGAAGCCGAGTCGCTGGCGAACAAACTTTCTATCGGCCAGGCAATGCGTAATCGTATAACCGAGATCGATGAGGCGCTCGCCGCAATCTCGGGCGGTACCTATGGGATCTGCACCAAGTGTGGCGGCACGATTGAGCCGGCCGTACTCCGCCTCGTTCCCGAATCACGGCTTTGCGAACATTGTAAAAAATCATAATATCTCCGTCGTTGGTTCATGACCAACCACTTAGCAAAACTTCATTCGGCGGAACTCGAAGGGATTAAAGCAAAACTCATCGAAGTGGAGGTCGACTTAAACGTCGGCCTTCATGCATTTAATATCGTCGGCCTCGCCGACAAGGCGCTGGGCGAATCGCGCGAGCGCGTTAATTCGGCGCTCAAGAATTCCGGCGCCAAGCCGCCCAACCGGGAAAATCGCAAGATCACGGTGAACCTCGCGCCCGCCGACGTGAAAAAAACCGGCGCGCAATACGACCTCGCCATCGCGCTTGGCTATCTTGTCGCCACCGGCCAACTTGCGCCCTTTGACGCGAGCGACAAACTTTTCGTCGGCGAACTGGCGCTCGACGGCCGCATCCGGCCGATCGCGGGCGCCTTGAACATTGCCGAGCTCGCCGCCGCGCTCGGATTCCGCACGCTTTACGTGCCGGCGGAGAACGCGAACGAGGCGGCAGCCGTTCACACGATCGATGTCGTGCCGCTTGGCACGCTTACCGATGCAATCGACATACTCGAAGGCCGACGCATTATTGCTCCCGCGGTCTTTGAAGAAACAGTGGCGACGAGCCGGCCCGTTCCAGATCTCGGCGAAATCCGCGGCCAGGAGCACGCCAAACGGGCGCTCGAAATCGCCGCGGCCGGCGGCCACAACCTCCTCATGTTCGGACCGCCGGGAGTAGGGAAGAGCATGCTCGCGGAAGCGCTCGCCGGAATCCTTCCTGAACTCACGCGCGATGAGGCGATTGAGATCACGAAAGTTTGGAGCGCGGCCGGCCTCGCGCCGGGCGGCCTCATTCAAACCAGACCGTTCCGGTCGCCCCACCAAACCGCGTCGCTTGTTTCGGTCGTAGGCGGCGGGTCTCAACCCCGACCAGGCGAAATCAGCCTGGCTCATAGAGGCGTGCTTTTCCTCGACGAACTACCGGAGTTTCCGAAAAATATTCTTGAAGCTCTCCGGGGGCCACTCGAGCGGGGAGTCGTACATGTGGCCCGCGCCCGCGGCACGCTTGCGTTTCCGGCCAAATTCTCGCTCATCGCCGCCATGAACCCGTGCCCCTGCGGCTTCGCGGGCGATCCGGAGCGCGAATGCCGCTGTACGCCGCACGAGATCCTCCGTTATCAAAAGAAGATTTCCGGCCCGCTTCTTGATCGCATTGACCTTCAGATCAAGGTCCAGCGCCTGCACGTTGACGATCTGCGCAAGCCGAACGTCGAAACGGCCAAGAGCCCTGTCGCGAAAAAGCGCGTTGAAGCGGCGCGCGAACGCCAGGCGGCGCGACTCGGATCACTCGGCCTCCGCCTGAATGCCGAGCTTTCATCGCGCCAAATAGAATCTACCGCCAACCTCACGCCGGAAGCTGAAAAATTCCTCGGCACGCTCGAAGGCAAGCACCTCTCGCCCCGCGGATACTATCGGCTTATGAAAACCGCCCGGACCATCGCCGATCTCGAAGCAAGCGCCGTGACCGACGCCCCGCATCTTGCCGAGGCATTTAGCTATCGTATTCGTGAAGAGGCTGCGGGTTGATTATTTTAGAATTAACTGCGGAACGCCAAAGGATTGACACCGCCGAAGAGCGCGTGGTAGAACGAGGCCATGTCAAAGCGCTCGCTCACCGTCATTACTGGCGTCATCCTTATCATCGCCGGAATCATCATAGGGTTCGTGATGTACGGCCGGGGACAAGTAAATCCGGAAAAAACCGGCGGCCTCGAAAAAACATTTTTCCAGGAGGACCTTCCTCCCGAAGGGGAAGAGCGCGGAAATACCGCCGTTCTCGGAGCCACTTCGCCGAGCGCTGGCGTTTCCGTTTCTGTAGGATTGCCGAATCAAAACAAAGAAAGCGCCAGTGATATCAATGCCAATAATTCGGCAAATATCATATCGGCCGTTGCCGAACGGCTTGCCTCGCTCAGTCGCGACCTCGTACTTCTCCAAAACAAAGAGTCTGGCGCCGAACGAGAGGCGGTGCTCATCGAGCTCGATAATCTCAAAGGGAAGTTGATCGCTCTTCGGGCCGCTAACCTAGAAAACCAACCAGCGAGAGAAGAGGCGGCAAGGGGAATCGTGGCGGCGGGGAGCGCTATTAACGATCTCGGGAATACCGAAATGCAAAACTCGTCCCGAAGAGCCGACCTCATGGTCACCCTAACTGCCATTGGTGAGCGGCTCGTAAAACTAGGTGGCCTCATCAGTGAATACCAGGCCCTAGTCGCGAGAAGCGCCACAGGAAACCTTGTTTCGGTAACATATCAATAATAAAAACGCCCCGAATCCGCTAGCTAACGAAGGTGGAGGGTCCTTTTCCCTCTTAATTTAAACTACCTATTTCCGGACGAAGGGGTTTTTGGCGTTCGCAATCTCGAACAAGAATGCCCACGGTCGTCTGGCCGGCCGAAGATACCGAGGAAAAGCTGATGCCAACGAAAAAACCGCCCCTAACAAGGCCAGGAATACTATCTGCGGCTTTCGCTCTTTGATAAGTTCCGCTAGAATCGTACTGGAGTCCATTTCAAAACCGCCTTCCGGCCGCGATATTGGCTAATTTCCGAAAGACCAAGAAGTGACGACGAAGGTGTATCGGGATACTCCGAGGAGGAAAGACGTAGGTATTGTGGAAATTAGCCATATCCCTGGGGGTTCCGCCTATTTTGCTGTTCGGACTGCGTTGCTCCTTAGAGATGTAGCTCTGGCTACTACCTCCTCGTCGCGCCTTGCCGACCGGCAAAATAGGCGGAACGCGGTCGCGGAGGCGGCTCTGAGATGGGCTCTTATATATTGGATGTAGCATAAATGCCTCCTCATCTCAACCCGGAACAGGAACGGGCCGTCCGGGCCCCCATCCACGAACCGCTTCTCATCGTCGCTGGGGCGGGAACCGGCAAAACCAGGACCCTAACCGAGAGAATCGCTCACATTATAAGAGAGGGGGTCAGAGCAGAGCAGATATGCGCCCTTACCTTCACCAATAAGGCCGCCAAAGAAATGGTTAGCCGGGTCGAGGCCCTTATCGGCCATGATTTCAGTGCGAGCCCGTTAATGGGCGGAGGCAGGGACATTTTCGGCGCCCCTGGACCATTCGTCGGCACTTTTCACTCGTTTGGAGCCCGAATCCTCCGACGGGAGGCAGGGCGTCTTGGCCGGGAAGCAAATTTTGCGATATTCGATGACACGGACTCCTTCCAGCTCTTGAAGCGCGTTTTGAAGGGTTTCGCCGAAGAGATCGGACGCGGAGAGGGTCCGGGCATCTTCGCTGATCGGATCACGAAGATAAAGAACGGCGTCGCGAAAAAAGAAGCGGCCGATGATCTCGCCCGGCGCGTCTTTGAGCGCTACGAGGCGGCGCTCGCCGAGAACAACGCCTTCGACTTCGACGACCTCATCGACAAGGTGGTGCATCTTTTTCGGGCCCATCCCGACCGGCTGGCGTGGTATGGGAACCGCTTTACTCACATCCTTGTCGATGAGTATCAAGACGTGAACAATCGCCAGTACGATCTGGTGCGTTTTCTGGTTGGGCCAAGAAACCAGGTGAGTGTTGTGGGCGACGACCAACAAACTATTTACAGCTGGCGAGGATCGAATTTCGAGATCTTCCTCGGCTTTGAACGCGACTGGCCTGGCGCCTCGGTGGTGCTTCTTGAAGAGAACTATCGCTCGACCGGAAACATCATTGCCGCCGCCTCGGGCCTCATCGCCCAAAACGTCCGCCAAAAACCAAAAACGCTCCGAACGAAAAATCCGGCGGGCGAGCTAGTGCGTATCGTCGAGGCGGCGGACGAAGACGGCGAAGCGTTTTGGATCGCTGGCCATCTCGCCCTGCATCTTGTTGGAGCGCCGAAGGGAGAGGCGCGGGCTCGCCTCTCTCACGCTCCGGCGAAGCAGGGGAGCGCGGCCATTCTTTATCGTACGAACGCGCAATCGCGGCCCATTGAACAGGCCCTGATCCAATCGCGCATTCCCTATCGAATTTACGGCGGTTTGAAATTTTACGAACGGCGCGAGATCAAAGACGCCCTCGCCGCCCTCCGCTACGCCGCCAATCCCAAGGACTCCGTGAGCCGCGAGCGGCTCGAAAAAACATTTACGAAAACAAAATTCCGCGCCCTTGATGCGGCGCTATCCGCGGCAGAGAAAAAGCCGCTTGTTGTTTTGAACGCCTTTCTTGAGGCAACCGAATATTTCGAATATATGGCGAAAAATCTCACCAATCTAAGCGACCGAGAAGAAAATATCGTCGAGCTCACTCGCTTCGCCGGAGAATTCGAGGAGCTCACGCCGCTTCTTGAAGCGGTGACCCTTCTTCAGGCGACCGACGACAAGAATGCGAGCGGCGCGGGACGCGTGCCCGTAACATTAATGACCATGCATCTTGCGAAGGGCCTCGAGTTCGATCGCGTTTACGTGGCCGGTTGCGCCGAGGGCCTGGTGCCGCACGGCCGCTCCCTGGGGAGCGAGGCGGAGCTTGAAGAAGAACGCCGCCTGCTTTATGTCGCCATGACGCGAGCGCGCCTCAACCTAACGCTAAGCTTTTTCGGCATCCCCTCGCGATTTCTTTCGGAGATTCCCCAAGAGCTTATCGCCTATGAGGGCTTGTCGGGAGACAGAGACGGCTTCAAAGACCCGGATTTTAACGACGAAGAGCGCTATATCACGCTGGATTAATAATCAACGCCACCTAATACTGACTTGTCCCAGCCATTATGATGGCCCCATAAGTGCCCAATGTTGAGCACGGACTACCGGTGGTCAGGCATATTCCAAGACCAGGAATGTTCAGCCCCTTGATCAATGATCCGGTCTTAATGCTTTTGTATAAGAAAAGAGCGGGGGAGGCCTTTAC
>JBBUDB010000028.1:4185-19182 GCA_038057515.1 Patescibacteria group bacterium | reverse complement strand
ATACCGCCCCGGTTTTCTGAACGTCTTTGAATTCAAAAAGCTCTGCCGCCTCGTGAGGCGTCATAACTTCGCGGTTATCTTTTGGGTGCCAGCCTTGGAGCAAGAAAAAATTCACCATTGCTTCGGGGAGATAGCCAGTGTCTCGATAGCCAGAAAGCGTTGTTTCGCCATAACGCTTCGACATTTTACTCCGATCGGGATTTAAAATAAGCGGGAAGTGGGCGTATTCTGGCGCACGAAACCCGAGCGCCTTTTGGAACAAGATTTGTTTCGGCGTGTTCGAGAGATGCTCTTCACCTCGAATGACGTGCGAAATATGCATGAGTTCATCATCGACCACAACCGCAAAATTATAGAGAGGGTTGTCGAGGTCTTTGGCGATAACGATATCGCCAAAAAGCGAGGCGTCGAAAGAAACGTCGCCGCGAATGAGGTCGTGGAATTTTACGACGGTTTCGGGAATGCGAAAACGGATGGTTTCCGGCTTTTTGCCTACCGGCGGAGAGGTGAGGTTGCGGCAGTGGCCGCCGTATTTCGGCGGCAGGCCCTGGGCAGAAAGTAGTTGCCGTTCCGCTTCGAGGTCTTCTTTCGTGCAATAGCAATAATAGGCACGACCCTTCTCTGTGAGCTGGGTCAAGTAATTTCGATAAATATCGCGCCGTTCGCTCTGGTGATATGGGCCATATTCCCCTTTTTCGGAGCTAGTCGTGGCGCCGTTTTCCTTTTTCGTCCAGATCGGCCCCTCATCATAGTCAAGGCCGAGCCATCGTAGTGAGTCAAAAATTTCAAGCTCAAACTCTCGCTTCGAGCGCTCTTGGTCGGTATCTTCAATGCGGACAATAAACGTCCCTCCGGTCTTTCGGGCGTAGAGCCAGTTATAAAGAACAACCCGGACCCCGCCGACGTGCCAGTGCCCGGTGGGGCTGGGCGCATAGCGAACCCGGATCTCCGATTGCTTGTTTTGAGGCATGCACGGCCATTTTAGCACGATAAAACGACCCAGGGAAAGCGTTTCCGGGCCTTATTTCCTCATTATCAGCTAAAATCTGGATGGTTTAGCCGATCATCCGAAAAACCTCTTCAGCAATTTCCTTAGCAGCCTTTGGCCTCGAGAAGGCGGACGCGGCCGCGTTCATCTTCTGTAGCGTTGCCTGGTCGGTCAAAATGGTCTTGAGCTGGCTTATAAAAATGCCTGGCAGGAGGTTTGATTCTTCGATCACGACCGCCGCGCCCGTTTTGGCAAACTCATAGGCGTTCGTGCGCTGATGATTATTCGCCGATTCGGCAAGCGGAATAAGAATAGCCGGTTTTCCGAAGGAGGCCAGCTCAAAGATCATGCCGCTCCCCGATCGTCCGACAACAACATCAGCAGCGGAGAGGGCCGTGGGGAGGTCCTTGCCGAGATATGGCACGGGCTTATAGCGGCGCTCTTCGTTTATCGAATCGGAGTCAATCAGGGCGGCCTGGGTGAGGCGTTTTGTTTCGAGGAAGTTCGCTTTGCCGGTTTGATGGAGGATCTGAACTTCTTTGACGAGCGTCGGGAGGTTTATTTCAAGAAACTCATTGATACGTTGTGAGCCCTGCGAGCCATTTAAAACGAGGACGAGCGGTTCGGTATCTACAAAGCCGAGTTCTTTTTTGGCGGTTTCCGGCGGGAGGCGGCCCTCGAGAAGTTCGTGGCGAACGGGATTGCCGGTGAGGCGCGTGATCGCCGGATTGAAATATTTTGCGGCAGCTTCAAAACTGATAACAATGCGGCTCGCGAAGCGGCTCGAAACAAGGTTCGTAAGTCCGGGCATGGCATCGGACTCGTGGATCATGATAGGAATGCGGTAAAACCAGGCGGCCACGACAACGGCAATCGCACCCGGTCCGCCTTTCGAAAAAACAGCGTCGGGCATGAACCAAAAGAGCGACCACCAGGCCTTTACGAGGGCGACGAAAAAAAGAGGGATGTCCAGGAAATTACGAAGCGCAAAGTAGCGGCGCATTTTCGGAGCGGGCGTACCAACGATGCGGATGTCTTTTTCCGCCAGAACGGTGGCGTATTCATCGTCCGGACCAAAATAACGCAGGTCAAGCGCGAATGAGCGCTCGGCGGCAAAAGCCTTGACTTCTTCGGCGACGGCGAGGAGCGGATAAACGTGTCCCCCGCTTCCTCCGCCAGCGAGAGCGATACGAACGAGAGATTTCGGGACGGATGAGGGAGGCGTGGATATCGGATCAGCCATAATAATCTTAATTATTACATAATTTTAACGTTGTGGCTTGTCGCGTTTCGGTGGGGCCGTTTCTATGCCTCTTGTCTTACGTATATTTCGAAATATTCACGGCCCCGCCGCCCATGGTCATGAAGACGGCCAGAGCCGTACCGCCGTAGCTTACGAATGGAAGCGGCACGCCGGTGAGGGGCAAAAGGCCCGAGACAGCGCCCATGTTTACTATCGATTGAAGTCCGATGATAGTCGCGAAGCCGACAAGAATCAGCTGGCCGAAGCGGTCGCGGCGTCCTCGGGCGAGCCAAAGCATCCTGTAGACAAGGAGAGCGAAAAGCATGACCAGAGCACCGGCGCCCGCAAATCCGAGCTCTTGGGCGGCGACGGCAAAGATCGAATCATCGAGCGGCGCCGGCAATCCGCGGGCTTTGCTTGTCGAGGCGCCATAACCGAGACCCGTAAGACGTCCGGAACCGATGGCGATAAGCGATTGATTGATCTGATACGAAGAACCCTGCGTGTCGCGGCTTGGATCAAGGAAAGTGAGAATGCGGGCGGCGCGGTAGGGCGTGGACCAAACGATAAGCACGAAGATAGCTATCCCACCCAAGGCCACGAGGGTAAGATGCTTCAGCGGCGCGCCGCTCACGAAGTAAACCGTGATGCCCGAGGCGAGGAGAATGAAGACTGTGCTCGTCGCCGGTTGAGCAAGAAGGAGACCGGCAATGACGCCCGAAACGCAGAGAAACGGGACGATGCCCTGCAGAATGGTGCGGCGGTTAAACTTAGCATTCGTGAGCCAGGCGGCAAGGTAGACGATGTAGGTAAGCTTCAAAAGCTCGGCGGGCTGGAAGCTCATCGGCCCGAACCGAAGCCACCGGCTGGCGCCGCCGGCGACGAGGCCGAGGGGCGTGAAGACAAGCGCGAGAAAGACGATATTCGCCGCGAGGCCGATAAGCGCGATTTTCCGATAGCGTTGGTAGCGGATGAAATACGCGACCGCGAAACCGACAATGCCGATACTCGCGCCATTCATGAGTTGGTGTTTGAGATAGTAATAGCTGTCGCCGAACTTTAGCTTGCCAAGTTCGGACGAGGCCGAGGCGAGAATGACAAGGCCAAGAGCGACGAGAATGACAAGGACGGCGATAAGAAATGGATCGGGTCGGTGACCGCCTTTCGTGAAGGGCGTAGCCATGCGGGTTACGATCGTCGGTGTCGAAGCGCCCGGCCAAAAAACTTGGCCGTGGGCGCGTCGTTTTGCCAGGCGACGGCTCCGGCGACGACGGTGAATTTCGTCTTGCCTTCGCGGTCGAAGCAGGCGAGGTCGGCGATGGCGCTTTCGCGGATCGTGCCCCGATCGGTAAGTCCCAATAGTTTTGCGGGGCGTTCACTCGCTCTTCGGGCGAGTCCGTCGAGTTCTGCTTCGCCGGCGGCGAGAGCAAGACGCACGAGATGCGGGAAAGTATCCGCCTTATCGGGGTTGATGGTTCGCCGACCGTCGTAAAATTCCGGCAGGCAGAATCCCCGGGAAGCAATGAGAGCTCGGGGATGGGCGAGCGCTTCACTGGTAAGAGTTTCATCCGCGTTTCGAAGGAGAGCAATACCCTTGAGGCGCGTGGTTGTCAGCAGGCGCATAAGCGCTTCGGCCGGATAGCGCACGCCGAATATCGCCGTGAGATCGGCGAGTGTTCGGCCAACAAGACCTTCGTGTCCGAACGTCCGGCTAACCGTGAATCGCTCCGGTTCGGGAACGATAAGCTCTCTGGTGACGCGTTCTCGGAACCAGGGATCGTCAAGTTTCTCCGCCATATCTCTAATCGTGCCCCGTTGGGCCCAATCGGGCAAAAAACGATAAAAAGGCCGGGCGCTCACTTCAAATGGCGCTATATCAAAATACACGTTGACCGGTGCGTTTTTTAAGACATCAAGGGCCAGGCCATATTCACTCCCCTGCCCGAGAATTGGCGCAAAATTCGAGATGATCGTCGTGGCGTCCGTATCGCTCGCGAGGCGGAGCGCCTCGCCGAGCGCCGCGCCGAGGGGCGCGTTTTTTCGGAGGGCAATGCTTAAAATTCCGCCCGTCCGGCGGACGAGCTTTCCGAGCGCCCGGATCTCGCCGTAGGCGGCGCCGCGACCGTGCGTACCTTTGAGGCCAGCCGAAACGCCAAAACCGCCCTCACGGAGCGCTTCGCCCACAATACGTTCGAAAACAGCCATCTCGTTTCGAGTGAGATCGCGACGCTCGCCGGCCGTGAGCGCCACTCGCACCGTCGAGTGGCCGACGAGCGTGCCGAAATTCACGCCGAAGCGACGGCGTTCGAGTACGGAAATAAACTCCCGCATTGTGTGCCAGTCGACGTTTATGGGCCGTTCGCCCGTGAGCCACTCTTCTAAAACGCCGAGGTCGCCGTAGATGAGCGGCGCGAGCGAGGCGCCTTCGCCGCCACCGATAATGGTCGTCACGCCCTGGCGAAGAAAATCCTCCTGGGCGGGGTTGGTGAAGATGCCCAGATAGTGATCGGACTCCGCGGCGATGTCTATAAAGCCAGGCAGAAGATAGCCGCCCTGGCCGTCAATAACGGTGTCCGCGCTTTTTCGCGGGAAGGAGCCGATGGCCGATATCTTGTCGCCGGCCACGAAAATATCGCCTTGGTCGGGAAACCGCCCCGGCGCGCCGATAATTTTTACGTTTCGAATTAAAAGCGTCATTCTTTTTTCTGCCCCTTTCGTCTTATTAGTATATCACTCCTTGCCGTGCGTCGCGTGAAGAGTCGCCGTGGTTCGACTCGGCTCACCACGGGTTGTCCTACCGGGCAAGCCGGATGGAAAGGGTTTCGTTTTTCGTTCGGGTTACGTTCACCGTACCGTGCCGGTCGGTGCGAAACACGGCGGCGCCGACGGCTTCGAGGCGGCGGAGCGCTTCGGGGGTGGGATGGCCGAAGCGGTTGCCTTTGCCGACCTCGATGAGCGCGGCCTTAGGCGCGACGGCGCGAAGAAACGCCTCGCTCGACGAAAATTTCGAACCGTGATGGGCGACCTTCAAGAGTTCGGCCCGCAGAAGTTCGGGCGGCAGATTTTTTTCGAGGTAGGTCTCCCCCGCTTCATCGATATCGGCCGCAAGAAGCGTTCGGAAGCCGCCGAGTTCGAGACGCGCCACAAAGCCAGTGTCGTTCAACTCGGCGCTTTGGATGAGATTCCGGTCGGGGCCGAGAAAAGTCATCGTTTCGCTTCCGATTCGAATGCGATCCCCGCCTCGAAGGATTATAACGGGGATTTCGCGCTTTTTGAGTTCAGCCATTAGTTCGTGCCACGACGAACCAGGGGCGGCAATCTCGGCGTCGCGGCCATTCACCAGGACGGCGCCGATCCGGTAGCGACCGAGGAGATGGCGAAGTCCGCCGTAGTGATCGAGTTGCGGGTGAGTAAGAACGACAAGGTCGAGATTGCGGTTCGGAAGGAACGACCCGAGCGCCCGAAGAATAGCCGTATCCGGACCGGTATCGGTAAGAATGGTCGCGCCGCTTCTAAATGAGGCGAGCGTGGCATCGCCTTGGCCGACATCGAGAGCGGTGATGCCGGAAGCGGCAGGGGTGGCGAAAACGTCTTGCCAAAGCCAGACATCGAGGAGGATAAGAAAAATAATCGTGACGAGAATAACGTGGGGGCGATTCATGGGCGCTTGGCGGCGTTGTTCTCCGGCCTTGGTCGGTATTTCGTTATGATGGCAATGAGGCCGCCGTAATAGATTATCACGCCGCCTGCCGACGCGAGTACCGGAATAGTGACGCTTGGCAGAGCCGCGAAGATATTGATGATGGTAATTTGATAAACAAGAAAGATGGTGACGATTCGGCCGATGATCTCCGCGAGCGGCGCCAGGATGCTTCCGAGCGCGACAAGGCCGCCCAGAGCCATCGTTATCGGTACGACTGGCAGGATGAGGATGTTCGCGCCGATCGCCGCCGGCGAGACCGCTTCAAAGTGGCTAACGACGATTGGTAGGACGGCGAGTTGGGCCGCGGCGGTCGTGGCCAGATTTTCCCGCCAGGCAAAAATACCCGGCGGCGCTTCGGCGCCAAACCATAGATTTTGGAATACCGGCGCAAGATAAGTGATGCCCAGCAAGCTCAAGAAGGAAAGTTGAAAACCGATATTTTCAACGAGAAGCGTCGGATTAAGGAAAAGCATCGTCGTGGCGGCAAAGGCAATGGCGTAGCGGATGCCGTATGGACGTCCGAAATGCTTAGCCGTGAGCATGAGAAGTCCCATCACTCCGGCGCGGACGACCGAGCTTTCCGCGCCAGTGATAATAACGAACGCAATAATAACAGCGGTCGTGGCCGCGAAGGCTAGCTTTCGGGAGAGCCACAAACTGAAAATAGCCGCGGCGCCGATCGCAATGACGCCGATGTTGTAGCCGGAAACCGCCACGAGGTGCGTCGTGCCGGAACGCCGCAGGGCATCGCGAAAAGAGCCCGTGAAGTCTTCCGTGGCGCCGATGGTGAGTCCGGCAAGAAGCGCTGATGGTTCTCCAGGCACAAAACGGCGAAGCGCGCCGAGAAACAGGCGCCGAATATCGGCGAGCGCCTGAAATATTGGCCGGCCCTCGCCGCGCCCGATACGAATGTGTTTCGGAAAAAGAAGCGTTGGCGGACCGTTATCTTCAACTTCCCAGCGACCGCCGGTCAAGGCGATCCTGTCGCCATATCGCACATCGGGACGATCAACAAGAATTGCCTCCACGACGCCCCGATTGGGCGGCAGGAGCTTGAGCGAAACGCTTTCGGCGCGCTCGCCGCGAGGGCGCGGCTCGCCGAGAACGAGCGCCACAAAGGGCGCTTTGGATCGCTCTTCCGGTAAGATGCGGAGAGCTATTTCGTGATTTGCGTTAAAGCGATACAGAAATATGCCAAAAAACATCGCGAGGGCAAAAAGGCATAAATTGAGAAGGGTAACTCGATGAGCAATAGTTGCCCGCCCGGATGAACTGTTCGGACGGGCCGCGGAAAACTTACGGAGCGCCAATATGGCGAGAAAAAGAAAGACGGTTGCGAGAAGAGGTCGGGGAGTGAGACTCGAAATAAAAATACCGACGATAAACGCCGTATTCAGTCCGAATGCTATGTCCGCCGGCGCCATGCTGCGATCTTCTTGTGATCGCCGGAACGGAGCACTTCCGGCGCTGGCCACTTCGCGCCCCGTTTTGGCTCAAAGATAGGTGGCCGCGTGTAGGCGGGATGCGACCCGCTTTTTTCTTCGAGCGATTCGGTCTTCCCGAGAAACCCGGGTCTAAAACGCGCCACGGCCTCCGCGACGATAAGCGCCGGCAGTTCCCCGCCCGAGAGCACATATGGCCCGAGAGAAATCTCTTCGTCGGCGACATGCTTCGCTACGCGCTCATCCACGCCTTCGTAGCGGCCGCAGATAAATATTAATTGATCATAGCGAGCCAAACGTTTGGCGGCGGCAGCGTTAAACGCTTTGCCGCGGGTGGAAAAAAGAATTACTCTCGTTTTAGAAGTTTTTGATCTTTGCTTTTTGCTTTTTGATTTTATAATCGAACGAACTGCTCGGTAGATCGGCCCGACTTGGAGCACCATCCCCGGTCCCCCGCCAAAAGGGCGGTCGTCCACTTTGCCGTGGCGATTATTGCTCCACTTTCGCAGGTTATGAACGCGCACGTCGATTATCTTTTCGCTTCGAGCGCGTTTCATGAGTGATTCGTTGAGGTACGAATCTAAAATTTCCGGGAAGATAGTGATGATGTCGAAGCGCATCATTCGACGGGTTCGGAGGCGGCTAATTCTGCTTCAAGCTCTTTCTCTTTGGCGATCAGATCGTGAGCGAGAGAGGCGGCGATTTCCTGGCGAAGCTCTCTGATGTCGAGCTCCTTGGGCGAAACTTTCGGCTGTTTGGCAGATTTGGGTCCAGTTTTGTCGAGCTCGGAGAGCGAGATAGGCTTTGTTTTTGTTGTTTCCGGCGGCACTTCTCGAAGATCCTGTTTTTTACCGAAGGAGGCAGGCGAAAGAGTCGATGTTGCCCGCGGCCGGGAAAACTCCGGTTCGCTCTTGCGAGGCTCAAATTCGATGCCGAGTTGGGCGAGGTCGGGTGAATATTTTTCTTGCTGGCGAGACGAGGCGCTCCGGGCCGGGCCGATCTCGCCGGACTTCACCTTTAAAAGACAGCTTTGGCAGTAGACGGCCTTACCGGGCAGGGGTTCGAAGGGAACGTAAATGTCCCGACTGCAATTCGAGCAGACCGCCCGGAACTTGCCCGGACCGCTTTTGGTCTCGGCCATGAAGTCGCTAATGGTCGGCGTTTCGTTCATGATACCGCTCCAGGCGTTGATCTCTTCTTCGATGAGCGCCCGCGGCCGGGCGTAACGCCGGCGGGAAAGCTCGATTATTTCGTTAGCGATATTTTCGGATGTCGCCACGCGGAAGGGCGGCAAAGTGAGGGCCGAAAACGGGCGGCAAGTGACGCCGTCCACCATGAGTTTGAGGTAGGTATGGTAGTTCGGTAAATTCACGATATCCTGGATCATGAATTCCGGCTCGAACTCCGGCTCGAGAAACTCGGCATCGGCGGCACCGACACGAAAAACTATCATCGTGCCGACGTTACCGAAAATAGCATCGCGAACTTTTGTGGATGTCTCGATAACCAGCTGACCGATGTATTGGTGAGCAACAATGAGATTAAGGCGGTATTTTCTGGCTTCCGACAAGATGCTGGCGAAAGAATCGGTGGCGAAATTCTGGAACTCGTCGACATAGAGATAAAAATCAACACGCTCCTCTTCGGTGACGCGAACGCGTTCCATGGCGGCGAGCTGGATCTTGGTGATGAGCATGGCGCCAAGAAGCGAAGAGTTGTCTTCGCCGATGCGGCCCTTCGAGACGTTCACCAGGAATATTTTCCCCGAGTTCATCACCTCGAAAACATCGATGGTGCTCTTCGACTGGCCAACGACATTCCTGATGATGGCGCTCGAAAGGAACTGGCCGACCTTGTTCTGAATCGGCGCGATGGCTTCGTTCCTGAATTTCGGCTCCCACTGTTCGAACTCATTGACCCAAAAGGCCTTAACTACCGGATCGGCGATGTTCTGAATAATCCGCTGGCGAAATTCTTTGTCGACCAAGAGGCGCGGAATGCCGAGAAGCGTGGAGCCAGGCGTGTCGAGAAGCGCGAGAACCGCATTATTTAAGATATATTCCATACGGGCCGACCAGACGTTCGCCCAGATCTTGGTGAAGATACCCATAAGGCCCGAGGCCACGAGGTGTTTATACTTCGGGTCGGGTAACTCAAGAACATTGAAGCCGATGTGATACTCGGTGTCAGCTGGATTGAAATAGATAACGTCGTTCCGGCGCTCCTCGGGAATCTTCTCCAGGATGCCTTCAACGAGTTCGCCGTGCGGGTCGACAACGCAAACACCCTCGCCGTTCGCGATGTCTTGGATGATCATATTCGAGATAAGGGCGCTTTTTCCCGTGCCGGTCTTTCCAACGATGTAGGAGTGTTGGCGCCGGTCGTTGCGCTTGATGCCAAAAAGACGATTCGCGCCGCGGAAGTTGGTGCGACCGAAGTAGATAACGTCTGATTCCGGATGAAGACCCATGCCGATTTTGCCTGCGAGGGTAAGGTTCCTCGAACGCAACCCGAGCGGTTGCAAAATCGAGCACCCCTCTTTAGGCGCTCCTGTATTTTATCACAACCTACCGGCTTCGGGCGAGGAAGTCGGCGAGGAGCGGCACGCCGACACCGGTTGCCCCTTTGGCAAGAAAATCACCATCGATCGAAGTCATCCGAGGCGCGATGTCGAGATGAACCCAGGGGTAGCTTTTGGCGAATTGCCAAAGGAAGACCGCTCCGTTTATCGCGCCGCCGTAGCGTGTTTTGCCGGAGTTTGCCCAATCGCCGAAGGTGCCCTTCACGTCTTCTTCGTATTCTTCCCAGAGCGGCAGGGGCCAGAGATAATCCCCCGTTCGTTCGCCGGAAGCCATAAGAGCTGTTTCAGTGCGTTTATCGGTCGCGAATATTGCCGAGGCGCGCTGGCCGAGGGCCACTGTAGCCGCACCGGTTAACGTGGCAACATCAATAACGAGTCGCGGCTTGTAGCGCTCCGCATACGTCAAGGCATCGGCGAGGATTATCCTCCCTTCGGCATCGGTATTCAATACTTCGATGGTTTTTCCCGAAAGGGTTTTCAAAAGATCGCCGGGGTGATAGCTCGAGCCCGAAGGCATATTCTCGACGGCTGGCACAAGGCCGACAATGTTCTTTTTGAGCTTGAGGCGAGCCGCGGCGGCCAGCGCGTGAATAACGGCCGCGCCGCCCGACATATCCATGTGCATTTCGTAAATGTGCTCGGAGGGTTTAAGGTTCAGTCCACCGGTGTCGAAAGTAACGCCCTTGCCGACAAGCACGACCGGCGCTTCATTTTTCTTACCTTTACGATACTCCATAACGATGAACTTTGGCTTTTCATCGGAACCACGGCCGACGCCAAGCACGGCGCCCATGCCGATTTTTTTCATTTCCGTCTCGTCGAGGATGGTGACGGCAAAACCGGTGCGCCCCCCGGCAGATTCCGCCGCGGCGGCAAGCAACGCGGGGGTCATGTCGCCGCCGGGAGTGTTTGCGAGCGCGCGGGCGTTATTTGTTTCTTCGCCGATAATCCGGCCGCGCCCGATTGTCGGCTCGAGCATTTTTGCCCGCGGGTCGATAATGGTCACTTCCTCTACCCAGTGCCAGCCGGTCTTTGGCGGCTGCTTGTAAGAAATGAAGTCAAAATTCGCGAGCGCGGCCTGAAGCGCGAAAGATTCCGCCGCTACGGCGGGAGTTGATTTTGGTGCGGCGAAGTCCGTGAGGGCGACGGCTATCTTGGGAGTATCCGTCGCTTTGGCCATGTTCACGGTGCGCCGCACGAGGCGCAAGGCGTCGCGAGCGCGGAACGGCTTATCGGCCGAGAAGCCAAGGAGAATAGCTCGGCCGCCGGATGGCAGAACTACTAGTCGTGAGTCCCCATCGTTCGAGCGCAGGAGGTCTCCGGCGACGAGAGATATATGGTTTTGGTCATCTTTTGCGAGCGCCGTAAAAAGCGCCTGGCGCGGGCCGGGCGCCTTGCCGCGGACGATAAATACGGGTACGGCGCCCCTTTTGGGCTCGAAAACGCGCTGGGCTTTGAAGACGATGTTCATACCGCCATACTAGTCCTTTGGCAAGGAATTTCAAGTCACCCGCCTTATTCTCGTGTTCTTGAGAACATTGGAATAACGAACCTGGGGTTCGAGCGAAAAACCACATAGTGGCGGGACGTTTTTAGGAGACGTGGCCGGAAACCCAATCTTTGTACTCACGAGTGATGCGGTGCAAGGAAAAAGAGATAACGCGCGGGACTTTTCCGTCGCTTAGCTCGCGGACGATGTCCTCCACCTCCTGCACCTTAGAATCGATGGTAATAACCTTCAAAAGCGCCTCATCGCGCTCGGCAATCTCGCCGTCCAAGGGATATATCGACTTTATCGGCGCGATCGAAACCATGCCCGCCGCTTTGCGCCGGACGAGCTCCCGGGCGAGCTCCTCGGCCTCCGCCATCGATTTATAGGTGACGTTCAGGTAGATCATGGGAATTAATACTCCCCCTCTTCGGCCTTTCCGCCTATGCCGTCATTATATACCCCTTAAGCCACTTCGGCGTTGTAGCACGATTCGCAGTAGACAATCTCGGGCCGATTGGGGGAATAGGATGTCTCGAATTCGTTGGGGCAGGGGTTAGTGCCGTGAGAATGCATTGCGGTATTTTCATATTGGGATTTTCCGCCGGAGGCGGATCCGCCTTTGGCGGAGGTGTTTGGAGCTTGGGATTTCCTGCCACCGCAGGCGCAGGTCCGGTGCCAGAGCTTTCTGGGCGTTCGTTTGTTCATTCTCTCTTGATGCCGACATTCGAAATCCTTTCGCGGCAGAGGTAGGTGCATTCGCCTATAGAATTCTAACTCTGCCGGGGTTATCCTGAAATTTTTAGAGCAGTTCTCGCAAGTAAGGACCTCACCCAAGAATCTCTCGTCTACTTCTTCAATAGTCCCCGGTGTTTTATCTAGCGGTACGGTTCCCTTGTTATATGTGCCACTGATCTTTTCTTGCCAACGAAAACCAAGTTTCAGTGCCTCTTCTTTCGAAATGGGAAAGAAATCGTAAGCAGCAGTTTCATTATAGCCGTAGACAGACATATTGGGCGGGAAGAAGGATCCATAACTGCCATCTTTCTTCATTGATTCTATTAATTTGGGTAATAGCTTCTCATACTCCTCCTTGGGATACGTTTTATTAAGGATACAATAACTGCTTTTCTTGAGGCCGATACAACCAAAACAATCATTGCTGTTATGACAGTTGTCGCAATATTCCATATTACTGCAATAGAAAATGAAGATGCAGTGTTTGGACCTATAGCTCTGCAGTGTCCCCATTATATCGAGACACAACTCCGGCTTGTAATAAACATTGTTGCCATCCAAGAAATCTATCGGCTCTTCCGCATCCCCCATATAGGCGCAGTTTTTGGCGTTACTGGCATCAAATATAAAACGGGTATCGTGACAGTTGAATAGATAATTCCCGGTGGCGTTCACGCATTTGGTTTGAAACGCACTCTTAATCAAGGCCGCGGATTTGATCTTTTCGAAACGCTTCTTGGCGGCATCTATGTTCTCGCGTGATTTCAATATCTCTTTTTTCTTTTTTTCGTAATCCTCCTTGGAATATTGTTTATTTTCAATGTAATATGATTTATGACGCAAGTTGGTGGACAAAATACAATTTTGGGAATCGCGGACATCTGAGCAAAAAAGCAAATTAGTACTCGTCTGGCATTTTTCGCTGAACAGGCAGTTGTAGCACTGCCGACAGTCAATGCATTCATAACAAAGCTCAGAGTCATAAACGAAACAAGCATCTACCACCGACTTACAATGCTGGATCAATCTCCCATATAGACAGTCCTCGTTCTGCTCGGCGGCGAAGAGAAGATAGCAGTTTTTGTTGTCTGCGGAATTGTTGGTGTATTCGCTATTGATACTAGTCAAACTGAGAAGGCCAATCCGCGGAACCTTGGCCTGTAATTCCTTGAATTGTTCCAAAAATGGCCGGTCCGGGTCCCAGTCTAAGCTGAAACTTTTTACATCCCAGTCGTCGCTCCACCAACAGGAATTGCAATAGACCGGAAAAGACGTATCTGGCGGATAGATGGAGATCTTCTCTTTCTTGCATAAATCGCAGCTCCGGCGATAGAGCGAACGTTCGTTCCTGTGTGCCAGGCGTATGCGCATCCGGCAGGACGGACAAAATTCCGGTGCCGGAGAATCAAGACGTTCGTAGAACTTAGCGTCGTCTTCGGTAGTCTCAAAATTTTCGGAACAGTGTTTGCAGGTTTTGTTCATATTTTTCTATGCCACTCCACTATTGTAGATTGTAGCATTGCCAGCCCCTCTATCCAGCCCGGGACTTTGGCCTGTTTCTGGCTCAAGCCACTTCGGCGTTGTAGCAAGATTCGCAGTAGATAATCTCTGGTCTCTCGGGGGCGTATGGGGTTTCAAGTTCGTTTGGGCAGGGTCCCGCAGGATGGTGCTCGTGTTTTACGGTATTTTTATAGATTTTCTGATCGCACATGCATTTGCGATGCCACAACTTCATCGGATTCCGTAATTTGAATCGTTCGTAATTTCGGCAGTTTGGGCAAAGGCGAGGGACTGGAAGTCCTAGGCGACGATAGAATGACAGCTCGTCCGAGATAATACGGAAGGCCGTAGTGCATTGATGATTACAATTTCCCGCATGCTCGCAACCTATCGTTTCTTTCAGAACATCATCACCAATATCTTTGGTTCGGTCTGGAAGCTCTGCTGAGTTCTTGGTTATTTTATAGTCCTTAGCGTCCGGATCTTTCCAGGGATAACCACGTTTTAACGCCTCGTTTTTAGTCAGAGGGAAATATTCTTGAGCTATGGTTTCGTTGTAAGCGAATGGCGAAAACTCTGGTGGAAACATTTCGCCGTACGGGTACTTCCTCCCCTGCTTATCGGTATAAGGCATCGCGTTCATTTGCGCGATGATCTTTGGCAACAGTTCTTCGTATTCCTCTTTGGTATATTGCTTATTTAAAATACAGTACTCTTTGTTCCGGAGGCCGACACATCCAAAAAGGTGCGAAGAAGAGTGGCAGCAATAGGTGTACCACGTATCGCGACACTTATGCGTGAACGAAGCAAAACGACAGAGGGAAGCATCAACGCCAGTGTCAATGCCCTCATAAAGTAATTCCGCGTTCGCGCCATAGCCATAGCCGTCATAAGAATCACGGAGGTCGTAAGCGTGCGCGGCGTATTTAGAATCTTCGCATTTTCCGTATAAATCGAAGCAATAGTGACAATTTTTAGAATCAAAAAGATTATCGCCGGTAACATTGGTGCAATTAGTGATATTGGCCGCTTTCCGAATCTGGGTTTTGGAAAATTCAGAAAATCTCCCTTTCAGATTAGTAAGATTCACGTAGCTTTCCAGGTCGAGTTTCGAGAGTTCTTTTTCAAATTCGCTTTTCGAATAGGGCTGGTTAAATATGTGATGGGATTTATTGCGAAGATTGAAACAGCCGATAGAATCATTGACGTTTTTGCAGTAACCAAGAAAGCGGGCATTAAGGCAGTTCGAGCTATCATGCGAGAATAACAGGCGGCTAGAATTTGAGCACGAAACGTCTTCGTATGATTGTTCG
>JBBUDB010000028.1:0-4175 GCA_038057515.1 Patescibacteria group bacterium | reverse complement strand
GATTGTTCGAGATGTTCCGCATTATAAATATCTAGCGAGTCCTTGCAGTGTGCCGCGCCGGAAGAATAGTGAACATCTTCGCATTCACCGGAAGCGAATAAAAGATAGCAATTCTTTGAATCATGACTATGGTTCGCGTAGTCGATATTGATAACGTTAGTGATCGCAAGGTTTGGTAGTGGTGCCTCCGCAAGTAGTTCGCTGAATTGAGCAAAGAACGGTTTGGAAAAATCATATGCCCGCCCGGAGGCAAGTTGATTCCAGCTATCAGACCACCAGTAATCCCGGTCGTAGACGATTGTTTTGCCGCTCGGGTTGAACATCGAGATAATGTCCTTTTTCGTCGCCATGCACTTTCTGCGATAGAGGGTGCGTTCGTTCCGCCACGTCATACGACGGACAGCACGGCATTCCGGGCACCACGTCGGCGGCGGAACTTTTATCTTGTCGTAAAAATCAAAGTCCTCCGGTTCGATGGTGAACTGGTTTTTGCAATTCTGACAAGTTTTATTTTCTGAATTCATGGTTATCTCACTATTTTCTTATTCGCGCGAATAAGAAAATAGTATTGTTAGGCCACTTCCGCATTATAGCAATTCTCACAGTATACAATTTCCGGCCGGTCGGGGGCGTAGGTGGTTTGGAAGACGTTCGGGCAAGGATTCTCGCCGTGAGAATGCGCTACGGTGTTTTCATGTTGGGATTTTCCGCCGGAGGCGGATCCGCCTTTGGCGGAGGTGTTTGGAGCTTGGGATTTCCCGCCGCCGCAGGCGCATTGTCGCTCGTACCACGCGATGGGATTCCGGAATTTCAGGCGCTCGCGATACCGGCAGTTGTGACACGTCCGCGGGAGCGGGATACCAAAACGCCGATAGAAATCGAGTTCCATCGGGATGATGCGATAAGCGCGCTTACACTCCGAGCACGCGATGGCCTCCTTGAACACGCTGTCGGGAGCGTCTTTAATGTGATCGGGCAGATCGGAGGCGTTCATGGAGGTTTGAAATTCTCGTTGATTCGGTTCGCGCCAGAGGAAACCCTCGGCCACGGCCTGCTCCTTAGTGAGCGGATAATAGTCGCAGACAGTGGCCTCCGGATAAGCAAGTGGCGAGAATTCGGCGGGAAACATTTCGCCGTACGGGTATTTTCTCCCCTCTTTATCGGTATATGGCATCGCGTTCATCTGCGCGATGATCTTATCACGTAGGGCAAAATATTCTTCTTTCGAGTATTGCTTGTTCAAGATACAGTATTGCTTGTTGCGTAAACCAACACAGCCAAAAAGGTTCGAAGACGAGTGACAACAAAGACAATATTCGAGGTCGTTGCAGTTCGGCCAGCAATCGAAGGAAAATTTTATGTTCTGGCAGTTCTCGCCGACACTAATGGAGTCGTATATTAGCTCGGAATTTAACCCCCAATTACTGTAGTCGTAAGAGTCCTTGATGTTGGTGGCAATGTTTTGCGAGTATTTTATGTTCTCACCGCCATCGTAGACCCCGAACGAATACTTCACGTTCTTTGAGTTGTAGATATACTCCCCCAAAACGTCGGTGTTCTGTATGCCATGCATGAATTTGACCGGCATCTTTTGCCACAGCTCCTTAACGCGCGCGTAGAAGGCGCGGTTGGCGGCATAAGAGCCGAGATTTAAGGCCGCGAGCTTTTCCGCGTACTCTTCTTTTGAATAGGGCTGGTTCAAGATGTGGTATTGCTTGTTCCGGAGACCGACACAACCGACGCAATCCTGGCAGTTTCGACAGTCCTTGGAGAACCAGATATTCCTGGAACTGTCGCAACCAACAAGGTAAAACGATTGGTAGCAATCGCCGACATCGAATAATTCGTAACAGTATTCGGAGCGGGCCGAAGTATAAAAATCGAGGCAATTCTTCATGGTCGTGAAACCGATCCCATAGGCGCTGTCTTCCGAATCGTTGCCGTTGAAGCAGAGATAGCAATTTTTGTCCCGCGAAACCTGGTTACAGTAATCACTGTTAACCATTTGCTGGACCGATTTGGCGGGCCACGGGACGGTGAGATTCAACTCTTGAACTTGAGCAAGGAACGGCCGCGAAAAGTCCACCTCCTTGCCGTGGGACATAGGGTCCCACTTGTCAGACCACCAGTAGTCGTGATCGTAGACGACGACATTCGCCTCTTCGGGATAGGTGGAGAATATCTCCTTGCCCGTCAGGGCGTCTTTTTTCCGAAAGAGATTGTTCTGGTTCCAAAACATAAGCCGGCGCTTGGTGCGGCACTCTGGGCACCAGGTGGGGGGCGGGACCTTGATTTTTTCGTAGAAATCAAAATCTTCGGGCTCGATAGTGAACTGTCTTTTGCAACTTTGACAGGCCCGTGTTTCTTGTTTCATATGTCTCGTGTCGCTATCTACACTACCTCCGCATTGTAGCAGGCCTCGCAGTAGATGATCTCTGGTCGTTCGGGCGGGTAGGTAGTTTCAAATTCGTTCGGACATGGCTGGGCGTCGTGGGAATGCTTAACGGTGTTCTGGTAGGCGTTATTTTGCGAGCTTGCTCCGGCACAGACACATTTTTTATGCCATAGCTTCGGCGGGTTGCGCCGTTTTATTCTCTGGGCATTACGACAATTAGGGCAAAGCCGCGGCAAAGGCAACGGCATGTGCCGATAGAACGCTAGCTCTGCGGGAATGATCTTGAAGGCGGTCGTGCACCCATCGGTACATTTTCCGTGGTGTTCGCATTCGACAACCTCGTTCAAGATCGAATCCTCGACGTCTTTTATATTATCTGGGATATCGGCGGTTTTAATGGTCGCTACATATTCTTTTCCCTCACGCTCTTTCCAAACAAATCCGGTTTTTTCAACTTCTTCTTTCGTAAGCGGAAAGTATTCGGACGCGATCGTTTCGTTATAAGCGAACGGCGATATTTCCGTCGGGAAGAACTCCCCATAGCCATATACCCTGCCCCCCTTGCCGCGATAGGGCATTTTTTTCATGTGCTCAACGATCTTTGGCACAAGAGCTTCGTACTCTTCTTTGGTGTACTGCTTGTTCAAAATGCAGTATTGCTTGTTTCTCATGCCAACGCAGCCAAAGAGGTTCGAACAATTCGTTATGTTAATTGAATGTTGAATGTGATGACCGTCAATGACCATCCACGACGCAATCACGTTGCTCGCGGGGTAAATACTCAAGGAGTCATAGATCAGTTCGCTCTTTGCGCCCAAATGCCCACATCCGTAAGAATCCTTGAGACCGCCAGCGGCCAAGAGAATGTGTTTGCAGTCTTCTGCTCCGTCGAAGATATCGAAGCAATTTTTGCAGTTCTTGGCGTTGTAGATATTGTCGCCCGTGCTGTTCACCGAGCTCATGATCTTGAACGGACGGAATATCGATTTTTTATAGAGTTCATTAAATTTCGTTTGCAGTTCTTGCGTCGTCCGATAGCTTCCAAAATCAATTTCTTTTACTTTCTCCGCGTACTCTTGCGCGGAAAGTTTTTGGTTGAAAAAGCAGTGGGACTGATTGCGAAGATTGAGACAGCCAATGCAGTTCTGGCAACCGGAAAGCTCGAATCCGAAGTGAGTATCTACACACGAACTTAAATATCGGCCGAATGAGGTTCGGTAATTTCCTTCCGAATCAACGAGTTCGTAGCAAAGCTCTCCTTTATTCACCCAATAAAGATCGCTACTGTTTTTGGTATAAAAGTTGTAAGCGGAGTATTGCGTGTCTTCGTTGAAATCGCCGCCGAAAACCAGATAGCAATTCTTATTGCCCTTGGAGAAGTTGCAGTAATCGCTATTCACCGCATCCCAGTTGTTCACTGCCGGGAACGGGACTTCGTGGATTAGTTCGCCGATCTGCTCAAAGAACGGCCTACCGAAGTCATAATCTCTGCCATACGAGAGCGGATCCCACGAATCGCCATGCCACGCCTTGGACTCGATGACGTTCATTTTCTTGTCGGGAGAGTATATGGAGATCAGTTCTTTCCCGGTCATAGAATCTGCCCGCCGATATAAATTTCTGGCGTTTCGGAAGCTTAATTGCCTCTGATAGATGCACTCCACGCAAAATGTCGGCGGTGGCACCCCGAGTTTTTTAAATAAATCAAAATCCTCCGGCTCGATGGTGAATCTTGATTTACAGTTCTGACAATCTCTTGTTTCTGGATTAATCATAGGTT
>JBBUDB010000027.1:28482-32004 GCA_038057515.1 Patescibacteria group bacterium | reverse complement strand
GGTTCGCTTCGCGGAAAAATGTTTCGCGGGCCGTTGCAAGGCGGGGGTCGAACCAACCACCCTTGGCACCCACCACATAGCTCGTTTCGCCAACGCGCAGAACGTCGCGCCAGATATTTTTCTGGCCTTCAAGGCCTCGATAGATGTAGGCCTCTTGGGGAGCGAATCGTCCGGTAAATTTTTTCTTCAGTGCCGGAAGGATCGCGGCAAGCTTCTCTCCGCGCTCGGCGAGGAGTTCGGTGAGTTTATCCGGATCAACGGCATTGTAGTGGTTTTCTTTCGCCGAGAAAATTTGAAAGCAGAGCCCCTTTTCGATAAGACGACTCATAGCGTCATAGGCGTTCCGACGATGAATGTTCGCCGCCGTCGCGACCTCGCTCACCGTTGATTCCCCTCGCTCCACAAGCGTTTCGTAAATTTTTGCCTCGTTTGGCGACAAGCCAATTTGTTCAAGAATGTCGGTATACATATTAATGGTTGCTTATACCACCCTGTGGTAGCGTTGGCCACTCATTGATTATGATATACGCTCTCCCGTCAGAACGTCAAGGTCCCGTCCGTGGGACCGGCAAGACCTTTGAAAGAGGACGTATGAAACCGCCAGCTTGCGCCGTTGCTCTCATCGCATCGTTCGCGTGCTTCGCTCCGGCCGCCCGCGCCGAAGACCTCCAACTCCGGATGCTCCTTCACCGCCCTCCCCGTGCTGCGTTCGACATCGCGGGCTGGGCCATCGCTCCGGACATCACCGCCCATCCGCCGAAGGGGTTTGCGCTCTTGGGCGTCGGCGTCCGTAACGGGCATGGCTGGGCCGAAGCGCTCATCGGCCGCTTCGTGGCCGAGGGGAAGAAGCCGCAGTCCGCGGCGAACTGCCGGTCGCTCTTCCGGACGGGCCGCACCACAATTTACCTCGAGGGGATGTACCGCGAGCCACCGCGAGAACTACCAACAGCGTACCGCCAAACATACCGTCCCTGGGTGGCGGCCGCATTCGTCACGTTTTCGGTCACTGACCGGCTCGCGCTAGGACTCGAAGGCGATGAGCTCTACGGACGAGGCGTGAAGCCATCGCTTGGAATCGGTCCACGCGCGGTCGTGAAGCTCGACCAAAAAACCTCCATTGCCGTCGGCTGGCAGATGCGCAACGCCTACGGAGACACAAACTTCGTACGCCTGTACGCTCTGCGCGCCTTTTAGTGCACCCGCATCGAGCCCCACCCGGATTTCCCGGGTGGGGCTCAAAAATTTGCCGTTTCCACCGCCCCGGAGCGCACTACGACATCCCCGGGCAAGTTGTAGGCCGCGCTTATCTTCGCCCTCCACAATCTCGATGAGCACAATTTCCGTATTATATTACATCATACGGCCGTATGATGTAATATAATTATCTTTTAAACACCTGCGACCCATCTGCAGATCGTGAGACAACCACGATGGTCGAACAACGCTTTAGGAATCGATGACGAGGATTATGCTTGCTCCCGCGGCGATGAGGCGCCGCGGCTCGATTGTGTCGTGATGATCTTACCGGCGTGTTCGTGAATGAGTTCCTCAACGACGAGGCGTTCGTTCCAAACTATCTTCCGCCCGCGCTCGACGCACATCCACTGTTCGCCGCCCTTGCCGGTCATCATGACCGCATCTCCCGGCCGGGCCGAAAGAAGCGCGTGCCGGATGGCTTCGCGCCGGTCGGAAATTTTATAGACCGGCCGGAAGTTCCGGGAATATTCCAAAATTCCTTTTTCAATATCATCCATGATTTCCTCCGGGTCGTCGTCGTACGGGTCTTCGTTCGTCAGAATTATTTCGTTGCAGTACTCCGCCGCAATGCGGCCCATCGCCGCCCGCTTCCACTTGTCGCGTCCGCCACCCTGCGCTCCTAAAATCCCAATGACGCGCCTGGGCTCGAAAAGCTTCACGGTGCGGTAGGCGGCGCTCAAGCTCGCGGGCTCATGGGCATAATCCACGATAACGGTGAAGGGCTGGCCTTCATTAATAACTTCAAAGCGACCCGGAACGGGGCGGATGTGCCGCAATATTTCTTCGATCTTTGCCGGCGGCACGTCGTAGGCGCGTGCGGTGGCGATCGCCGCGGCGGCATTGGCCACATTGAACTCGCCGACAAGCGGCATTTCGTAAGCATCGCCGTTCAAGTGGAATCGGGTCTTCGCGATGCCGAGCGTCACCTCGGTCACCGGGAGAGTTTCATTGACGCCGCCCTTCGCGGCCGCGGCCCGCGCCGCTTCGCCGTTTTTCAAAGTGAAGCCGATCTTCCGCTTCATCGGCGCCCGCAAGAAGTAGCCGACGTTCTCGTCGTCGAGATTATAGATGCCAATGCTCTCGCGCGATTTTGCCGTGCGGGCAAAGAGTTTTGTTTTTGCCGCGCGATAATTCTCGAAACTGCCATGGCGCTCGATGTGCTCGGGCGAGAGATTGGTGAAGACCGCCGCATCGTAGGCGATAAAGCGATGCCGATATTGCAGAATGCCTTCGGACGATGTTTCGATAACGGCATAACGGCATCCGGCCCGAACGATGTCGCGCAGGAATCCCTGGAGAGCGAAGCGGCCGAGCATCGTTTGCTTGGTTTCGTTCGCCCACTCACGCTCGCCGATCGCAAAGTTCACGGGGGGGGCTAACCCCGCCGGACGGCCGGAGCCCTGGAAAAGTTGGGCGATAATGTTCGCCGTGGTGGTTTTGCCCTTGGTGCCGGTCACGCCGATCACGGTGAGGTGCTTCGATGGAAATCCGTACCACCAGGCGGCGAAAAACGAAAGTAAAAAATGGTAAGGCCGCAAAAAGAACGGCAACTGGTAGAGCGTGCGCACGACCGGCATTCTTTTGACCGACGAAAGGAATCGCATCATGCCGCTTTCTTGGAGAGAAGTTGGAGCGCCGCCTTGAGGCGGGCCTCGACGTTCCCTAAACCCCTATCTATCTTTGCAAGCGCCGCCTTGGCCTGATCGCGGCGATAGCCAAGCCCCACCAGCGCTTCAAGAATATCGGTGTCGGAGTCCATGGTGGCCACGATGCCTTCGGTCGCGACCGCCGAAACTTTCGAGCGAAGCTCTAGGGTGATGCGCTCGGCTGTCTTCCGGCCGATGCCGCCCGCCTGGGTGAGGAGATCGGGCCGCCCCTCGGCAATGGCCGCCGTAAGGTCGGCGAGGGCTCCCACCGTCAAAATAGCGAGTGCGGACCTGGGGCCCACGCCCGAGACGGAAATGAGCATCTCGAAAAAGGTCCTTTCTTCCTTGGTGCGAAAGCCGTAGAGGTCGAGGGCGTCCTCCTTAACGATGAGGTGCGTGAAAAGCGCGACCCCACTCCCCGCCTCACCAAGCGACTGAAGGGTGGCGTCGGTCACGGCGACTTTAAGGCCAATGCCGCCAACCTCGACGACGACGAAGCCAAGCCCCTTGCCGAGCAGTTCTCCGCGGACACTATGGATCATGAGTTCATTATAGATGGCTAGCCAACTAGTGACTAGTAAGCTAGCGGGGTGGGTGCGCCTGCGCCGCGGCTGACTAG
>JBBUDB010000027.1:0-28472 GCA_038057515.1 Patescibacteria group bacterium | reverse complement strand
CCCTTGCCTTTTCAGCCGCTTTCCCTTATATTCTTTACGTCGTCTCGACCTCATTTCTCACCTCTCTTTTCTCATTTCTTAACCCATGCCAATCACTGCTTCCGCCAAGAAAGCCGCCCGGCAGAACCGCCGGCGCCGCCTCGGTAATATCAAGCGCAAGGACACCGCCAAGGCGGTGGTAAAGGCCTATCGCAAACTTGTCGCCCTGAAGAAGCTCGATGAAGCGAAGGCGCTCCTTTCGAAGGCCTACAAGGTTTTGGACAAAGTAGCCAAGTCCGGCGCCATCAAGAAGAACAAGGCCTCGCGCCTCAAGTCCCGCCTCGCGAAGAAACTAGCGGCTAAGACGAAGTAAGAAACCAAAGAAATCAGAGCGGCAGAAACCAGAACCGCCGGAGGGCGGTTTTTGGATACTTCCTACAATGTCTACTTCTTGGCGAATAGGGTCTTGGTAAACGGACGAATATCTGATTCTACGAGAACGCGTTGAATATCAGTTCGATAAATCATTGTCTTTGTTGGCTTGATAGCATCGTCAGCGTCCGTTGCTGTAGCGGGCATGGAAAAACCAATATACTCTACTTTTTTCTTGAGTCGCATACGCACCCAGTCAATTGCCGGAACAAGGTCGGCGTCCGAAGAGACAACAATGGCGACATCATATTTTTTGTCGATCGCACCAACAATAATGTCTGTCGCCAATTTTACGTCGATACCTTTCTCCCGAGAGCGGACGTAGCTAATCTCTTGGAGTCCCATTTTTTGTAGACGTTCGTGGTCGACCACTCGATTATCAATCTTTATCTTCTCGACCCTCGTGCGCAACTTGCTTGTTTTAATTTCCCAGCCACCCCGTTCAATAAGCTCGCGAAAAAGGCTTGTTTGATTGACCATCGCCTGCTTATTCTCGTGACCATCCTGTATTTCGCGAACTGTTCCTACATAAAACCGCTTTCCCTCGCGAGCTATCTCCCGACCATTGGCAAGAAAAGTGGCGAATCCATCAAAGTCAAAATCGGCTTCATGAAGACCGAGTCGTCGCAAAGCGAGATGATAAAAGTTCCCCGCGTCTATAAAAATACACACCCGATCCATGCTCCCATTGTAGGATACCCAATCATTTTGACAATAAAAAACCTGCACACAACCTTTCGGCGGGCGCAGGTGACTTCCCAATATGTATAGCAAATAATCACCGGGGGGTCAATGGCTGTTTTATCAAGCAAAATCAGCCCCCGCCGCAAAGGCGAAGTAGAAGAAGGGGTTCAAGTCAACGATCAAAAACCGCCTCGAGGCGGTTTTTCTTTTGCCCGCTACGCCACCTCTCTGTTATAGCACTTTCGGCACAACACCATCGGCGCTTCGGGCTCCCGATACTTCGATTCGAATTCCGCGCCGCAGACCGAACAGCTCCGCCTGTTCCGCTCTTGATCTTTCACCCAGATGTTCAGCTTTTCTTCGATGCGGCACATCGGGCACCGCCGCGGCAAGGGCACGTTCATCTGACGCAAGAAATCAAGCTCCATTTGAATAATGCGGTAGGCGCGCGGGCAGGTCGGGCATTTTATCGTTTCGTTCACAATGTTGTCGGGCGCGTCTTTGATGTGGTCCGGGAGATCTTCGGCGGTAAGCGTGGCCGCCTGCTCGGCGCGCTCGATAACGCGCCAGGGGTATTTCTTGCGTTCCGCCTCGGCCTTGGTGAGAGGAAAGAAGTTCTGGGCGAGAGTTTCGTTATAGGCGAAGGGGCTCATCTCCGGCGGGAAAAATTCGCCGTAGCGGTAGACGTTCCCGTGCGCGTCCGTGTACGGCATATCGTTCATGTGTTGGATGATTCTTTCGCGCAGCGCTTCGTATTCCTCTTTGGAGTATTGCTTATTCAAGATACAGTGCTTTGTTTTTCGCACCGAAACACAGCCGAAATGGTCAGCGGCGGAGACGGATATTTTGGCGTACTCGGCGTTGCTAAAATCGAGGCCGGCATCTTGGCAAAAGAGCATCCGGGTGGCATTCTCCCCAACAACACATCCTTCGTATGACCACGTGACATTATTCCCCCACGTCGAGATATCATAGGAATCCTTGGTTGGAAGCCCCCACACGAGGAATAGCCACCGCGAATCTTCCGCATGCTGAACTTCTATGGAATCCTTCACGTTCTTCGAGAAGAAAATGTTCGGGCCAGTGCAGTTCTCGATGAATTCGTTGTACTCGGACTTTAAGGGTTGGGTTTTCCAAAATTCTTCCGCCGCGCGCTGGGCCGCCACGTATCCTTTGTAAGAGCCAAGGTCGTACTTCTTGAGCTCCTCGAAATACGCTTCTTTTGTGTATGGCTTGTTGAAAATATGATATTTCTTATTCTTCAAATTGGCGCATCCGAAGCAGTTCTGACAGTTCAGGCAGTCGCGGCAGAAGATGCAATCTATAGAGTTGGCCAATTGATCGCGGGCACCAATGCAATGGTTCGTTCGGTATGAATGCATGCCGTCATAGCACCTCTCGCTTTCCACCACGGCCGTACAATCAAATGTCGAACGATTCTTATAGTTGTAGAAGCCGTAGGCGTTATCTTCGCACGACTCTCCATGAAAGATAAGATAGGAATTTTTCATGTGACCGACATCGTGCGTATAGGGCGACGAGGCGGTCGAGTCCGGATCGGTAGAAATTCCTATTATCGGCACGCTGTGCCACAACTCGTTCAGTTGTTCGAAGAACGGCCGCGAAAAGTCGTAATTGCGGCCGTAGTCGAGCGGGCTCCAGGCGTCCGACCACCAGCACTTCGGACAATACACCGTATACGGCGCGTCGGGATGAAAAGTCGAGATGGATTCCTTATGGCAAAGGTCGCACTTCCGCCGATAGAGGTTCGTGGCGTTGAAGAACGCCAGTCGGCGCTGGAACCGACAGTCCGGGCAAAACGTTGGCGGTGGCACGACTATCTTCGCATAAAACTGAAAATCCTCCGGTTCAATGACGAACGTGGTTTTACAGTTTTGGCAAATCCTCGTCTCCGGAACCATAGAAATTATCTTTTGATTTTATGCAAAAAAATCGTCATCCGGAAACGTCCTGCCTGCCAGAGCATTCTGGCAAGATAGCGCAGGCGTTTCAGACGATCGAGGAGCTTCATAGAAGTTCTGCCTTATAGCACTCGTCGCAATACACAATCTCCGAACGATCCGGCGCGAAGGTTGTTTCGAATTCATTGGAGCAGGAACCCTGTCCGTGAAAATGGGCGACGGTGTTTCTATAAACATCATTCCCGGATTTCGCGCCCGCGCAGCTGCATTTCCGGCGCCAAAGATCGTACCGGTTGCGCCAGGCAAGCCGCTCGGCGTGCCGGCAACTCGGGCAAAGCCGGGGCAGGGCGACGCCCATGTCCCGGTAAAATGAAAGCTCCTCCGGCGTGAGGCGAAAAGCGGTAGCGCACTGCTCGTCGCAAGTTCCTTGATGGGCGCAACCGATGGTTTCCTTGAGAATCTCGTCGCCTACATCCCGGATGTGGTCTGGAAGATCTTCGGGACGCCGCGTCACGGCGTAGTCGCGACCGGACGAGTCTCTCCAGCGCCACCCCTCACGAAGTACTTCGTCTTTCATTTTCGGATACCAGGTAGCAGCTAATGATTCATTGTAAGCGAACATCGAGAGTTCGGGCGGGAAGAATTCACCATATTTGTAGACCCTACCACGCGCATCCACGTAGGGCATGGCGTTCATATGTTCGATGATCTTGGGCACGAGGGCCTCGTATTCTTCCTTCGTGTACTGCTTGTTAAGGATGTAGTACTGTTTTTTCTTTATATTCACGCACCCAAAAAGATCCGAGGCCTCAGACCCAAAGTTGCCATAGCGCACGTTCTTCATGCCCCGCCCACCTGCCGACCAGAAGGTGTTCTGCGAATTAGTGGTCGCCACCGTCTCGTACAATAACTCGCACAAATCGCCTCCGGCATTCACGTCATAGCTGTCTTTAAGATTGATGGCGCCGAAGTAGAGATACGCGCAATTTTCCACGCCATCGAGGGCGGAAAAACAAACACGGCAGTCTTTCGTATTTCGAATAATATCTCCACTCACGTTCACGCTATTCACCACGTGAGCATATCGGTGCGGCATAGAAAGATAGAGTTCACGGAACTTTTGTTTCGCTTCTTGGAGTCGCACGTAGCTCCCGAGGTCCCAGTAATCCATCGCCGCGGCGTACTCTTCTTTCGAGAGCCTCTTATTAAACACGGCGTACTTCCGTTTGCGCAGATTGACGCACCCGAAACAGTCGGTACAACCGACGCAGTCGAAGAGGAACGAACTGTCGAGACATTCGTCCGCGAAATAGGCGAAGCGCACGCGATAGAGACGATTTGAGTGAAGTGTCTCGTAGGCATGATCTGAATTGTTCGTCACATACGAGTCGTAGCTATCTCGCGAGAAAAGGAGCGCGAAGGAATATTGGGAGTTTTCGGAAAGGTAACACCAGAACGTGAAGTAGCAGTTTTTACAACTACGGCAGGCGTGCGAATATTCGCTGTTCTCAATAAGGCTTCCCATTAGAGCTGGTTGAGGGACGGCCTCCATAAGCTTACGAAACTGTTCGAAAAACGGTCGGCTGAAATCGTAGTCGCGACCATAAGTTCCGGGGTCCCAGACATCAGATTTCCAGCAATCCCGGCAATACACCGTAAAGGGGCCGCCCGGCGCGTAAATGCTAATAGTCGGCTTTTTGCAAAGCGCGCACACTCCGCGGTACAGGGTCCGCTCTTCCCGCCAAGCTAGTCGCCGCATACTTCGACATGGCGGACACCACGAGGGCGGCGGGACGTTGATCTTCTTATAGAACGCAAAATCTTCCGGCTCGATAACGAACGCCTGTTCGCAGTTTTGGCAGGTTTTGTTTTCTGCGTTCGACATGTTTTATAGCTAGTCCCTATTCTCTAATCACTAGGCGACTACCTAGGCCACCTCCGCGTTGTAACAACTTTCGCAATACACGATCTCCGGCCTCTTGGAATTGAATGGCGTTTCGAACTCGTTCGGACATTGATCAAGCCCGTGGAAGTGCTGCGCGGTATTCTTGAAAGCTCCATTGAGCGACTGTGCGCCTGCGCAACGACACTTGCCGTGCGAAAGATGCGTCGGGTTTGCGAGCTTGATCCGCTCGGCGTGCCGGCAGTTCGAACACAACCGTGGAAGCGGTAATCCCGATTTCTTGTAGAACCTTAGTTCGTCGGGAATGATCTTGAACGCAGTAGTACACTGTTCATTACACTTTCCCTCATGCGCGCAACCAATGGTCTCCCGGATGATATTATCCGGAACATCGCTGATCGCATCCGGCAGGTCGCCGGCCTTTCGGCTGATCACATATGCTTTCGCATCCGGCGTACGCCAGCCAAAACCAGCGCGTCGCGCGTCGTCCTCAGAAAGCGGGAAGTACTCTTGCGCAACGGTCTCGTTGTATACGAACGGCGACAGCGCAGGCGGAAAGAACTCCCCGAACGCGTACCGTCTCTCCTGCTTGTCGACGAACGGATCCGCGTTCATGTGGTCGATGATTTTGCTTACCAAGACTTCGTATTGTTCCTTGGGATATTTTTTGTTCAAGATGCAGTATTCTTTCTTTCGAACACCGATACAACCGAACAGATTTGCAGAATTGTAGCAATCGTCCGAGTAATAAACATCGTGGGACCAGTACACCCTATTTCCGCCGACAACCCGACTGTTGCCAAAAGCACTATGAAGCTCGTACGCCATTTCAACGCCTAATCCTACGTGGTCAATATCGTACGAGTCTTTTGCGCCAGTCGGCACGAAAAAAGAGTACCGGCAATCCTCATCTTCGGTCGCGTGGAACAGATATGTGCAATTCTTGGTCTGATCAAGATTGTCGCCGGTTGAATTCACCACGTTCCGAACCCAGGCGTGCTTGCGCGGAAAATCGAGTGAGTGTTTCGAAAACTCAGCGGAGACATTTTGGATTCCCGAGTATGTAGTAAGACGAAGCTCTTTCAATTTTTGCTCGTATTCTTCCTTCGAATACTGTTCGTTATAGATGCAGTACGACTTATTCCGTAGGTTCGTGCAACCGACACAGTGAACGCAATTCTTGCAGCCGAACAGGAACCACGAATCCATGCAATCCTCCGAATACAAACTGAAGTGGACCCGGGCGCATCGCCGCACATGAATAGAATGGAAACAGCTTTCGCTCCGTTGGGAAAAATCAACGTCCACGCAGTCGTTCAAGTAAAAATCGTTCGCGCAGTAGCTACAGTTCTCGTAATGGTGCCCGCCGAATACGAGGTAGCTGTTGTTGAGGTATACGGCCCAGTTGCTGTAATCACTATTGGTGGCAAAATCTATGTACAACGACCGCCTCGGCGTTTTGAGCATCAACTCCTTGAATTGCTCGAAAAAGGGCTTCGAAAAGTCGTAGTCTTTGCCATAAGAGAGCGCATCCCACTTATCCGATTGGTAGCATTCATTGCAATACACCGTAAAGGGTTTTTCCGGTGCATACATCGTGATCGTCCCCTTGCCGCATAATGCACAATTTCGTCTGTAGAGCACACGCTCATTCCTGAAGATTTGCCTGCGAATCATCCGGCACTCCGGGCACCACGAGGGCGGCGGGACATTTATCTTTTCGTAGAACGCAAAATCCTCCGGTTCGATGATAAAATCGGACTTGCAGCTTTGACACTGTTTCGTTTCCGGACCCATGGGGCCATTATACGCCCGGGGCGGAAAATTACCCGAGGGCCAAAGAAAGAAGCGCTTCTTCGTAGTCCAGCTTGCCCCTTTTGACAGCCGTATCAAGCGCGGCGGCGGAGGCGATGCCGCCGGGCCACTGATAGGCCAGCATATTAAATATCTTTCCGGCTGGCTCCTTGGCGCCGAAGAGCTCGGCGAGAGCCGCGAGACGTGGCGCGAGCGCGCCGCCGCGCAGAGCATTAACGAGGTCCCAGAAAACCGGGGGTTCATCTATGCCGAGAGCGCCAAGCGCCGCGCGGCTGACTGGCTGCTTCGCAACGCCTTTTAATTTTTCAAGCTCGGTCGCGAGGCGCCAGCCGTCGCCTTCGGTCGCCGAGGCAAGAAGCGTGAAGGCGTCGAGGGTGAGCGCCACGCTCCGAGCCGCGCACTCGGCACGCGCATACGTCTTCCAGGCGGCGCCAGTTATCGGCTCAAAACGCTCGTCGATATTTTTTGTCTTGCCCTCGCCCTTGGTTGAGGCGAGAAAGGCAAATTTCTTGGTCGGGCGATTGCGCTCGGAGATAAGTATGGTGATATCGGGACGCACCGCGGCGGCCTTGAGGTCCCCGATATAAGCGGCCCGTTCTTCTTCGTAGGTGTCGCGGAATACGGCAAGCCGCACTGGCGCAAAAAGCGACGGCGTGCCGAGAAATTCTTGAAAGGCCATTTGGCCTTCGTCGGGCGCGGCATCAAACTCGGCAATGGCGAGAGCCGAGTGGCGCCTCACGAACTCGGCCACGATCGCTTGCTTGCGCTTCAGGCGACGATAGTCGTCGGCGCCGGAGAGCAAAATTATCATTTCTTTATCGGAGGCGTCGGCCGCTGGAGCGCGGCGGCTTTCATGAAGGCCAAAAAGAGCGGCTGGGGGCGAAGCGGCCGGGAGGTGAACTCGGGATGAAATTGGGTGCCGAGGAAAAAGGGATGGTTTTTTTCCGGCAACTCCACGATCTCCATAAGACGCCTGTCCGGGGAAACGCCGGAGAAAACCAGGCCGCCTTTTTCGAGAGCCGAGATGTGCTCCGGATTTACCTCATAACGATGGCGGTGTCGCTCAATTATCTTTTCCGCTCCATACGAACGCCGGGCAATAGTGCCAGCCTTGAGCTTCGCGGGGTAAGCCCCAAGGCGCATGGTGGCGCCGTAGTTTTTCTCGCGGAGGTTGTTCTTCTGCTCGGGCAAGATATCGATCACCGGATATTTTGTCTTCTGGTCTATTTCGGTGGTATTCGCGCCCCTCATCCCAAGTACGTGGCGCGCGAACTCGACCACGGCAAGCTGCATGCCGTAACAGAGACCAAGATACGGGATCTTGTGCTCCCGAAGATACTGGATGGCTTTTATCTTTCCCTCAACGCCACGCGAGCCAAAGCCGCCCGGGATGATAATGCCGTGATATTGGGAAAGGCCCTGGAGTTTACGGGGGTTTTTCTCGTATTCTTCGGCGTCGAGCCAATCAATGACCGGCTTTCGGCCGACCGCGGCGGCGGCGTGCTTGATCGATTCAATGACCGAAATATAGGAATCGGTGAGCACAAAATCCCCGGTGCCGAAATATTTCCCCACGATAGCAACCCGAACCTCGCCCTTGGCGCCGCTGATGCGCGAGACGAAGCCCTTCCACTCCCGCAGATCTTTTTGTCGCGGCTCTAGGCCAAGTTTTTTCAATATTCTGCCGCTTAGGTCCTCCTTTTCAAAATTGACCGGCACCTCGTAAATATTCCCCACGTCCGGCGCCGAGATAACATCTCCCTCGTCGAGATTGCACATGAACTCCAGCTTTTTCTTGCGCGCCTCGTCGAGCGGCACGCGCGCCCGGCCGAGAATGATATCCGGGTGAAGTCCGGCGGCGTTCAAGCTGCGCACGGCGTGTTGGGTTGGCTTTGTCTTGAGCTCCGTGCCGCCCGCGCCGATCGCCGGCACAAGACTTACGAGCACAAGCGCGACGTCACCACGATGCTTTTGCTGAAGCATGCGCACGGCTTCCAAAAATAAAATGTTCTCATATTCGCCAACCGTCCCGCCGATCTCGATGATAACGATCTCCGCCTCATTCTTCTTGGCAGCGGCATTGATGCGATCAATGACCTCAAGGGGGATGTACGGCACAACGGAAACATACTTTCCGCCGTACCCGAGGTTCCGTTCTCGGGCGATCACGGTTTGATAAATGCTCCCGGTCGTCATGTAGTTCGCGCGGGTGAGATTCGTGTCGAGGAAACGCTCGTAATTCCCCATGTCCTGATCGCACTCCATGCCGTCCTCCAAAACAAAAACCTCACCGTGTTCGGTGGGGTTCATAGTGCCAGCGTCAACATTCACGTAAGGATCGATCTTGATGGAGGTGACGGCGAAACCGCGCGCCTGAAGGATCTTGCCAATCGAGGCCGAGGCGATACCTTTGCCGACGCCGCTCATGACGCCGCCGACGACAAAAATATATTTGGGGTTCGCCTTTTTTCTGGTCGATTTCTTTTTCATTTTCATTTTCCTTCGCCCGCCGTTATTATTTTTTTCAGAGCGCGCCGATTGGGCTTCGGAGGATTCCGCTTTAAAAACCGATTTATTTTTGTGGCTTCATTTTTGGCATTTCGGACAAAAGTGGGCCGAGCGACTCCCGATCGTCTTTCTCTCGAACATATGGCCGCAGCGCGGGCAAGGAGTGCCATGACGCTGATAGGCAAGCCGCACCGGCCCGTATCCGCCTGACTCGCCCGAGGGATCGCGGAAATCGGAAACCGAAGCGCCACGAAGGCGGATCGACCGCCGAAGAATATTGCGCGTCTGTTTTAGGATCTCGGCGTACCCCTTGGCGCTCACCCGATTGGCGGGGCGAAAGGGACTAATGCGGGCCCGCCAAAGAATGTCGTCACCGTAAATATTGCCGATACCGGCGATGACATTCTGGTCGAGGAGCACCTGCTTTATCTTCCGCTTCCCCTTCCCGGCGCGTGCGGCTAGGACCCCGGGGGTCAGCCGCCGATCGAAGGGGTCTGGTCCAAGTTTTCGAAGTTCGGGAAGGGCAAGGATCTCTTCCCTTCTCCCGAGGAGAACTTTAGCGAATTTTCGCAGGTCAGACAACCCAAGCATCCGGCCGTCCTCAAGGCGAAAAATAAGGTGAATGAATTGATTAACGGATTCAGTCAAAGGGCCGTCCTTCACGACCGTTTTTGCGCGGGATCGACCGGCGGAACTCATGCCAATGCGCCATTTACCGATAAGGAAGTGGCCGGTCATCTTCTGATGAACGAGGAGGAGGCGGTCGCCCGAAAGGCCAATGAGGATGTTCTTTCCCCGCCGCTCGACGCTCTCGATCCGCGCACCCCTGATGGCTCTCGTAAAGGCCGCGATACTCGTGCCCCGGAGAATATTCGGCGTGTCGCACCAGGCGCCAATAATTCGCGCGCCGGAGACGGCGTGGCGGAGGTGACGAACAACCGTTTCGACCTCGGGCAATTCTGGCACGTTAGTTAGGCGCTCGTTTCGGGGGTGGCCTCATGTTCTATCCCCCCACCTAGGCGGGGTTCGCTCGCGTCGCGGCCGGGCACAAGCGAGGGGTCGGTGGGCAAGGTAAAGAAGAAGGTGCTGCCGCGATTCGGCTCGGACTCCACCCACATTCGGCCCCCGTGCGCCTGAATGATGTTTTTGGCGATATAAAGACCGAGGCCGGAGCCGTCGGTCTGAAAACGGATCGCATTCGAACCGCGAAAGAATTTCGTGAACATTTTTTTCATGTCTTCTTCGGGGATACCGATGCCGGTGTCGCGCACCGAAACCTCGACGAAGTGCGAGTCGTCGGCGCGCCGGGCGCGCACGATGATCTGGCCGTTCTGCACGTTATATCGTACGGCATTATCGAGAAGATTCGAGATGACCATCGAAAGCTTCTGGGGATCAATAAGCGTCTTCGGCACCGCCTCCTTTGGTCGATCGAAATAAAGTTTTAACCCGGCATTCGTGACCTGCGGCATGGCCGTGCCCAAAATGTTTTCGAGATAAGCAATAAGGTCGGTCTCCGCGAAGGCGTAGCCGAAATGACCCTCTTCCATTTTGGCAACATTCAAGAGGTCTTCGACAATGGTGAGCACCTTCCTCGCCGAGACCGCGCCGTTCGCGATGAGATCGTGCGCACTGGGATCGAGCCCTTCGGTTTTAAGAAGGGTGTCGAACGCCCAATTAAGCTCGGTGATCGGCGTGCGCAGTTGATGAGAAGCCACGGTGATGAATTCGTTCTTGGATTTCAAAAGCGACACCTCTTGCGTTCGATTGTGAATTATCTTCACGAAGCCGCCCACCCGGCCGCGCTCGTCGACTATCGAAACAGTCGTCACGCGGAGCTCGATAAACGGTTCTTCGAAAGAGATATCGACGACCTGCGGATACTGGCCCGCCTTCGAACGATAGACCAAGGTCGGCGCGAGAGACGGAAAGACCACCTGCGCGAGAAGTCGCCAACCGGATTTTTCGGCCACCCTGGGGGTAACCTCGGCGCCGATCACTTCGCTGGCCGAAAGATTGAAAAGTTTTTCCGCCGCCGGATTGAAAAAGAAAACGCGGAAGTTCTGGTCGTAGGCGATGAGCGGATCTTCGATGCCCCGGACGATACCTTTGAGCTCGTTCTGTTCGAGTGTTGTTTCATAGTCCGAGCGCGCCGAGCGGTAACTATTTATAAAGACCAGGGTGGCGACGACAAGAAGCAGGATGCCGGAGGCAAGGGCCAGGGCCGGCGCGAGCTCGAGCGCCGTAATGAGCGCGAGCGCCACGAGAAGCGGCAAGAGGACCCAAAAGACCCGCATGCCCGGGAGGGCGGCGAAAAAAGCGAAGCGGCGGAACACGCGGTTTAGGGGACTCATATGGGGGAAACACGCCCGGCGTGCTGGGTGGATGCCCTTATAATACCACCGCCAGGAGGTCCCGGCTAAAACATCGATCCCTGGGAGGCGGCTGGTTTTTGTTTCGGCTCGCGCTTGGTTTTTGTCTTCACGGCTTCGCTCTTTGGCGGCGCGCCTATGCGGGCGGCTAAGGAGCGAAAGCCCATCGCCGCACAATAATCACGAACTTGATCCTCGTCAAAGGTAACGGCCAAGTCTTGAAGCGGTACCTCCGGGAGCGGCACCTCCCCCGAGAGGACGACAAGCGACCGCGCCTCATTAAGGGCTGTGCGGCCGGCGGCGAGGCGCTCGGCGAGATTTGATGGCTCGTCTTTAAGATGGGCGTAAATTCCGTCTATCGTGCCGTATTTTGAGAGGAGCGCGACGGCGGTCTTCGGCCCAATGCCGGGCAAGCCCTTCACGTTGTCTGATTGATCGCCTACGAATGATTTGTAGTCGGCGAGCTGGTCGGGCCGAAGGCCGTAGCGGGCCATGACCGCGGCTTCGTCGTAGAGATCGGTTTCACTAATACCCTTTCGGAAAACTCGCACGACGATCTTCCCGTCTTTAACGAGCTGGAGCGTGTCTAGGTCGCCGGTCAGAATTACCGCGCGCACTTCGCCGGTCGGCGATCCGTCAGCTGACGGATTTCCGCCGAATCGTTTTGCGAACTCCGCGATGAGGTCGTCGGCCTCGTAACCTGGAAGTTCAAAAACGGGGATGCCAAAGGCGGGAAAAATATCGTGAGCGGCGATGATCTGCGAGACGAGCTCATCCGGCGCCTTGGGACGATTCGCTTTATACTCGGCCGAGATCGCCTTGCGGAAGGTCGGTTCGGGCCGGTCAAAAAGCGCCGCCGCATATCGCGGCTTATCAGCGGCGATAATCTTCAAGAGTATGTTCGCGATGCCGTAAAGTGCCTGGCTCGGCCGGCCGAGGGGAGTGGTGAGGGGCGGCAGAGCGTGGAAGCACCGATGGATGATGGAGTTCGCGTCGATGAGGTAGAGGTCGGACATGTGGGATGAGAAAATCAGGATATTAGATGGTCAGAAAACCAAGGATAGGATACCAGGCACCTCCGCCCGAGGCGGATCCGCCTTCGGCGGAAAATCCCAAATTCCAAACAATATATTTATTAATTACTGGCGCCAAAAGAGATAAGTCGTTCGGTGTCTTTTCGACCGTGCGCGAAACGCACGATGATCGTATTCTTCGGGAGTGCGGCGCGAATGCGGTCGGCCCACTCGATGAGAATAACATTCTTTGGATCGGTGAGAGTATCGGCGAAGCCGAGGAGCTTCAAGTCGCGCGGCCCGTCGAGACGATAGGCGTCCATGTGAAATAAATTACGGAAGGGACTGCGGCGGAGCGTGGCGCGCCGCACGATGATGAAGGTTGGGCTCTTGACGCTGGTTCTCGCCCCTAGGCCGCGAGAGAAACCCTGCACGAAAGTCGTCTTCCCGGCCCCCAGGGGGCCAGTGAGCGCCACCACGCGCGCGTGGCGGACTAGTCCGGCCTCGCCGACCGCGTGCGCCAGGAGTTCACCCAGTTTTTTCGTCGCCGCCGAAGAAGAGCTCCTGTAACGCATGGTTCTTTTGTACCAGGAATGTCATAAGTCCGGCAAGAAGGAGCGCGATGGCTAATCCGGAGAGAATGGCAGGAAACGCTCCGCCGGGAAGGAAAAGCGGACCGGGAATAGGTTCCGCGCCAATGAGGGCGAGTTTGGTTTCTACGTTTACCGCCCCGGGCGTGGGCGCGGCGAAAACGTACCCGCCCTCGCTCCGGTTTACCCCGTTAGAAGTAGCCCCGCCAGGGTCTTGAGGGCTAGCGCTTTCGTCGCGGGCGGGACTTCTAACGGGGTTAACGCTCTTGCCTTCAGGCGCGTCACCCACAAAGGCCAGAGTGTCCACGGAACGACCGCCGGGATCAAGAAGCGTGAGCGCACCATTTTGGTTTTTAAGGGTGAACTTCGCCGCTTGCCGCGAGACGACAAGATACTCCCCCGCGCCAATGGTCTTCGCTGGCAACGCGACCGACTTGCCGTTTTCGGTCTTCAGGCGCCATCCGGCGAGAGAAGCAGGGACGTCGCCGATATTCCTAAATTCCACCCACTCGCCCGCCGCGTCGGCGCCTTCGGGATTGGGTAGGAATTCGTTGATGACAATCATGCCGGTGGGCTAGTGACTAGTTGCCTAGTCGGGTTAGTATTTTTTTGTCGCGTCTAGTTTCGCGGCTAATCTCTATTCTCTAATTGACTAACTTTCTTGCTACGCCACCTCCGCATTGTAGCAGGCCTCGCAGTACACGATTTCCGGCCGCTCCGGGGCATAGGACGTCTCGAATTCGTTGGGGCAGGGCTTCGCGCCATGGTGGTGGGCAGCGATGTTCTCGTGGGTCTCCCCGTCACACATGCATTGCCGATGCCAAAGCCGGAGAGGGTTCCGTTGGCGGAGTCGTTCGTAATGTCGGCAGTTGGGACATAGTCGGGGCAGGGGTAGGTTCATTCGCCGGTAGAACTGGAGCTCCTCGGGGATGATGCGGAAGGCGGTTGTGCATTGGTCTAGGCAGGCTCCGTTTGTGGCTTGCCATGAACTTGTCGAATGGGCGCAGCCGATGGTTTCCTTGAGGATGCCGTCATCTACGTCCTTGATATGATCCGGGAGGTCTTCGGGGTTCTTCGTGACGGCGTAACTCTTCACATCCGGGTCATTCCAGCGATAGCCCTGCTTTTCCGCCTCATCTTTCGTGAGCGGGAAGTACTCCTGGGCGATGGTTTCGTTGTATGCAAAAGGTGATAGCTCGGGCGGGAAGAACTCGCCGTAGCGGTACTCCCGGCCCTGGGCGTCCATGTAGGGCATCTTGTTCATGTGTTGGATGATCTTCGGGACCAGTTCCTCGTATTCATCTTTCGTGTACTGCTTGTTCAGGATGCAGTATTGCTTGTTTCTTAACCCAAAGCACCCAAACATATTGGAGGAACCATGACACCAATCAACAAAATAGCTGTCACGGGTTAGGTCGAGAAAGGTTGAGAATTTAGTCGCATAGCTCCCGAAACCGCCAGCGACACACTCATACAACAGCTCGCTTTGCGCAGAGCCAGTAAGATCGTATGAGTCCCTTGCTCCAATTATCCGAACTCCGAACTTTAAATTCTCACTCTCATACGCTTCAAATGTGTGTTGCGCGTTTTTTGCGTTCTCGATGTTATCGCCAGAACAAGCCGCGGTTTTCACGAGGTTGCCAAATTTATGAAGTGACGATTTTTTCATTTTGAGAAACTCTTCCTTCAGTCCTTTGAGGGTTCCGTAACTTCCGCAATCAACTCGTTTCATTTCCTGTTCGTATGTTTCTTTTGTGTATTGCTTGTTCCGAATAATAAAGCGACCGTTGCGCATGTTCGAGCTCATAAAGCATTGTTGGCAATTCACGCAGTCAAAAAGAAACGCGGAATTTAAACATTCTCGCGATTTAATAGTGAAGGTCGTGTTGTGATTGTGGTGTCCATCGGAGCTCTCATAAGCAATTTCGCAACTATCAAGGTTGAAGCTGTCGACGCATGCTTTGCTGTCATCGATCGAACGAGAATAATAAACGTCTTCCGATTTTATAATCGAATAGGATAAATACACATTTTTATCGTCGGCAATATAATTTGCATATTCGCTGTTGATGTTATTGTGATAGTGCGCGATGGCAATTTTGGGAACTCGCTCCATAAGCGCACGCCATTGTGCAAAAAATGGAAGCTGCCAATTGTACTCTGCTCCATATTCAAGTGGACTCCACCGATCAGAAAACCAGCAATCACGACAATATGTCGTGAGGGGCTTATCTGGAGAGTATATCGATAGTATTTGCTTGCCACATAAGCCGCACGCGCCTTTATACAAAGCACGCTCGTTCCGATGCAACATTCTTCGCACCATCCGGCATTCCGGGCACCACGTTGGCGGCGGAACTTTGATCTTGTCGTAGAACGCAAAGTCTTCCGGCTCGATAACAAACGCGGTTTTACAATTCTGACAGTTTTTCGTCTCGGTGTTCGTCATTTTCGTCACTACTCTCTATTCTCTAACCATCCAGCTATCTCGCTTACAACATCTCCCCCGGCCGCTTGAGCCCCAAATGATCGTAGGCGGCCTGAAGGGCCACGCGCCCCGAGGGCGTGCGCTGGAGAAATCCCAGAGTCATGAGATATGGCTCGTATATCTCTTCGATCGCGCCGCGTTCTTCGCCGAGCGCCGCCGCGAGTGTGCCCACGCCCACGGGCCCGCCGCCGAACTTCGTGATGATGATTTCAAGAAGGCGCCGGTCCTGCGGCTCGAGACCGCGCGGATCGATTTCGAGAAGTTCGAGGGCGTGCCGCGCCGAGACGGCGTCGATCGCCGAAGCGCCGCTGTGAACCTCGGCGTAATCGCGGGCGCGCTTTAAGAGGCGATTCGCGACGCGCGGCGTGGCCCGCGAGGCCGCCGCGAGAATAGTAATCGCTTCAGAATCGATCGTGACGCCTAAAATCTTTGCCGAACGCGCGATAATGGTCGCGATGTCTCTGGGGGCATAGTAGTCGAGGCGGAAGACGGCGCCGAAGCGCGAGCGCAGGGGTTGCGAGAGCAAGCTCTCGCGCGTCGTGGCGGCCACAAGTGTGAAGGGTGGCAGGTCGAGCGTCAAACTCCGCGCCGCCGGACCCTTGCCGACCATAAGGTGCAACTTGCGGCTCTCCATGGCCGGATAAAGAACTTCTTCAATAAGATGATTGATGCGGTGCGCCTCGTCAATGAAGAGCACCGCGCCGGGTTCGAGGTTGGTAAGGATTGCGGCCAGATCCCCCATCTTCTCGAGCGCCGGCCCCGAGGTCGTCTGAAGCGGGCCGCCGAGTTCGCGGGCCACGAGAACCGCGAGCGTGGTCTTGCCGAGTCCGGCTTGGCCGGAAAAAAGAATGTGGTCCATCGCCGCGGCGCGCTTCTTCGACGCCTCGATGATAATGCGCAGATTTTGCTTCACCTTCTCTTGGCCGATGTACTCATCCCACGAAGTTGGCCGGAGGGCTTGGTCGATGGCGCCATCGTCGGCGGCGCTTATGGGTTCTTTCTTGGTGCTCATGGCGGTAAAAATTCTCTTTTTAGAGTCCCCGGAACGCTTGTTTTTCGGGCCTTTGTTTCGCTTGACAGGATTCTCTTTCTATGCTAGCATGTAGTCCTTAGTTGAGTATGTCGCCCCTAACCTGGGGGTAGGAATGGACTTCAGCCATCTAGGACGGCGTGGCTCCGGCGACGCCCATCCTCAAGGCCATTCTAACCTCTTTTAACCTAGTTAAAAAGAGATCTTCTGCGCGCTGGACAACCTCCGGTGTTCGGCCCCCAGATTAGAGGCGAAATACTCTCCCCGGTACGAAAAACCACCCGCCTGAGGCGGATGGTTTTTCTTTAACTACTTATGCAACCACGGGATCGGCCCGGTCACTTTCTCGACTTCGGAAATATCGGTTTCGCCAATGATGACCTTCAAAACTCCGTCTTCTTGCATTGTTACCATCTCCTGTTTCCCGGCAAGTTTTTTAAGAGAAACTTCGGAAACCTCTTTTAAGATAAGCTCCTCAAGTTCCGGCCCGCCATGGAAAAATTCGAAGATACCGATGCGGCCCTTGTAGCCAAGGTTGCTACACGCCTCGCAGCCCACGGCGCGCATGATCTTCGGATTCTCATACGGCGTGCGATCAACATGCGCCGGTAGACGACCGACAAACTCCGCGAACTTGGCGTTGAGCTTCGGATCCACATCGGCCGGCGCACGACACTTCAGGCAAAACTTTCTAACAAGCCGTTGGGCGATAACGAGCGTCAAGGCCGGCCCGACCGTGGCGGGGCGAACGCCGAGATCGACGAGGCGCGGCACCGCGCCTGCGGCGTCGTTCGTGTGGAGCGTCGAGAAAACCAAGTGGCCTGTTAAGGACGCCTGAAGGGCGATATCGGCCGTCTCCTTGTCGCGAATCTCGCCGATCAGGATGGCGTCCGGGTCTTGGCGCAAAATGGCGCGCAGTCCGCCGGCGAAGGTGTAGCCGACATCCGGATTAACCTGGGTCTGCTCGATGCCGAGAACACGATATTCGATCGGATCCTCGACGGTGATGATTTTCGTCTCGGGGTCGACGATGCGGCGGAGGAAGGCATAGAGGGTGGTGGTTTTGCCGGAGCCCGTCGGGCCGGTGTTCAAGATGAGGCCGTTCGGCTTCGCGAGCTCCGTCTCGACGAGGGCGAGGTTGTCGGGCCGAAGTCCGAGCTTGGGCAAATCGACGAGAATGGATGAGGGGTCGAGGATGCGCATCACGACCGCCTCGCCGAATTCGGACGGAATGATCGAGACGCGAACCTCAATCTCTTTCGCCGAGAGTCCGATTGTGAAGCGGCCATCCTGCGGCTCGCCCCGAACATTTATCTTCAACCCCGAAAGCAGTTTGATGCGCGAAAGGAGGGCGTCGTAATTTTTGAGTGGCAGGGCGGTAAAGACGTCGTGGAGAAGGCCGTCGAGGCGGAGCCGAATGCGGGCCGATTTTTCTTCGGCTTCAAAGTGGATGTCGGAAGCATGGGTGCCGAGCGCGCCCGCGAGAATCACCTCAAAAAGATTGGTGGTCGTTATCTTTTGGAATTCGAGCTTCTCGACTTCCTTGCCAACGAGCTGAAGATTAACAAGGTTCTGAAGCAGCGCCTCGACGCGGCTGATCTCGAACTTACCCGTAATATCCTTCGTCTCCTCGGGCGCGAACTTGTACATCTGCCACACCTGCTCGAGGCCGCTCAAAGAGGTGGTGAAGAGCTTCACGGCATACTTGCGACTCGCCAAATCGTCAACGATCGCTTTTGTTTTCTGCGCGCTCGGGTCGTAGGCCGCGAGCGCCACGTCACGCACCTTGAGTTCTACCGATACCAGGCGCGCATCTTTGGCTGTTGCTTCGGGAACGAGCCGCAGGGCGTCCATGCTGACGGGCGCCTTGCGGAGGTCGATGTACGGCGAGCCCGTGCGCGCGGCCCGCCGGGCGGCGTCGCGCTCTTCGGCGTCGCGACGAATGTCGGCGAGTCGTCTTTGGATCGGCGAAATTCTTTCTTCGGCCATTCTCTTAAGTGTACCCCCGCGCCGATTCTTAGAAAAGTCTTCTTGCGTTTCTGGCGCAGAGCCAGGGGGCCCGGCTTTCGCGCCGGCGTTCCGAGGGATATACTGGTCTTGAAATGGCGGGACATTCTCACTGGGCCGGTATTAAGCGGCAAAAGGACGCGAACGACAAGCATCGCGGCGCGGTTTTCTCAAAACTCCTCGCGGCGATCACGGCCGCGGCGCGCGCCGAGCCGAACCCCGACTTCAACCCGCGCCTCCGCACGGCCGTCCTCGCGGCCCGGGAGGCGATGGTGCCGAACGACAACATTGCTCGCGCCATCGGGCGGGCAAGCGAGCCGGGTGGCGAACCCCTTGAACTGACATTTGAAGCCTATGGCCCGGGCGGCATTGCGATAATAATCGAGGCGATCGGCGACAACCGCAATCGAGTTGTCGCCGAAATAAAAAAGATTTTAAGCGATCATGGCGGCAGGTGGGCGGAGTCCGGTGGTGTGTTCTGGGCTTTCGACTTAGAGATGAGGGATGGACAAAAATTCTGGCGGGCGAAATTTCCCCAAGAGGCGAGTGAAGCGGATACGACGGCGCTTGGCGCGCTTGTCGCGGCCATCAACGACCATGACGACGTCCGGGCGACCTACGTAAACGCCGCGACGGGCGAAAAAATTGACAACGAACGATGATCGTCCTTGGTATCGATCCCGGCACGCGACGCGTCGGTTACGGAATAATCCGGGCGGATGGCAACGCCCTGGGCCTTATCGAGGCCGGACTTCTTAAAACAACCCACCCGGACGAACGCGAGGCGCTCTCCGAAATGAGGACTCACCTCGCGAAGCTTATCGCCCGCCATCGCCCCACAGTACTCGCCATCGAAAAATTGTTCTTTGCCAAGAACCGGGCGACGGCGCTCCGCGTCGCCCAAGCCCGGGGCGTGATCCTTGAGACGGCAATCGGCGCCGGGCTTACCGTCCGCGAGTTCGCGCCGAACGAAGTGAAGCTCGGCATTGCCGGCGACGGACGGGCTGGGAAGCAAGCGATCGCAAAGATGGTGAAGCTCTTCCTTGGTCGGCCAACCCTCTCGCTCATTGACGATGCGAGCGACGCCGTCGCCATCGCCATCCTTGGAGCGAGACACGGCGCGGGGCGCTGACAGCCGCCGTCGGTCTTGGCCTAAAATATCCGGGTTTGATTAATGCACAGCCCACGGGGATTGACAGAGACGAGATGTGCCATATACTTCTTCCCAAATGAGCGTGAATTACGCTTTTAGAACAAACAAAAAGGTCGTATCTTATTAGTTTGGTAGTTGGACATGAACGTACTCGATGATCTTCAGCTCGCGTTCCGCGGTTTGAGCGACGAAGAAGACGATGATAAGACCGGCGAGATTCAAGAAGACACCCTCGACGGAGACGATGACGAGAAGGACGACGATGAGGATTTGGGCAACGAAATGTAGGCTGGGTTCCATTTCGAAATCCGGCAATACCCGCCCCGAGCGCTACTCGGGGCGGGTTTGTTACAATAAACACACAACGCCGTGACACGCTCTCTCCGATGGTTTTTCCGTCGCTTTCGCAGGTTCTTGCCCCAGACGGGATGGGGGTGGCTCCGAGCGATTGTCGTCTTTTTGGTCGCCACGGCCGCGCTTGGCGCGCTCACGCTCTTCTTTATTTTTGAGACCCTACCCACGGTTGATGAGATTAGGAACCGTCAAGTAAGCCAGTCCACAAAGATTTACGATCGGACCGGCGCCGTTCTTCTTTATGAGATTAGCGGCGGAGAAAAACGGACGGTTATCTCGCTCTCCGAGGTCCCCGAATCTTTGAGGGCGGCGACAATCTCCGTCGAGGACGAGAGATTCTATGAGCAGCCCGGATTCGACTGGCGGGCTATTCTTCGGGCGGTTTTGGTCAATCTTCGTCTGCGCGAAGGACGTCTTGGCCAGGGCGGATCGAGCATCACCCAACAGCTGGCCCGAACCGCATTTCTGACCACCGAGCGTTCGTATGTGAGGAAGGTTCGCGAACTCGTTCTCGCCATCCAACTTGACCGTCAATACGCGAAGGATCAAATTCTCGAGCTCTATCTAAACGAGGTTCCCTACGGCCCGACGATCTACGGCGTCGAGTCCGCCAGCCGCGCCTACTTCGGCAAGTCCGCCCAAGAACTCAATATTGCCCAGGCGGCGGTCATCGCCTCGCTTCCCCAAGCGCCAAGTTATTACTCGCCCTGGGGAAGTCATGTGAAAGAACTTTTGAGCCGCCAGCAATTTATTATTAAGAAAATGCGCGACCTCGGGAAGATAACACCCGGGGAGGCGGAGGCGGCGCTCTCCGAGAATCTCGTCTTCCAGCCGCGAGGCGATGGCATTAAGGCCCCGCACTTCGTCGTTGCCGTCCAGGACTACCTGGTGAAGAAGTACGGCGAAGAACTCGTGCGTACGGGCGGGTTTCGGGTGCTTACCACGCTCGATTGGGACCTTCAAGAAACCGCCGAGCGCGTTGTCCGTGAGGGCGCCGAGCGGAACGAGAAGCTTTACGCCGGCACGAATGCGGCGCTTATTGCCCAAGACCCAAGAACCGGCGAGGTTTTGGCGCTTGTCGGCTCTCGCGACTACTTCAATGCCGAGCAAGAGGGTAACTTCAACGTTGCCACCCAGGGATTGCGCCAGCCGGGTTCGGCGCTAAAGCCGTTCGCTTATCTGGCCGCCTTCCAAAAAGGATTCCTTCCGGAAACGGTTCTTTTTGACGTGCCGACGGAGTTTGTGCCGAATAACGACGCCTGTCCCATCATCCCCAACTTCAACGAGGACAACCCCGTCTGTTTTCATCCTCAAAATTTTGATCACGAATTTCGCGGGCCCGTCAGCATGCGCGACGCTCTCGCACAATCTATAAACATTCCGGCGGTAAAGACGCTATATCTGGCCAGCCCGGACAACGTCATCGGCCTTCTCTCTGGTTTTGGCGTCTCAACATTAAACGATCCGCGCCGTTACGGTCTGTCGCTTGTTTTGGGCGGCGGCGAAGTGCGCCTCAATGAACTTGTCGGCGCCTATGGGGTTCTTGCCCAAGAGGGCGTCCGGCGCGACCAGGCCCTTGTTCTCACAATAAAAGATAGCCAGGGCCGGGTCTTGGAGCGGTTGGAGGCGGAGGGCGAGAATGTCGCCGACTCCCAACTGGTTCGGCAGATCAACGATATTCTCTCCGACACCGATGCTCGCTCGGGTCTTTTTGGCAACAGCCTAAACCTTACCGTCTTTCCGGGACACGAGGTAGCTCTTAAAACCGGGACGAGCAACGACTATCGCGACGCCTGGGCCCTTGGCTACACGCCGTCGCTTGTTGTGGGCGTATGGGCGGGAAACAATAATAATAAGCCCATGCACCGCCAGGGTTCGAGTATTCTTGCCGCCGTACCCATCTGGCACGACTTTATGGCCGAGGCCCTAAAATCACAACCAAGCGCAACGTTCACGAGGCCGGACCCGGCGACCGCCGCCAAGCCGGTTTTGGGCGGTGAATATGTCGTGAACGGACAGATCCACTCGATACTATACTACGTCGATCGCGATAATCCGACCGGCGACCCGCCCAGCGACCCATCGCTCGACCCCCAGTTTAATAATTGGGAGCTTCCGATTATTTTGTGGGCGGCCGTAAATGCGCCTGGCGCCGGATTCGGCGGCACAACGATCGGTGATCCGGCGGCGCCTCGTATTGTTATTATCTCACCAACTTCCGGTGCTTTTATTACCGACCGAGTCGTGGTTTCCGCCAGGATAAGCGCCGCCTCCCAACCGGCCCGTATTTCTGTTTTTTGGAACGGAACGCTGGTTCAACAAACCACCGAAGGCCTAACAAACCCCGCCCCCATTTTCTTTGATTTCGCCCCGCAGAATCCGGCCCCGCAAAACATTCTTGAAATCGAAGCGGCGACCGCCGACGGTAAAACCGCGCGCCAGGGCGTGATCGTTTACCGCTAAATTACCCGGGGGTTGGAGTTTGGTGTTTGGGGTTTTAGGTCTTCAGGATCGGCATGAGTATGTAGAAATACGAGGCTTCCCCCGGCGTCCGAAGGATGGCCGGCTTATTATCGTCGTTTAGGCCGATAAACACCTGGTCTCCGGAGAGGGCCCGCAGGCCATCGCCCAAATATCGCCAATTGAAGGCGATGTCCTTCACCGCTCCTTTTGCGGCCCCCGGAAGAATATAGGTGTTTGTTCCGGTCGCTTGATCGGCCGAGGAAATTTCCACGCTTTTCTGATTTTCCGATATTTTCATCCTCACCTCGCTTACCCGGCTTGAAAAAACACCAACGAGCTTCAGCGCTCCCAGAAGCTCTTCTCGATTGATGGTGATCTCGGCCGCGAACTCTTTTGGAATGAGGTATTCGTAGTCCGGAAAAGCGCCGTCGATGAGGCGGGAGATAATGGCGGTCCGCTCGGTTGTGACGGCAATCTGGGTGGCGTCGTGGGTAATGGCGACTTCGTCGCCGTCACGAACGACCCGGATGATCTCTTGGGCGGTTTTAAGGGGAAGGAGTATTTTAAATGGTTCGGTGTGATTTGTGTTGAGGTGGTTTTTGGAAATTATTTTTTGGGAAAGCCGAAAGCTGTCGGTTGCGGCCAGCTTGAGGTGATCAAGCGAGAAAGAGAGAAAAACGCTTGAGAGCTCCGGCCGAAGCTCTGAAAATTGAGCGCTGGCGGTGGTTTGGGTGAGCGCCTCCCTAAGAACTCCCCCGCCAAGGGTAAGGTGTTTTGGGGTGTTTTTGATTTTTGGAATGATGGGGAATTCGTCGGCGGTAATGGTTTGGAGGTCGGCGGTGTAGTTGTCGGTTTTTATTTCCAGGGCGTTGTTTTTTGTTTCAATGTTTAGGCGCTCGCTTTGAAGATTGGTAATAACGTCTCCGAGAAGCGCGATGGGGGCCGTCGTTCTTCCCGCCTCGATTACCTTCCCAGGAATGGTGGTGGTGATCGCGATCTCCAGGTTGGTGGCGGTGAGACGAATTGCGTTTTCGGCCGCTTCGATAAGGGCGTTTTTTAAAATTGGCAGCGTTTGGTTTTCTCCGGCGGCCCTCATAATCGCGCTAATCCCCTCTTTTAGATTGCTCTTAATAATAATTATTTTCATAAATGGAATTATTGTTGCGATTTATAGTTGATGGGGTGCGATTGGTGCATAACTTGTTTTTCAAACACCAAGGAACGGCCACGCTTGTTTTTTGTTCGGCAGCCGAGCGGTGTTGGTGGGGATTAGTTCTTATAAACCAACTCCTTAATCATGGTTAGTTTTTGGTTTAAGGAGTGGTTCTTGTTAATCTCCTGATTAATCTTTTCAACCGCATGTATCGCCGTGGTGTGGTCCCTGCCCAGCTTCTCCCCAATATACGGGTACGACATCTCCAAGATATCCCGAAGAAGAAACATGGCTATTTGCCGAGGCAGAACCACCTCTTTTTTCCGGCCCCGGGAAATAAGGTCGGGAACGCCAATATTAAAGAACTCCGCCACCGCCCCCAGAATTTGGTCGTCGTTCACGCGTTTTGAAAATCCCTGGACGGATTTCTCGATGATTTCTTCGGCGGCCTTGTCGGTAATATCCGCCTTTTTTACATCCTGATAGAAAAGTATTTTATTCAACACCCCCTCTAGTTCGCGAATGTTTTTTTTCACCCTGCGCGCGATCATGTCGATAATCACATCCGACAAGCCGCGATTCATCTCTTGGAGCTTGTTTTTTACGATTGCGACGCGAGTCTCGTATTCCGGGTATCCAATGTCGGCGATGAGGCCTCCCTCAAAACGAGAGCGAAGCCGCTCTTCGAGGGTGGGAATGGATTGCGGCGGACGATCGGAAGAGATGATTATTTGCTTGTTGTTTTCATAGAGAGCGTTAAAGGTGTGGAAAAACTCCTCTTCGGTCTTTTCCTTGCCGCCGATAAATTGAATATCGTCGATAATAAGGACGTCAACATCGCGGTAGCGATGCTTAATATCATCCATTCTCTTGTTGCGGATCGCCCACACCACGTCGCTGGTGAACTTTTCCGAAGAGACGTAGCGCGGTCGAATCCGCCCCTTGTGGACGCTCTTTATTTCGTTGCCGATCATTTGAATAAGGTGGGTCTTCCCCAGACCAACGCCGCCATAAACAAAGAACGGGTTATATTTTGTGCCCGGATCCTGGATGATGGCCGAGGCGGCGCTGTGAGCGAGCTCGTTGGACGGACCAACAACGAAGCTTTTCTCCGAATAGCGCGGGTTGAGATTTGTTTCCGGGTCAATCCTAAACTCGAGACTCATCGGGTTCTCGATACGCTCCCCATCTTCGCCCCCCAAAATTTTCTTTGTGGCGCCAGGAGAGCCGGAGGCCTGGTGATCAACAAGGAACTCCAGTTTTTTTGTTGAGCTGTCAAAGTTTCTCACTATCCCCAAGAGGGTTTTTTGATATTTGTTCTCCACCCACTCTTTGGCAAAATTATTAGGAAGGGCAACATAGAGAGCCCCATCCCTTTTATCTACGAGGCGGCTACTCTTGAGCCAGGTGGCAAAGTTTGCTCGAGACAGTTGTGCCTCCATCTCGCCCAGCGTTGCGTGCCAAAGTTGTTCCAAGTCCATCGAGGTCATTTTAGTCGCTATTTCCCATCCGTCAAAGGCGGCGCGGGGAGCGTCCCTGGGGACTACTTGTTAATAACTTTTTTCGGAGCACCCAAACCGGCCGAAGCGCCGTTTTTTATTGCCCACCATCAATCGCCTCGGGCGGGATCGCTTTGGGCGAATTCAGCCGCGCTTCACGGCCAGATGATGTTGTGCTAGTATACCCCGTGAGATAATGCGAAGCTAGCGGAGAAACGCCAGAGATACTCAAAACCACCCCCGCCCACACAACACCCAAAGAAGACACGACTTATCTCGTGGGGTATACGAAAAATGTCCCAGACCTATCAACCAAAAAAGCGGAAGCGCCAAAAAACCCACGGGTTCCGGGCTCGTCAGCAAACTCCCGGTGGGAGGAGTGTTATTGCCCGAAGGCGGACGAAGGGCAGAAAGCGCCTTTCCGTCTAGTTCTTCGCGTATGTTGCCGAAAGTTCGGCGCCTTCGATCAGCGGACATCCCTATTGTTGCCGGACGACGAGTTGTTGTTGGGTTTCTTTCGGCAAAAACATCCCCAAACACAAAATCACTGAATCGCTACGCGGTAATTATTGGTTCGGCTGGGCGTACCGCGGTAGTTCGGCATCGCATAAAAAGAATTGTTTGGGCCGCTATCGATAGTTGGCCGAATACCGGTCGGGACGTTATTATATTCTTTGCGCCCCGTCCCCCCACCCCAACCGCCGCTGATATTAGGGCGGCGCTTGCCGAACTGGAAAAATCACTACACTGACACACTAATGGGTTATTTATACAACGAAATCCTTCATAGACCACTTCTTAATGGTCTTGTTTTTTTATATAACACGGTTGCTTTTCACGATCTTGGCCTCGCCATCGTCATCCTCACCATTCTCATCCGAATCGTTCTCTTCCCCCTATTCCAAAAAAGCGCCCATTATCAGACAAAAATGCAGCGCCTCCAGCCGGAGCTCTCGCGCATTAACAAGACCCACGCCGACAACAAAGAGCGCCAACTTGAGGCAACCATGGCCCTTTATCGCGAACACGGCCTAAACCCGTTTTCCGGAATATTCTTATTGCTTGTCCAACTACCCATCCTTATTGCGCTCTACCAGATATTCCTCAACAGCTTGACAGCCGAGTCCCTGAACGGCCTCTACGCTTTCGTCGCCAGGCCAGAAACATTGAACGCCACCCTTTTTGGCTTGATAAATCTAACGAAGTCGAGTATGGTGATGGTGGTTTTGGCGGCGTTGGCGCAATTCGCGCAGGGCCGCCTGGCCCTTCCTGCCCGGGCGTCCGGGAGTGGAGAGTCGTCAGCGGAGCGAATGGCCCGTCGAATGGTCTTCCTCGCGCCAATACTTACCATCGTCTTCTTGGGGACCCTGCCCTCCGCCGTAGGCCTTTATTGGACGGTGACTTCCGTGTTTGGAGTCGTCCAGCAGTTTTTCATTAATCGACAAATTACTCATGGAAAGCCGGGAAACATTCATTAAGGAGCTTATTCGGCGCCTTGGATTCACCGATTACGCCCTTGATATTGACGCGGAGCACCACCACGGAACACTCTTCATTCATAGCGACCCGGGACTTATTAAGGAAAATCTGCCCATTATCGTAGAGAGCATCAACTACCTCCTCCAGCTTGTCGCGCGCAAAGGGAACGAACAGCCGATCTTTCTCGATGTTAATAACTATCGGAAAGAGCGGGAAAACCTTATTGTTGAGCTTGCCCGGGCGACGGCGCGGAAGGCGGTCGCGACGAAAAGCGAGATTCCCCTCCCGGTCATGAACTCTTACGAACGCCGCCTGGCCCACCTGGAGCTCGCCTCACACCCCGATGTGCGCACCGAGAGCGTCGGCAAGGCCCGCGGCCGCTACGTGGTCATAAAGCCCATTTTAGAGGAATAGGGGGCATTTTGCGCCGCATTAATAGATTCGCCCCCCCCTATCGAAGGGAAATTCCGTAAAGCTTGTGATCAAACCGATTAATAAAGAATAGCCGGCTGTTCGCTATGCTTAATTTTTCCGCGTCGAGCCCGTATTCGCTTTGAACGAATACCGGCGAAACATCGCCGGTCGTGGCGTCGATCTTATAAAAGTCATCGAGTGCGTAAATAGCGCGTTTCTGATAGGTATCGGGCAATGGGAAAACAGCGAAGCGATCATAATTTTTCGGGAATCCACAAATAAAATAGGGAGCAGATGTTAGTGTTGTTTTTGTAGACGTTGCCGAAGTCGAAGCATTTTTTGTTTCGGCGGCAAACGCGCACTTTTCCGGGAAAGAGGTGATGGCGAGGTTTGTGCGAGTGTCGAGGCCGGTGATAAGCGACAGCCGTCCGCCCCGGCCGCCGGGATCAGCCGAAAAAACAAGGCCATGATCGCTTACCGGAGACCAGAGAACATCAAGGCCGAGTTCTTCTTCAAGAACCAAAGCGAGCTCGCCGGTTTTTATTTTAAAAACCCAGACCGACGAGAGAAGCGAGGCCGCGCCCTTTTCGGCGAGAAAGATCCGCTCGGGGTTTGGCCAGGAGATATCAAGGTCCTGCTGGTGCAGCCGCGTCAAAACCTTCGGCAAGGCCTTCGGATTGCCGAGGTCGAGAGTCGATAAACCGCTCGCCGCCGTCTCGCTCGTGGAGAAGAAGACGATGCGAAGATCACTTGGCGACCAGGTCGCCCTCCTTGTGTTCTCCGGAAGAGGGCGCCAGGTTTTTTTGTCGATATCGAAAACACTATATTGCGGCGCGCGCGCGTCGCCGAAAGAAACAAGAACCAGACGCCCGTCAAAAGAAAAATCAGCGCTGATGATGTTTGAAATAGGCGCCGAACTGATGACGGTCTGCGCTCCGTCGGCGATGCGGACAACCCGCCCGCCGGTTTCTACCGCCGTGATCGTGTTTTGAGGGCCGACGAAAAAGCCGACGACCTCGTTCTCGGCCACCACGCCGAACTGTTGGCTGATCGTCGAAGTGGCGCCTCCCGCCGCGGGAGCTTGATATATGGGCGCGGTCGGCAGCCCAAAGGGCGACGCGGCGGATTCCTGGGGTGCGGCGGGCGCCTGGTTGTTTCCGGCTCGAAGAAAATAGCCGGCGCCGACGACCGCGCCGAAAACAACGAGAACTCCG